>JAYVNB010000178.1:0-38562 GCA_043759365.1 Bacteriovoracaceae bacterium | reverse complement strand
TGATCGCCCGAAACCTCGAGCGTCTGGGCGACCACGCCACCAACATCGCCGAGGACGTGATCTTTGCCGTGACCGGACAAGACATCCGCCACGGCGGCCATAAACCGACCTGAGGAGGCTTTCATGCAATCCAAGGCCAGCATCCTGATTGTTGAAGACGAGCAAGACATCCGAGATTTGATGGCTCTCCATCTCCTGCGTGAGGGTTTCCGGGTCGAGGAGGCCGCCGACGGCGAAGAAGCTCTTCGAAAGCTCAATGGCGGCTCTTACGACCTTTGCGCATTCGATTGGATGCTTCCGGGAATCAGCGGACTCGAGCTCACTATCGCGCTTCGCAAAAAAGGTGAAAAGGCCCCGATCCTGATGGTCACGGCCAAGGTCGAGCCGGCAGACATCGTGCTCGGCCTGGAGAGCGGTGCCGATGACTACATCACGAAGCCCTTCGAGGTTCCGGTGTTTCTCGCGCGCATTCGGGCACTCCTGCGTCGAGCGTCCAATGACTCAGCCGAGACCACACGCGAGGACCGCTCCCGTGAACTCCGTCTGGGAGAGCTTCGGATCGACCTCGATGCGCACGAAGTATTCTGCGCCAAGGAGTCCGTGAGCCTGACCCCCTCCGAGTTCAAGCTCCTCACCGCTTTGATCCAGAACCACGGAAAAGTGCTGACTCGTTCGCGTTTGATCGATCTCGTGCAGGGCGAGGGAGTTGCGGTCGTGGATCGGACCGTCGACACCCACGTTTTCGGCCTTCGAAAGAAGTTGGGCGAGTGCGGCGACTTGATCGAGACCGTTCGGGGAGTCGGGTATCGAATCAAAGGGCAGATTTCCGCTTGAACGCACTCAAACAGCGCCTTTTTCCTGGCGCGTTCCCGTGGAAGCTTTTTGTTCGTTACATCGCCGTCCAGGGCTTGATCCTGCTGGTCGCGCTCTTCATCGCGGGTGTTCAGGTTCAGAATGTGGCGATCCTTTCCGTGTCCTTCATTCTGTTCTCGGCCTGGATGGGTCAGAGGCTTTTCTATCCCCTCGGGCGGCTGATCGAACGTGCCACCAGCCAAACAGATCTGGCGATCACCGACTCGGAGCTTACGGAATCCCAGGCCGGTGAATGGGACGACCTCGAGAACGCGCTGAACCGCATCCGCACCGACCTCCAGCGAAACGCCACCGCCCTGGATCGAGAGAGGGACGAGCTCGGGATCCTGATGGGCAGCATCTCGGACGCGATCTTGGCCGTGGACGCCGAAAGTCGTCTGCTATTCTACAACTCACGATTCGCGGTCCTCTTTAAGTCCCGCGAGATCGACCTCAAGCGCAGTGTTCTGAGCGAAGTTTTCCGGAATCCCGAGATCCTCGAGGCGTTCCATGGCGCGCTCCATGAGAAACGGCCTCAAGAGGCCACCTTGCAACTTCATCCCAAGAACGAGTCCGGGGTACGCCACTTCTCCCTGGCAGTGACGCCGCTCCGTAACGAAGGGAGCGGGATCTATGGTGCAGTCGGTGTCTTTCACGACGTTACAGAACTGAAGCGCGCTGAACGCATGAGGATCGATTTCGTCGCCAACGTTTCCCACGAGCTCCGCACCCCGTTGACTGCGATCAAGGGATTCACGGATACGTTGGCGAGCGATGCCCGGGCCGGTCGGTTCGAGATGGTTCCCAAGTATTTGGATGTGATCGTTCGAAACGTCGATCGCTTAATGGCGCTTATCGAGGATCTGCTCGATCTCTCCTCGCTCGATTCCGGCGTGGAGTTCGAGAAGGTGCCGGTCGAAACCCGCGAAGCTACTGAGCGCGTCCTTGCCCAGCTCGAGTCCAAGCGCTTGGCCAAGCGGCAACAAATTGAAACCGGTTTTGAGGTCGAGACCGTAAGTGCGGATCCTCGACGCTTGGAACAGGTTTTGGTGAACATCATCGACAATGCGATGAAGTACGTTCCTGAAGGCGGCAGGATCCGGATCGACTGGAAAGCGTCTGCAGGCTCGGTCAGCCTGATCGTCCAGGATAATGGACCGGGCATCCCCCTCGAGTCTGTGGAGCGCCTTTTCGAGCGTTTCTATCGGGTGGACAAGGCCCGCTCGCGCGAAATCGGTGGCACCGGCTTGGGACTCGCGATCGTCAAACACGTGATGCAGAGGCACGGTGGTTCGGTCACTGCCCGGAGCGAGCTCGGCAAAGGTTCCGAGTTCATCTGCGAGTTTCCCGCGAACTGATTTTTGGGAACGCCCAGTCTTGACTTATTCTAATTTTAGAACTATTCTAAATCAATGAGAGCGAAGCCCGCCTGTCTGAGTCCACTGGAGCTCGAAGCTCGGCTGAAAAAGGCTGGGGTGCAGCCCACGGCTCAGCGCATCGCGATCTGTCGCTATGTGTTGTGCGAAGCCGATCATCCGACGGCGGAGCAGGTCAAGGATTGGGCGGATCAGAATTTCCCGAAGATCAGCCTGGCGACCGTGTACAACACCTTAGGCACTCTCGTGAAAGCGGGAATCCTCAAGGAACTGAGGCTTCCGCACAGCGAAAGCGTGATCTACGATGATCGCGTGACCGATCATTACCACTTCCTGGATGAGAAGACCGGAAAGCTCATCGATGTGATGCCGGAGGAAGTGCAAGTAGTGCCGCGCTTGAAGCGCGGGCTGAAAGTGAAGAGCATCGAAGTGCTTCTCAAGGGCACTTCGAGTTAAAAGCCTGAAAATAAGTCACTCAACCCCAAAGGAAATGTCGAAAAATGAATCGTCTCTTAAGCATTGGCGAAAAGTTCCCGGAATTCAGCATGCAAGCCTGCGTATCGATGGAAAAAGGCAAAGAATTTGCCACAGTCAACAATGGCAACGTCAAAGGCAAGTGGCTGGTTTTGTTCTCCTATCCGCTTGATTTCACGTTCGTCTGCCCGACGGAAATCGCCGAGTTTGGAAAGCACTACACTGCGTTCAAAGAGCGCGGTGCAGAGGTTTTCGCGCTCAGCTGCGACAGTCATTTCGTGCATCATGCTTGGCGCACTCACCATGCCGACCTGAAGAGTCTTCCGTTCCCCATGTTGGCCGACGTGAAAAAAGAGCTCTCGGAAGCCTTGGGGATCCTGCACCCCACCGAGAAGATCCCTCTTCGCGCCACCTACATCGTCGATCCCGATGGAGTCATTCGTTGGGTGAGCGTCAACGACCTCAATGTTGGCCGCAACGTTAAAGAAGTCGTCCGTACTTTGGATGCCCTTCAGACCGATGAGCTCTGCCCATGCAACTGGGAAAAAGGCCAAAAGACCCTAAACGGTTGATTCTATGCTGAATCCTTGATTCGACCTCTCGGGCGTACGCCGATGGCGATGCTCGGGAGGTTCCTGCGGGGCCATTGGCCCTTTGCCTGCAATTCGCGGAATGTTGTCCGCTTCACTACCCAGGAGTTCCCGATGTCCCATTTCTCCACCGACGGTCTGGATGCATTCTTCGAGGGCAAGGAATCGACGATCGCGCGAGATCTGAAGCTCAATCTTAAAAAAGTGATGGAAGGCGACGGCCAGCTTCCTTCGGATGAAGCCTGCATGGCTCTGTTGGCGACCGCGACTTCAGTCGGGCATGCTGGGCTGGCCCAATTCGCATACGACCAACTAGCAGCGTTGGGTGTTCCCCACGATCAGATCCTGGAAGCGCGCGAAAGTGCCGCGATCATGGGAATGCTGAACACCTACTACAAGTTCCGCACGATGGTGGGCAAAGACGACGACTATCGAACCGCCGGCTTACGAATGACCGCTTTAGCTCGCCCTGCGATGGGTAAAGAGAAGTTCGAGATGCTGGCCCTGGCGGTTTCGATCATCAATGGCTGCGAGACCTGCATCAAGGCCCACGAAAAAGTTTTGCGGGACTCCGGACTGAGCGCGGACAAGATCCACGACTTGGCCCGCCTAGCTGCGATCGTCAAAGGAATTTCGGCACTTTGAGAAATCTGTCTTCTGAAAGGAGATTAAATCATGCAAATCAATATCGGGATTGACGAGAAGGATCGCAAAGAAATCGCACAAGGGTTGTCTCGGCTATTAGCCGACACTTACACCTTGTATCTGAAGACCCATAATTTCCATTGGAACGTGACGGGTCCGATGTTCCAGACTTTGCATCTGATGTTCGAAACGCAGTACAACGAGCTCGCGTTGGCAGTTGACCTGATCGCCGAACGAATTCGCGCGCTGGGTTTCCCGGCTCCGGCTACTTACGCGGAATACTCGCAGTTGAGCTCAATCAAGGAAGACAAGGGCGTGCCTAACGCCCAGGATATGATCCGACTTCTAGTTGAAGGTCAGGAAGCCGTCGTCCGGACGGCGCGATCGATCTTTCCGGTCGCTGACCGAACGAGCGATGAGCCGACTGCTGACCTCTTGACACAGCGGATGCAGACGCATGAAAAAACGGCATGGATGCTTCGCAGCCTTTTGTCCTGAAAACTAACGGGGCCTCGGATCGTGAAAATCCAAGGCCCCGTTTGCTTTGTTGCTGCGGAACTGAAAACGGGTGGACTTCGGATTACTCCGACGACGCGCCTTGGGAAATCCAGTCTTTGATGAACTGGATGTCGGCATCCGGGAGCGTCGATCCATCTGCGGGCATCCGAAAGGGTGCAGTGGAGAGAATCGAGGTGTAGAGGCGGCTGTTTTCGGGATCATTGGGCGCCACGATCCCATCCACGCTGCTCAATGTTGCAAAGCTCGTCATATTAATCCGAGCACTCGACCCGTGGCAACTGATGCACCGCTGATCGATAATCCGGCTTTTCACTTGTAAAAAATTAATCCGGTCCACCACCGGCGGTGGCGTCACAATTGCGGGGGGCGGAGTCACCGGTGACGACTCGCTCAGCGCACCTCCATCGATCCAGTTTTTCACGAGTTCAATTTCGGCCGTACTCAAGGCGGGAAATTGAGGTTGCGGAGGCATCTGGCGACTGCCAGCTTCGGGCGACGCTCGCTCTGAGAGGCGGCTGATGCGCGAGTTGCCGGGAACGATCAGTCCGGGATTGGCCAGCATCTTATCCAAGGCAAGAACATTGAGGCCACCCGCGCCTGGGCTTGAGCCGTGGCAAAAAGCGCAGTGAGGCTGGAGGACTTGATCACGGACCTTTTCATACGTCACACGCTCGATGACAGGCAACGGAGTCGCGGATGGGCTGGATGTCGGACCGGGAGTAGGCGAAACTTCGGGGAGCGGTTCCACACCTGGGGTCGCTTCAAGTATGGGAGCTTCCGGCCCCTCTTCGAGAGCGCCATTTTGAATCCAGTTTCGGACTGCTGCGATCTCGTTTTCGCTGAAGTAGGCGCCCGTGGTCGGCATCCTGACTCGAGCGCCCGGTCCGATCGCGATAAATAGTCGGCTGGCTTCGGGGTTGCCGGGAACGATGAGGCCGGAGTTCCCAGTGATCGAGGCGAATGAGGACACGTCCACACCGGCAGTGGCGAAGCCGGCGTTGTGGCAGCCGCTGCATTTGGATTCAAAAAGGCTACGCTGAAGCTGCTTGAACCCAATCACTTGGCCGGGACGAGTGTTTAGGTTGCCCAGCGAGGCATCAGTGCCGGAGGGTTTCTCCACGCGGAAGTTGCAACCGGATGAAATGAAGGCCAAGACTGCGAGGGGGAGTGCGTAAGTTCTCATGCTGCGGCATGGCAAAGCAATTCCCGTACCGCGCGTTTTGACACCTGAGAGCGGCTTCAAGCGATCTCGCGGGTGGGGGGGGGCGGTCTACCCCTGAAAAAATGACTTATTCTGTCGACTCTTTGGGCACCGAAGTGCCGGTTTCCTGAAGGACTTTGAGGGCAGATTGTTTCCAAAGGGGAGCATCCCAGGGGTAGTTTTTGAGCTCCTGCGACTTCAGGAGTGCGATAGCGAGTCGGGACGCTTCGTCCTTTCCGCCTACTTCCACCAGGTATTCGGCCATGAAAGCCTGATTGCCTGGAAAGTCCGGGAATTTCGCCAAGGCTTCCCGCAGGTGCAGCAGGGCCTTTCGCGATGATCCGATTGAAATGAAGGACGGGGCTCTTTGATAAATCCTTCCGAGCACTCGATCGGCAGCAGCGTGTTCGTATTCGGGATGGGTTTTCTTGAGTTCAAGAAGCTCGCTTTCGATCTTCGAGACAGCTTTCAGGCCGAACGAACCTTTCTCAATTTCAGCCAGAGAACCTAGATTGGCGGTCCACCACAGAATCGACGCGGGATCCCCGGGCTTGAGCTTGAGCGCTTCCTCTGCCAGTTTCAGCCCCTCCTCAAAGTGCCTTTTTTTCTGATTCTTTCCGACCGCGTATTGCCCGGTGTAGTAGAGGATCCGGGATTCCTGAATCCCGCGTTCGAAACCGGGTGGGACGTCCCTTCTTACGCGAGCTAGCTCTGCCGCAAGGGTCTCGGGCGTGGGCGATTGTGAAGTGGGCGTCCGCTGCGGGACCGAAGTCCCATTTGCCGCCATCCCGTTCATGGACCAGGAACAAGCGGCCGCACACACCATCCAAATCTGCGACCGATTCATGGGAAGAGTTTATTCCGAAACCCCGTTCGGGAGCAAAGCTCACCGCAGCGCCAATCCTCGAATTCGTGTTAAATGGGTCACGTGGCAATCCTGGGACTTTCGATCGGGCTATTCGTCATCGTTTTGCTCCGCTATTTCTTTTTTGCAGGCGGCCTATACTGGCTTTGCTGGAAGCGCAATCGCGATGCCTGGGGATGGCGAAGGATTCAGTCCGAATTTCCTGATCCCCGGATTCTTCGCGCGGAAATTCGCTGGTCCGTGATTACTTCGGCGGTTTTCGCCTTAGCGGGAGCCCTTGCATTCTGGGCTTGGCAGCGAGGGTGGACCCGAGTCTACCTCGATGTGGCAGAACATGGCTGGCCCTACTTTTACTTCAGTATGGTGCTCCTGGCGTTGCTCCACGACACGTACTTTTACTGGACTCACCGCTGGATGCACTTGCCACGGTTTTATCGCCTGTTTCACAGGGTTCACCACGACTCTCGGAATCCGACGCCTTGGGCGGCGTTTTCTTTCCATCCCACCGAGGCGGTCATCGAAGCGATCATACTCCCCGCCTTGGTGTTCGTGATTCCGGTCCATCCCGCCGCTTTCATGGTCCTGCTGATGTTCATGACAGTCCTCGGTGTCGTCAATCACACTGGGTACGAACTCTATTCGCCCCATTTCGCACGAAATGGATTTTGGAAGCACTGGATCAGTGCCACCCACCATCAGATGCACCACCGGCGGGTGACCTGCAATTACGGGCTCTACTTCACGCTCTGGGATCGATGGATGGGCACACACCACCCCGCTTATGAGGCGGAATATGACGCGATCCAAGCGCGCCGTCCGCTCTGACCATTCAATAGCTCACTCATCCTTGAGCTTTTTGAATCCATAGGGACAGTTTCTGCATCCACTTTCGCAGCAGTAACCGCGTTTCAGGTGGTAGCTCCGCGTAAAGACGTATCGCCCCAGCTCATCGATCGTATAATCCTCTCCTTCAATCAAGGGAGGTGGTGGATTCGAGTTACTTGGGCTCAATATCGCTCCCCTGGGCCCCTCAGCTTGGTTTCAGGTTGGTGCGAAGATTGGCGAGTCCCGCAAATGCGTTGTTGAAGGCCTGCTTGGGAGCCGCGGGTTTCGGACCGCTTCCACTTCCTCGTGCACTTAGTTGCGCAACCGGAGACGGTTTCCGTGCTTCGGTCACAGGCAGGATGGGGGACGCATTCAATGAAGGCATTGGACGAGGAGCCGGAGCGGGTCGCTCTCCTCCCCCCTTTGGGCTGCGTTCCGGATTGCGCGGACGTCTAGCGCCCCCTTCGGCACGCTTTCCTCCCGAGCGCTTTCCTTCGCCGCGGGACTCGCGCGCTTCCGGGGACTTGCCCTTGGATTCAATCGCCGCTTTGATCGAGAGCGAAATCTGGTTCTTCTCGAAGTTGACTTCGAGGACCTTCACTTTGACCCGGTCTCCAGGACTGACCGCATCCTTGGGGTCCTTGACGTAGCGATCGCTCAGCTGGGAGATGTGGACTAGGCCGTCTTGGTGGACGCCGATGTCGACGAAGGCTCCGAAGTTCGTGACGTTGGTCACGATTCCTGGGCAAATCATGTCCTTTTGCAGATCCTTGAGGGTGTGAATGTCCTCGCGGTACTGGAACGGCACGAACTCGTCGCGCGGATCGCGTCCTGGCTTCTCGAGCTCGCGGACGATATCGTCGAAAGTGAAAGCGCCCACTTCATCGCGGAGTTCCTTCTCTTTTCGGACGAGCTCCACGCCAGCACCCATCAGGTCCCGAACGTCTCGTCCGAGCTTGGTGGCGAGACCTTCGAGCACCGGATAGCGCTCGGGGTGGACGCCGGTATTGTCGAGAGGGTTCTCGCTGTCGGGAATCCGGAGGAAACCCGCTGATTGCTCGAACGCTTTCTGGCTGAAGCGCGAGACATCGAGGAGCTGGGACCTGGAACGAAACAGGCCTTTGGAGTTTCGGTGTTCGACGATGCCCTTGGCGAGTCCTGGACCGATCCCCGAAACGTGCGCGAGCAGGTGATAAGAGGCTGTGTTGAGGTTGACGCCGACTTGGTTCACACAAGAGTCGACCACGAGTTCCAAGCTTTTCTTCAGGGCATGTTGGCTGACATCGTGCTGGTATTGCCCCACACCGATGCTCTTGGGATCCACTTTCACCAGCTCCGCGAGAGGATCCTGGAGTCGGCGGGCAATCGAGATCGCCCCCCGCACGGTGAGGTCAAGGTTTGGAAACTCTTCGCGGGCGACTTCGCTCGCGCTGTAGACGCTGGCGCCGGACTCGCTGACCATCACCACCGGGACGAGGGATTCGCTCTCCTTCAAGGTAGCGCGCAGAAACACTTCGGTTTCGCGACCGGCAGTCCCGTTCCCGACGGCGATCGCACGGATACTCGCTGTCTTCACGATTTCGTTGATGAGAACCGCGGCCTGTTTTTTCTGCTCTTCGCTCTGAAGGTGGATCACGGTGCTGGCGATGTATTTGCCGCCATCATCGACCACCGCGACTTTGCAGCCGGTGCGGATCCCCGGATCAACTCCCAGAACAGCCTTGGGACCGAATGGGGAGGCGAGCAGCAGCTTGCGCGCGTTGTCCGAAAAAACCCGGATGGCGGCCAGGTCGGCCACTTCGCGCAAGGCCTTGTGGACTTCGTTCTCGATGCTCGGAAACACATGCGCCTTGAACGCCATCCGCGCCGCTTTCATCAGCGCGGGAGTCGCCACCGAGTCAGGAACGGTGCAGGCCTCGGCTTCGAAAAGTCTTTGAAGTCCCGCTTCAAGCTCGGGTTCGTCCTTCGAACCCCCGACGCTGAGCGAAAGCTCTTCTTCCATCCATCCCCGGCGCATCGCCAAGTAGCGGTGCGTGTTCTCGGGCTTGATCAGGGATTGAACCGACTCGCTATGGTCGAAGTAGAGGTCGAACTTGCTGTTGGGTTTCGCTTTCGAAGCTTTGGCGGTGCGCACCGCGCCCCGATCGAAGAGGGCTTCGCGGACTTTTTGGCGAAGCTCCATCTTTTCGGAGAGGCGCTCGATCAGGATATCCTGGGCCCCCGCGACAGCGGCATCGGCGTCGTTGAATCCCTTTTCTTCGTTACGAAACGTGAAAGCCCAAATTTCCAAGGTCTGACCCGGAAGGGGGGATTCGGTACCGTGACCGATGTTCCATAACCAGTCAGCCAATGGAGCGAGGCCGGCTTCGCGCGCAAGAGCGGCCTTGGTTTTCTTCTTCTGCTTGAAGGGAAGGTAGATGTCCTCGAGGTGCTCGAGCTGAAACGTGGACAGGAGTTGTTCCTTGAGTTCGGGCGTCAGTTTCTTCTGCCGCTCGATTTCCTCGACGATGTATCCCTGCCTCTTCAAAATCTGGTCCCATTCCTCGCGGGATTCGATGACCGCTTGGATCGCGACTTCATCTAGATTACCGGTCTGTTCCTTGCGGTAGCGCGCGATGAACGGGATGGTCCCGCCCTCGGCAGCCAAGCGCAGAACGGCATCGACGGAGCGACTGGGGATCTGGGAATGACGGGATTGGAACCAGGTTTCAAAAGTCACGGATAGTAGAACTCCTTGCGAACCGGCAGTTTGCAAGAAATTCATCAATTAGGCAACAGTTGGAAACCGCTGATTTCGACGGGCCGACGCGCCTTCAGGGGATGCGCCGCTCGATCGGTTTTCGAAAGAATGACCGTGCCCTTGCTCTGCTGCTGCGCGAAGCTGATGAGACGTGTCATTCGGAAGATCTGCTAGTAAGTCATTCCCATGCAATCCAAAGCTGTTCGAACTGCGATCGTCGATGACGTGCCGCTCATCCTCGCCTTGATCCGCGAACTTGCCGAATTTGAAAAACTTTCGCATGAAGTCGTGGCTACCGAAGCCCTACTGCACGAGACGCTTTTCGGTCCGCGACCCGCTGCCGAAGTGTTGATCGGTGAAGTCGAGGGGCAGGCTGTCGGCTTCGCTTTGTTTTTCAAAAGCTACTCGACGTTCCTGGCAAGGCCGGGCCTTTACCTTGAGGATCTTTATGTCCAACCTGCGTGGAGAAGCCGTGGTTTGGGCCGTCTCCTTCTCAGGCACATGGCCGGAATCGCGATCCAAAGAAATTACGGACGGATGGAATGGTCTGTCCTCGATTGGAACGAAAAAGCGATCCGCCTTTACAGAAGCTTGGGTGCTCAGCCGATGTCTGAATGGACAGTGCAGCGCCTGAGCGGGAAGTCACTTCGCGCATTGGCGGAATAGGGAGTGAGTACCCGACTTTTTTACAGGCTTTGCCCCGATTTTGGGGTCGTTCTGACCGTGGTCCCTTCTTGGGCTATGTCCGTGTCCGTCCGTGTCCGAGGCGGATTTGAATCATTCCGAATACTTACTTTGAGTCAGCCGTTCGGCACGGGGGCTGCACTTGTGCCCGACCGAATCGCTATGCAGAAGTGAAGTCGTTCCTCAGGGAGCGTTCGGCTTGTTGAACAGGTCTCATATTTTTTAAGGAGTATTTGTCATGAAAAAGTTGATTTTGAGCGGTCTCGCTCTCGCATTGAGCCTCAGCGCTGTGGGTTGCGGTGGTGGTGGCGGGGGTGGCGCGAGCTACGATCCGTATTACCACGCCTGGTATGACGTCTACGGCGTGTACTGCTATAGCGGCTACCCGGCCCCGGGCTGCAACTTCTTCGCGAACGGCATCAAAGCCGATTACTCGAACGATCCAAGCACAGCACCTCTCCAGTACGGCACTTATCAGTACACCGACTCCTACGGGTACGGTCAGTACTTCACGGGTTGGGCACGCCTGACCTCCGCGGGTCTCCTCTATGACCAAAACGGCTATGCCTTGAACGAAGAAGGTCAGACCGAAGGTCGCGACCTTCTGGGCGACGTCGCATCCGCTGAAAAAGCGCAAGTGACCCTCACCGGCAAAGGCCTCGCCGAGAAGCACGCTCTCGCTGAAGTCACCGGCATCAAGATCGCCGAAACCCTCAATGACTGGGCAACCCTCGGCAAAAAGCACGGCCGCACCCAGCGCGACATCGAGGACTTCAGCGGCCGCCTCTTCGGCGTCACTGCTGAGCAGGTCAAGCCTGCCCTCACCGCTGCCGCACACGGCGACGTGAGCGGTCTCGAAGCCATCAACAACGACGTGGCGACTCACTGGAACACCAACCCAGAGACCTCGAAAGAGATCCTGAAGGTCTGGTACCAGTCGGAAGTCTCCCAGTTCCAGGCTTCGCACTGATCTCAGGACCCCACTGGGTCCTTTCAAACGAGAGACGCCCAGGTGGAATCCCACCTGGGCGTTTTCTTTTGAAGTCAAACCCGATCAACGCTGCGGAGTGACACTGGGTGCGGCGGCAGGGACCTTTTTCAATTCGATCTTCATTTTTCCAAGACCCTCGGTCGAATGAGCGCATGACTCTTCGTCGAGAATGAGGATGGCGCCTTCTTCGCTCGCACTGATGACGCCTTTGGTTTTCGAAGGCATGAGCGAATCGCCGGAGAGCACGAAGGTGCACGACGTATCGTTCGCCGCCAGCTCGACCCCGTTTTTCGAGATCGCGTCCCGCGTTTCAAGGGGGTTCTTGAGTTCGATGGCGCCGTTCGCTTCCGCAGAAACCACGCTGCGTACGGATTTGAGCACGCATCCATCCGCTTTGCTCACCGTGCGGATGATTTGCTCATCTTCGATGATGACTGCTTCGACTTCGTTAGCGGCCGACGAATAGGGCGAAGTGACGTTGCTTCCGGCTACACAGGTTCTCGACTGGATCTTGTAGGATCCAGGGAGACTCGCTTGGATCGAGCGAAGGGAGGCGGGGTTGGATCCGATATCGAGGGCTGGTGCAGCCGGTGCGACCGGGGTTTCCACCGGGACTGAGGCAGTCGGCTCCAGGCTTTGGCCGTGAAAGCCGGTTCTGGACTTGGCGCAAGACTGGACTAAAAGTCCAGTGCAAGCCACCACCACGAGCACCGTGAGGGAATTCTTAGACAGGTTCTTTTTCATAAACAGGGACCTCCGATCTGCGACCCTAGAGCAACCCCGGTGCCATGGATTGAACTTCGGAATCACGGAGGAATCCGGTTCGAAAGGGTTCAAAAGTGGGTCATCCGGTACACAGGTGTCCAAGGCGTAGACAGCACGCGGCGCCGTCACTAAACTGGAACCATGGACAGAAATGCTGAATCACTCAGGCTGGTTCATCCGGAATTGTCTCCCGCAGGGATCGATTTGCAGGTGGCTATGCAGCTTCACGGGGGCGATCTTCAGGTCGAATTCCAAGTCAGGACGCCGGAGCCTCTTTTCGTGAATCCGGCACTTACCGGTAAAGGATCGCACTGGGGGCTTTGGGACTGGGATGTGGTGGAGCTCTTCCTGTCGGTTTCCGACGAGTGCTACTACGAATTCCAAGTGAGCCCTCTCGGCCAATTTTTCGAGCTCCAGATATTCGAGCCTCGAAAGCGGTTCAACCGTCAGTTCCATTCTCCGGGAGCGAAGTTCACGGCATCTTCACTCACTCCCGATGGGTGGAACGCGCAGATGCGCCTTCCCCTTCAGGCGCTTCGTTGGGACGGAAATCTAAGGAAGCTTCGGGGGAATGCTTTCGCGATTCTGGGCCCCCCTGAGAAGAAAACCTATTGGAGTCTGTTTCTGCCCCAGCAGGCCCAGCCTGACTTCCACCGCCCGGAGTTTTTCCAACAATTGTTTTCGTAGGCCCAACACGTTGGGAAGACCGAAAAAAAACCGCCGCGGATCCCATTGGAATCGACGCGGCGGCAGTTTCGTAGAATCAGCCGGGAGGCTGAAAAAGTCGGACTTGAAATCGGATCAGAGGATCGGGTGACGTGGAAGGTGCGATGGAAGCGGGGCTGGCACCGGTGTAGGCGCAGGGTGTTGTGCGGCCAAGTAGGCGTCGATGGCCGGAGCCACCACCGATACACGGGTCACGTCCTCACCGCGCGCACCATCCTCAGGAAAAGTGGTGGCGACAGTGCAGTTACGGGTCGAGTCATACCGGAAGTCGGCGTCGCCGCGAACCAGGATGCCTTCGACTTGGTCAGTAGTTGCGTCGAAGACGGCGCTTCCCGAGTTACCGGCGAAAGTGTCGAGGTTAGTCAGGATGAAACCTGGGTTCGCGATCGCCCGGACTTTTCCATCAGCCACTTTGGTCGGGAGACCGGTCGGCTGACCGATGACCAAGAGCTTCCCACCGACGACGGAAGCGGCGCGCTTGATCGTGAGAGGAGTGTGGTTCGTCACTTTGCGATCCAATTTGATCAAGCCGTAGTCGGCGCCTGTGCCGACTTGTTCGCGCTTGATGATCTGGCTGCAGCCATAGACTTCGTCCTTGCTGACTGTCGTCGGATCAGCACCCTGGGTGCGGATCGAGAATCCGAAGACGAAACGCACGTTGGCGCAGCTGGTTACGTCGGTGACGCAGTGACCAGCGGTCAAGACGAGGTCCTCGCCGACGAGGGAGCCGGAGCAGAAAGCCGCGGTGCCTTGATCGAAAAAACGCTCGTTGGTGCAGAGGCCTTGGCTCTGGCCGTAGCTTTCGGTCTTGAGTTTGGCGGTCGAACCGGTGATCGTGATGTCGCCTTTGTCGACGAGTGCGACCGTCGAATCCGCGAGCTTCAACGTCTTGCTGTCGGTGATTTCGTACAAGTCTTTGCGGGAGTCAGTACCGTAGATGCTTTCGATGTTCACGTCGGCATACGCAGCCACGGAAGCCAAGCTCAGGGCCAGTGCAGTCAAACAAACGGATTTCTTCAAATTGGAATTCATAATTCCCCCCTTCTTGCGGGTTATCGCGGCGGGGAATGGAAAGCAAAATTTTGTTTGAAATGGGTTTGCAAAGCCGATGTCTTGGATGCATCGCGCAAAGCGTACCGTGGATTTATTCCCAAGGCCCTGTGACAATCGGAATCACTTGGAGAGAAGCGCTTCCGACTCCAAGTTGTCCGTAGCTATTTTTCCCCCAGCAACGCGCGCTGCCGTAGCCGAAGATCTGGGTCGGTACACCGAGACTCGAAACGGTAACCGGGGTCAGCGTGTCGGAGGATACCTGACCGAAGTTCAAGTTCCCATTGTATCCCCAGCACTTGGTGGTTCCATCCGTAAGGATCGCGCAATTGGTGTATCTGTTGGAGGCCATCCCGCTTGCGGTAGTCAAAAAGCTCGTATCGACCGGCACGTTGGACGTGATGTTGGTATTGTTGCCGAGCTGACCATTTCCTCCGATGCCCCAGCATTGGATCGCGCCCGAAGAAAGGATCGCACACGAATGGCTCTCTCCGAGTGACAGCTGGATCGCGCTTCCAGAAAGGCCCACGTTGACTGGAGACGAAGCCGCCGCGTTGGAGGCATTGCCAAGTTGGCCGGAACCATTGCCGCCCCAACACTGGACGGCGCCCGAGCCTAGAATCGCACACGCATGGGTCGAGCCTGCCGCGACCTGGATCGCGCTGGTAATTCCGCTGACGGTTACGGGAAGGTTCGAGCTTCCGCCTGAGCCGTTACCGAGCGCCGTCATGCCCCAGCACTGAATCGAGCCGTTCGAGAGGAGGGCGCAATTGAACTGATCGCCGGAAGCCAAAGCCGTGGCAGATGAAATTCCAGGAACGAGCTGGGGAAGGCTCTCCAGGATGTTTGACCCTCCCGTCCCGAGTTGTCCGTAGTCGTTGTGTCCCCAGCAATTCACGCGTCCCGTCGATAAAGCGGCGCAAGTATGGGATTCTCCGGGACTGATCTGGAGAGTTCCGCTCAATCCGGCAGGCGTCACCGGCCCCACCGGAGTCGGATTCACGTTGTTTCCGATCTGACCTTGGGAGCCGTCTCCCCAGCACCGCACGGTCTTGCTGGTGTCCAAGGCGCACCGGGTGTTGGCTCCTCCCGCTATGCGGGTGACTGTCCCCAATCGTTCCTACCCCAGCATTGGAGAGTCCCATTGGAAAACACGCTGCAGGCATGTTCGGACATGGTCCCGGAACCGATCGTGACGGGAGTGACGATCGTGAGGGAGGAGTCGCTGGTTGCCGAAAGGGAGTCCGTGACCCGGATCGTGGCGGAGCCAGCCGTCGATGGTGCCGCGTAGGTCCGTGTCCCGGCGTTCAGGGTCCCGCCACCGCTGGGCTTCGTGAACACATAGGGAGGGACTCCGCCAGTCGCGATCAAGATCAGGGAATCGTTCGCGACGAGCGTCTTGATCGGAGGGCTGATGGCCAAGGGACTGTAGATCGTGACTGCGATCCCGCCCACGGTCCATCCCGCGATCGACCCGGTGGCGGTCAAAGCCAGGGACTCGGAGATTGAATCCTTGAAGTAAACCGAAGCACTCGTCTGGCCGGTGCCGATCACGGTCGTAGTGATGGAGGCCGTAGCGCAAGAGGCGTCGGCGTAGAATTTCGCGCTCGCACTGGCGCCTCCCAGGGTCACTGTGATCGGAGAGGGCGCAGCGTACGCGACATTGTTTTCATCCAGGCTGCGCATTTGCAGCGGGCTGACTGAGCATTGGTTGCGCTGAACGTAGGCGCTCGGTGAGCTGAAACCGACCTTCTTTCCCACCGAAGAGACAGTCACCGAGGCGCTGGAGCCGGGAACGGTGGAGGATCCGACGAAGAGCACCGCTTGCTGCACGACCGTCGACTTGAAGTAGATCACGGTGGAGCTCGTTGAAGTGGAAATCGTGGTCGATGAGATCGGAACGGTGCAGAGGCCATCGCTGAAGAAACCTCCGGCTCCCGCCCCGGCCAGCAATACGCCGAGAGGGCTGGTCAAGACCACGGAAGCTCCCAAGCCATCCTGAACGGCGATCGCGTAGGGCATACAGTCCGCAGTGGTGATTGCCGCGGCACCACTGACCTTCAAAAGGGCGGCCACCCCGCTCACGAAGCCGGGAAATTGACTTCGCAATTCAAGTATAGGGAGAGAGCTGGAGGTGCGGAAGCTGGGTCGTTCTCTACTGGGTCGCGTCTGACTTCCTCAGTCCCCGAACGACGAAAAAGACTCCAGCGATCGCAGCCGGGATACTGAGGATTTGTCCCATATTGAGGATCATTCCGTTTTCGAACGACACTTGGTTCTCCTTGAAGGTCTCGAGAACGATTCGGGCGCTGAAGGCATAGGCCAAGAAAATCCCGAACAGGACGCCTGAGCCGAGGCGAGCCCGGGGTTTCTTAGAAATCACGGTGAGAAGGCCGAACAACACGAGATATGTCATCGATTCATAGAGTTGAGCCGGATGGCGAGGCACTCGGTCGATACGCTCAAACACCACGGCCCAGGGAACGCTCGAAGGACGACCGATGATCTCGGAATTGAAGAAGTTTCCCACCCGGATCAGGCATGAAGCCAGCGCGACGCCTCGGGTGACGCAATCCAGGGCCCAAAGTGGACTGATGACGGTCCCCTTTTTTCCGGCCAGTTTTTGTTCACGGCGGCCGTAGAAGTAAAGAGCGCTTAAGATACCGAGCACTGCACCGTGACTGGCAAGACCTCCCTCCCAAATCTTGAAGATCCGGATAGGGTCTGCGAGGTAGATTTCGGGCTCGTAGAAAAGGCAGTGGCCCAGTCGTGCACCGGCGAGCGTTCCGATGAACATCGCCACGAACAGCCGATCGAGTTGGGCCAAAGTCCGACCAGCCCCCTTAAAGAGGTTTCCGCAGATGCGGTAACCCAGGAAGAAACTCGTGGCGAAAAGCACCCCGTACCAACGCAGGGCAAAGGGTCCAATTTGGACGATCTCGGGCGAAGCATTCCAGTGAATCATTCGTTTGATTCTCTCAGAGCTGAGTCTCCGGAAACAATTAGGAAAGTGAAGAAATTCCGGTGACCTCCTAACCACTGGCTACCTCTGGGGATTAGGGGTTTGGTCCCGCTTCCCTTGCCCGTGGATCCAACTGCCGTATAATCATTGACTGGGATCGGAGGAATTCGCGTGAAGTCATTCCCTTTCGTGGCGGTTTTGGGCTTGTTCGTGGCGGGCACAGCCGCCCAGGCGGCGGGCCCTTCCCCGGAGCATGCGCTGGATCCCGCCAGTCAAAAAGCCCTGGCTGAAACCCAGGCTCTCCTCCTCGACCCGGCCCAGCGTGCGAAAGTCGGGAAAGAATCCAACGAGGCCGAATCCGTCCAGCGTCAGGTACGAGCCATGGCCGGATCGGATCAGGATGCTGAGGCGATTTATGGCCTCGCTTCGGAAGTGTTCGCGGACATGGCTCGCAAAAGCGGGGGCGATCCGCTCAAAATGATGGAGATGATCGAAGGGGCCAAGGCCAACCCGGTCGGCTTCGGTGCGGATTTCACTCCCGCGCAACGCGAAAAGCTCAAGGAGCTCTCGCGGAGAATGCCCGGTTCCGGTCAACCTTCGATGCCCCCCAAGCCGTGAGTCACTCGGAACCGGTGCGTTTGTACCGGCGGGCTGCATTTAATACCCAGTGTGATTATCAGGGCTAAGTTTAAAATGAGGAAGTGGCACAACTTTCGACTGCACCCTCCGGTTTAGCTCCGGGCACCGAGCCCTCATGGGCATCTGCGAGCGACGACGAGCTTCTGAAACTCCGTATTTGCGATTTGGGAGTGATCGTCGACGGGTCCGAGCTCGAGGAGCGGGTGGCGGTGCTTCACGGTGAGCTCTTGGGGTCGGGGTTGAAGCTCCGACCCAAGGTCTACTTGGGAGACGAATGGTTCAGTCCCGAGGGCATGCTGGCCATCGCGGTTCCGTTTTACCTCGCGCACCCGAGGCTCAAGGCTCTTGAGCAATCCATGATGCTCGAGGTGGAGGGGGGCAACCCGGGATGGTGCCAAAAACTTCTGCGCCATGAGGCTGGCCACTGCTTCGATCATGGCTATCGGTTCTCCAAACGCAAGCGTTGGCGCGACCTTTTCGGCTCGCCCGACCAGGAGTATGCACCCGAGCACTATCGTCCCCGGCCCTACAGTCGGAGTTTCGTGCATCACCTCGACAACTGGTATGCGCAGGCCCATCCGGACGAGGATTTCGCTGAGACCTTCGCCGTCTGGCTCACACCGGGACGCGACTGGCGGGCCGAGTACCGCAAATGGCCGATGGCCCTCGAAAAGCTCAAGTACCTTGAAAAGCTCGCTCTTGAAGTCGCGGCCCAGGAGCCGCATGCCGAGGCCGGCTCCCTGCCCTTTGCCGCCTCCCGGATGAAAACGACGCTGGGAAAGTATTATGCCCGCCGCAAGAAAGAGCATGCCGAAGCCTATCCCGACTTCTACGACATCGATCTGAAACGCATTTTCAACGGTGCCTCTTCCCTGCCTAAACGGGAGTCGAGCGCCCACCGATACATGGTCCGGCATCGTAAAGAGATTCTCGACAGCGTCAGTTATTGGAGCGGTGAGCGCAAGATCACGGTCGAAGGCCTGATTCGCAAGCTTGCCCATCGGTGCGAAAGTCTGGATCTTCGCCTGGGGAAACCGGAGGCCCAGACTCATCTCGAGGTTTCGGCTTACCTCGCTTCGCTGGTGATGCACTACCAGTTCACCGGCAAGTTCAAGAGGACGGTCTGAGCATGGGTAGTCGCCAGTTCAAGGTCCTTCAGCTTTTCGACCTCTCCAAACCGATCCCGCCCGATGACTATGACGAGTACATGAAGACGGAGGAATGGGAGAACGAGGCCCATATCCAGGACACCCTTCGCAAACTCGGGCATGAAGTGAAGCCGTTCGGGATCCACGACGACATCGAGCCCTTGCTGCGCGAAGTCCGAGACAACCCACCGGACGTGGTCTTCAACATGAGCGAGGCGTTCGACAAAGACCGTCGGTTCGAACCGCACATCGCTTCGCTGCTGGAACTGCTCAAGCTTCCCTATACCGGCGCGGGACCCGAGGCGCTTCGGATCTGCAAGGACAAAGGACTCACCAAGAAGATCCTCTCCTACCATCGCCTTCACGTCCCGAAGTTCATCATCGCAAGAAAAGCTCAACCATTGCGGTCGCTCAAGAAGTTCACTTTTCCGGCGTTCATCAAGCCACTCGAACTCGAGGCTTCCGAGGGAATTTCTCAGGTCTCGTTCGCAGAGAACGAGAAGGACGCTTTGGACCGTGTTCGCTACATCAATGAGAAGCTCGAAGCCGATGCGATCATTGAGGAGTATATTGAAGGGCGCGAGCTCTATGTCGGGGTGATCGGCAATGAGCGCTTGACCGTGTTTCCTCCCCGGGAACTTTTTTTCCGCGAAGTGCCGGAGGGCGAGCCGAAATTCGCCACTTATCAAGCCAAGTGGAACGACGCCTATCGTAAGAAATGGGGCATCGGCAGCGGAAACGCGGAGCCCCTGCCGGAAGGGGTGGAGAACCGTCTCGTCGAGACCTGCAAGAAAATCTATCGCCTCCTTCAGCTCAAGGGCTACGGAAGGATTGATCTCAGGCTGCGGGCGAATGGCGACCTGGTTTTCATCGAGGCCAATCCCAATCCCACGATCGCGATGGACGACGATTTCGCGCAATCCGCTGCGCGGGCGGGCCTGGATTACGAGTGTTTGGTTGCGAAGATCCTGAGCCTTTCCGGAGTGGGTTGAAGCTCAAGGTCCCACTTCGTGTTCGTCATCATTTTGCTCCTGAGTGCTCGTGGGCAATGAGATTCGGAGCCTTTTTCGAGAAGTCGCGAGTGTAGAACTTCAGGATCGAGGAAAGTCGAACTTTGTGTTGGGCTTCGTTCACCATCACGTTGCGCTCCTCCCCCATGGGCCTGATTCAATCGTTCTCGTAGAGGTACAGTGAAATGAAGTCTTTTCCGAGATCCATGAGTCTCAGCGCGAAGAAAGTGAGCTGCTTGAATCCGCCTAGACTCCCTGGGATTCCTGTATCCAGAGGTTGTACATCGCCAATGCGTTATAGGAGTTGAGCGAGTAAGCAATCCGGTCCCGGGGAGTGGGGAAGTCCGTGGGATCCGACCATGGGCTCGTCGAAGCGACATAGCGGACATACTCGTCGAGATCACCCCGGTCTTGGGCGACTCCCTTGAAGTCAATCCTTCCTTGTTCGTCTACATTCCGACGAAGTACCCTTCCCCATGCCGCGAGAGCTCGGCCATTTTCAGCGGCTTCAGGATGAACGCATCCGGTTTCGCATTGTGAAGGCACATCGAGATGAGGCCGTAACCGAGGATCCCCGGACTATTCAGGGACCATTTCAAGATCAAGGCCGCAGTGGCCAGGGGATGAGTCCGCCTGTGCTCCAGGCTCGTGCTTTCGCGCACGAAGCGGGCGCCGAAAGCAGAGTGATCGAGAAGATCCGTCGCTTTTCCGTTCGTCACCAAGGTCGCTGCGTAATAGTTGCAGTTGCGATGACCGACTCCGAATGCTCCGAGAGGTAGCACAGCGTGAAGTCGAGGTTTTAACGTTGGGTGATTTCAAGCGCGACGCACCCGATGGAATACCGGCGGCCCAGAACTTGGTTCTCTTTCCAAGCGTCGCCCTCTTTCATTCGTTTTTGCGCGTTTTTGAGAGTACGTGCAGGGGTCAGTCCGGCCTCCAGTGAGTTAGGTTGGGCGGCGCGGATCACTTCGCGAGACATAATGCGAATCATCAAGACTCCTTGGCTTTTGGATCAAGTTTTGTCGTTGAGGGACCAGTCATAGTCCTGAAACTCGACTTCCGTTTTCGGGTCTTCTATTTTCTTGCGAATCTCGGGTTCAGGAGACATTCGGGGAGCGATGAACGCTTTGAGTGAACCCGCCTTCGTCACAAAATCCTCTCGGTACCAGTCGAATATTTTGCCGAGGTGAAGCTTCATTTCCTTCGGATCGAAGCGGTTCCGTTTCGGGTCCCTAAGGAAGGTCTGCGTCGTTTCCTCCAACTCGCTCTCGAGTTTGGAGGTAGAATAAGCGCTCAAAGCCGGGCAACCTTTGGAGGCGCAAACCAGCGCGAAGTGGATTCTCGGCTCATTGAAAAGTCTGCGAATCACCCCATGCTCGATTTTATCCAAGCTCCGCTTTTCACCCAGCAGACTGAAGAACTCGATTTTCCAGGGGCTTCCGAACAGTCCCCCGATTTTCTTAATCGAGGAAACCGGATAGTTGTCTGCGACGAGCTTCACCGTGTACGCATTGTAGGCGTTGATCAAAAACGCGAGCTGTGCGCCCTGGGGGAGGCGATTGAACTCCTCCTTCGTCACCGCGGAAAGGGACTTGAGGTAGGAGTCCAACTCGGCCGGTTCGGCCTTGATCGATTTATAGTCGACCTGACTGACGGAACCTGAAGTGGTGACGCGCTTCTCGATAATTCGGTTCCAGGACTCATGGAGCGTTTCCATCGAAGTCGCCCGTGCCCGAGGTGCCGCAACGCTTGAGACCAGCACCACCGCCCATATCCATCTCGAAAAACCAGAATGCCGCATTTGTAGTCGCATCGTACCCTCGCGATCGACAATCGCAACTCAGTCTTATACCTTTCCCGAATGAATAAAAACGCCCTGCGTGTCGGTGTGCTCGTCGTCATCGCGGTGCTGGCCTACATCGCTTTCTCTCGGGGCTGGTTGCAGCAGTTGACCCTGGAGAATCTACGAGCGCGCCAAAACGAGCTGGCTGCAGCGGTCGATGCGGAGCCTTTCAGATATTCCCTGGGATTTTTCGTCGTCTACGCATTGACCACTGCCCTTTCGTTTCCGGGGGCTGCGATCCTGACGCTCGCAGGCGGGGCGATTTTCGGCCTTGTCCGAGGCACTTTGCTCGTATCGTTGGCCAGCACCGTCGGCGCCACCCTTGCGTTTTTGATTGCTCGATTCGTATTTCGGGACACAGTGCAAAAAAAATGGCACGAACGTTTGGAGCGGATCAATGAAGGCGTGAAGAGCGAGGGGAAGCTTTACTTGCTCAGTCTCCGGCTCGTGCCACTATTTCCATTTTTTCTGGTCAACCTGCTGATGGGTCTCACTTCGATCCCGACCCTGACCTACGCTTGGGTCAGCCTTTTTGGAATGCTTCCCGGGACGATTGTCTATGTCAACGCAGGCACGCAGCTCGGGCAGCTGGCGGGTTTGAGGCAGATCCTCTCTCCGGGGATCCTCCTTTCGTTTGTCGCACTCGGAGTGTTTCCGTTCATTGCGAGCGGGATCCTCGGGACGATGAAAGCGCGCAAGGTTTATCGCGGATTCAAGCGTCCGGCTCGGGCTGACTTTAACGTGGTGGTGATCGGTGCTGGGTCGGCGGGGCTCGTGAGCGCTTACATCGCGGCAGCAGTCAAAGCCAAGGTCGCGCTGATCGAAAAATCAAAAATGGGTGGAGACTGCCTGAATACAGGCTGTGTTCCGAGCAAGGCGTTGATCCGATCGGCCCGATTCCTTGCCGACTGTCGACGCGCGCGGGAGTTTGGATTCGACTCGGCGGAAGTGAGGTTCGAGTTCAGCCGAATCATGGATCGGGTCCAGAGGATCATCCATGAAATCGAGCCGCACGATTCGGTCGAGCGATATCGGGGGCTCGGAGTGGAGTGCATCTCGGGAGATGCAAAACTGGTCTCGCCGTTCGAAGTCGAAGTGGAGGGCCGGCGAATCACAGCACGAAGCCTGATTATCGCCACGGGTGGCGAACCCCGAATGCCTGATCTGCCGGGCTTGAAAGAAGCGGAGCCCCTGAATTCCGACACAGTCTGGGGATTACGCCAACTACCGGCGCGACTCTTGGTCCTGGGCGGAGGCCCGATCGGCTGCGAGCTGAGTCAGTGTTTCTCGCGACTCGGTTCGAAAGTGACCCTAGTGCAGTCAGGGAGCCAGATCATGGGGAGGGAGGATGTGGCTGTGGCACGCCATGTTCAAGAACGCTTTGAAAAAGAAGGCATTCAAGTCCTGCTCCGCCATAGCGCCCTTCGAGTCGAGTTCAGAAACGGCGAGCGCGTCTTGATCTGCGAATCAGAGGGAAAGGAGGTTGCCTACGGTTTCGACCGAATCCTAGTGGCGGTCGGGCGCAAGGCTCGGACCCGAGGGTTCGGACTTGAGGAGCTCGGGGTGCAGCTCAACGAGGGAGGAACGATTCGGGCCGACGAGTTCCTTCGGACGAACTTCCCAAACATCTATGTCTGCGGGGATGTGGCAGGCCCGTTTCAATTCACGCATTTTGCGGCACACCAGGCGTGGTATGCAGCGGTCAACGCGCTCTTCAGCCCATTTCGGAAGTTCAAGACGGACTACCGGGTCATTCCTTGGACCACTTTCACGGATCCGGAAGTGGCGCGGGTCGGATTGAGTGAAACCGAAGCGCGCGAGAAAGGCACCCCATACGAGCTGACGCGTTACGGGATCAACGATCTCGATCGGGCGATCACAGAAAGTGAAGCGGATGGTTTCGTCCAGATCCTGACTGTGCCCGGAAAGGATAGAATCCTGGGTGTCACGATCGTCGGAGCTCATGCTGGCGACATGATTCCTGAATTCGTAACGGCCATGAAATATGGCATTGGACTCAATAAGGTCCTCGGCACTATCCACATTTATCCGACCTTCAGCGAAGCCAATAAGTATGCCGCAGGAGTCTGGAAAAAAGCCCATGCCCCTGCTGGCGTCCTTCGGTGGGTCGAGCGCTATCACGCATGGCGGCGCGCTTGATTCTTGTTTCAACTGTCCGTAACCTTCCGAGCGCGGGCACCGTACTCGAAACACATGGGGATCTCGATGGAACACGGCTACTACAACCCTCAGGATTTGAAGAAGTTTGGTGAAATCAGCCAGTTCAATGAGAAACTGGCTGCTAAATTCTTCGATTATTACGGCGAAGTTTTCGCTGAAGGTGCATTGAGCCAGCGGGAGAAGTCACTCATCGCCCTCGCAGTGGCTCATGCCATTCAGTGCGCCTACTGCATCGATGCCTATACGACGGACTCCCTCGAAAAAGGGGCCGACGAAAGGCAGATGATGGAAGCGGTCCACGTTGCGGCCGCCATCAAGGGCGGAGCAACCCTTGTCCATAGCGTGCAGATGATGAACAAAGCCAAGCAGTTGTCGATGTGAGCGCCATGAACACGCGGAGTCTTCAAAGTCGCGGAAGTCCGCTCACCCAAGGCGAGGCCCAGTTGAACGTCCTCTCCCACTCGAGCAACAGGCTTGAGAGCCTGGCGCGTTTCCAGGACAAGCTGGCTGAAACCGGAATGAATCCGTTGCGGCCTTCCGTTATCGAGATTTTCCAGATCAATGTCGGGAAGATGTGCAATCAAGTCTGCAAGCATTGCCACGTGGATGCGGGGCCTGATCGCAAAGAGATCATGACCCGACAGACGATGGAGGAGTGTCTAGAGGTTCTTCGCCAGAATCGGTTCAAGACCGTCGATCTGACGGGGGGTGCTCCCGAGATGAACCCCGAGTTCCGTTGGTTCGTCTCCGAGATCACGAAATTTGGGATTCAAGTCATCGATCGTTGCAATTTGACCATCATCTTGGCCAATGCCAAATACCACGACCTTCCCCAGTTCTTTGCCGAGCACAAAGTCAAAGTAGTCTCTTCACTTCCCTACTTCCAAAAGGGTTTCACCGATCGGCAACGAGGCGAGGGCGTTTTCGAAAAATCGATCCAGGCCCTGAGGATGCTCAATGAGGTCGGCTATGGACGGGAAGGCACCGGACTCGAACTTGACCTAGTCTATAATCCTTCGGGTGCGTTCCTTCCCGCTTCCCAAGCGGCGCTGGAGAGGGATTTCAAGAAGGAGCTGCGCCATCACTTCGGCATTGAGTTCAATCACCTCTACTCGATCACGAACATGCCCATCTCACGGTTCCTCGACTACCTGCAGATCAGTGGCAACCTGGACGAGTACATGGAGAAAATCGTGAACGCTTACAATCCCGCGGCCACTCCGGGGGTGATGTGCCGAAACACTCTCTCGATCAGTTGGGATGGACGGGTCTACGACTGTGACTTCAATCAAATGCTCGACATGCCTGTCGTGCCTGAAAGTGTCCGGCACATTCGGGACTTCGACTTCAAGACATTGAGCGAACGCGAAATCGCAGTGAATCAACATTGCTTTGGTTGCACTGCGGGTACCGGCAGCTCTTGTGGGGGGGCCTTGACATGATAGGCAACGGAATGATTGGGATCATCGGCGGGACCGGACTTTACCGGATGGAAGGATTGGAGATCCGGGAGAGTCGCACGGTACAGACGCCCTTCGGCTTTCCCTCGGCGCCTGTGGTTCTTGGAACCCTAGACGGGCATGAAGTCGCATTTTTGCCTCGGCACGGTGGCGCCCACGAGCTCCTGCCCAGCGAGATCAATTACCGCGCCAACCTTTACGCTCTGAAGTCACTCGGAGTGAGGCGTATTGTCGGGGTTTCTGCGACGGGAAGCCTTGAAAAAGCGATCGCGCCCGGGGATTTGGCGATCCCCGAGCAATACCTGGATTGGACGCGGGGAAAGCGTGCGGGCACTTTTTTCGGAGATGGCTTGGCAGCGCACGTTTCGACGGCGGAGCCGACCTGTCCACAGCTCGCACGCGGAATCGAAGCTTCAGCACGCGGAATTGGATCCCAGATCCATGTGGGCAAGACGTACGCCTGCGTGGAAGGTCCGCGTCTTGGCACTCGTGCGGAAAGCCATTTTCTCAGGGCCTCGGGATGCCAACTCGTCGGCATGACCAATGTGCCGGAAGTGTTCTTGGCTCGAGAAGCCCAACTCTGCTACTGCACGATCGCCATCGCGACCGACTACGACTGTTGGCTCGATGATCCCGCCCAACATGTCTCCGTCGACAAGGTCATGGAGCTCTACGGGAAAAATCTTCAGCGCGTCCAGAGGATGATTCGGGCCCTGGTCTCCCGCATGGCCGCCGCGAGTCCGGAATGCGGCTGCAGGAAAAGCCTTCAGTACGCCGTGTTGAGCCGTGAGCATGGCCTGCCTCCCCGTGCGCGCGAGCTCCTCGCGTTTCTTCGGGAATGAGCGCAGGAATGCCGACGCTCGCTGACTTATCCGTCATCATCCCGGTCGCCCCAGGAGACGAATCCTGGAGTGGCCTCGTTCCGGACCTTAGGTTTCTGCCACTTCGGTCGGAGATCCTCTTCGTGTCCCCGGAGATGCCGAGGAACGCGCCTAGCCTTCTATCCAGGGGATTGGCGGGCGGGCGCCAGGTGAGATGGATCACCGCTCAGCGAGGCCGTGCAATCCAGCTCAATGCTGGGGCAGCACAGGCGAAAAAACCTTACCTATGGTTTTTACATGCGGACTCCCGCATTCCCGACGGCGCGCTTCAGGCGCTGGAGAGTTCACTTCTGGCCGATCCTGAGGCACTTCATTTCTTCGAATTGGGCTTTCTCGCAGATGGTCCCCGGTGGATGGGGTTGAACGAGCGCGGAACTTGGTTCCGGTCGCGGTTCCTGGGAATGCCGTTCGGGGATCAGGCCTTTTGCCTCTCCAGTTCACGGTTCCAAAAGTTGGGGAGGTTCGATGAAGACGCACCCTACGGGGAGGACCACTTGCTGGTCTGGAAAGCTCGCCAGGCAGGAATGAGGCTCCGAAGCACCGGGAAAAAGGTTCTGACCAGCGCTCGGAAATACCAGGATCGCGGTTGGTGGACGACCACGAGTGCCCATCTTTCACTGACAGCCAAGCAAGCTTGGCCGGAGGCCGTCAAGCTTGCGCGGATTCGAATCGGTATCGGATCCTCTCCGTGAAGATTGCCCTCGCGATCTTCGTCAGGACGCCCGAACGCTCTCCTGTGAAAACGCGGCTCGCAGCGACGATGGGGAGAGGGTTCGCTCAGGAGTTTTATATACTTTCAGTGGCAGCGATCGAGGAGTTGGCGAGCATCGCCTCCCAGAGCATTCCCGGACTCGTGCCCCACTGGGCCGTAGCGGAGTCGGAGGCCATGGCCGATCCCCGGTGGTCAGGCTTTTCGGTCGTCGATCAGGGTTCAGGAGATCTGGGCGCGAGGCTGGCTCGTGTCCATCAAACTTTGATCGAAAGATTTGATCGTGTCGTCCTGATCGGCGCAGACTCGCCTCAGTTGACCGTGTGTCAGCTGCGAGCTTCGATCGATGCTCTCGAAAAGGACGCCGATTTCTGCATTGGACCTGCGAAGGATGGCGGCTACCACCTTTTCGCCAGCCGCAGGACAATCCCGCAGGATGTCTGGATGGGGGTTCCCTACAGCTGCGCCCGAACTGCGCTGGAATTCGTCAGGCTTCTCGCTCCGATCGGAAAAGTCGCGACCAGTGAGGTCTTGGGTGACGTCGACGAAGAAGCAGACCTTGAGCCCATGAGGCTCGACCTTGGAAAACTGGATGGGGCGACTGCGGCGCAGGCGAGGATGCTCGACTTTCTCGATAGAAGTCGATCCAGTCACTCGAATCCAGCGGGAGATTAAGTTCCGCCTCCTCCGCTGGGATGAAGGACTTGACCTGACATGAACGACGAGTCAGAGCATGCGAGAAAGACGTAGGAAGGACCAAGCCCTCCTGGATGCTGGCCAGGTGCGATGGCATTGACCCGGATTCCACGCTGAAGGAGGGTTTTTGAAATCGAATGCGTGAAAGCGATGAGAGCGCCCTGAGTGGACGCGCGCTCGAGCAAATGCCATCCCCCCTCAAGAGATGGGATCGAAGTCGTGTTGATAATACACGACCCTCTTTTCATTTGTTCGAGAGCAGCTTGAGTCAGGAAGAAAACAGAAAACAAATTCGCGCGGAAAATGGATTCGAGCTGCTCAAGATCGATTGCTTCGATTTCTCCGCCAGCCCAAGGATCCTCAGCGTTGTTCACCAGGATATCGATTCTTCCGAAGTCTTCCACAACCTGCGCGACCAATTCCTTGCAACTTACGGCCTTGCTCAAATCACTTTCATAAGTACGACAAACCTGGCCCTCAGCCTCGACGAGGTGGCGAGTCTCCTCCACGCCCCCGCGATTCGAGTGGTGGATAATCGCGAGTTCCGCTCCTTCGCGTGCGAAGTGGAGAGCGACCGAGCGGCCCATTGCGGTCTCGCCCCGGGTGACTAGCGCCACTTTGCCCGCTAACTTTCCGCTTCCTGGGTGAGAAGTCGGGATGGACTTCAGCTTTTGGGAGGTCGACATGGAGATCCAAGAAAGCAATCGTCGTGCCTTCGGAAAAAGCGGATCTGTGCACCCTTGGCAGTCCAAGCTCCAAAGGCGTGAGAGCCCATAAGATCCAAGGTCTTAGAGTCATGGGTGGCTCGCAATTGTCGTCATGTAACCCTGAACTCATTTTTGATTCTGGAGCCAGGCCTTCAATTGTGATAGCGATTCTCATTATTGTAATCGTCGTTGACTTAGTGCATTCTAATATCAACCCAGCAGGTGCCATGAAAAACCGAATTCGTAGTTCACAACATTCGCTCTTTCTTTCGCTTCTCCTTGTTTTGGCCTTCGGGCCTCTGGGACGAGCCGCATCCGAAGCACCCGTGCCGATTCCTGAGGAGCTCGGCAAAAGGGTGGTCCTTCGCTATTCGGAGCTGGTTCACAAGTCCTACGTCGAGCTCTTGGCCACGGTTCAGGTACTTCACAAGAAAATCGACGAGTTCGTGAAGTCTCCGAGCGAGTCCAATCTCAAGGCGGCTCGAGATGCTTGGAAAGTTTCCCGCACCGCTTACAGCCAGACCGAACCTTTTCGGTACTACGGCGGCCCGATCGACGATGCCAAAGTGGGGGTAGAAAACCTCGTGAATGCTTGGCCCGTCGATGAATCTTATATTGATTACGTGAAAGGGAACCCGTCCGCGGGAATCATCAACCATCCCCAGGAATACCCATTGATCAATGCGGAGACACTGCTCTCCTTGCATGTTAAAAACGGCGAGAAGAACATCTCCACGGGTTATCACGCGATCGAGTTTCTGCTCTGGGGCCAGGATCAATCGTTGAAGAGTGCGGGGACCCGTCCGGTCGCCGACTATCGTGTAGGGTCAAAGTCCAAGAATCAGGCGCGTCGCTCCTTATACTTGAAAACTTTGGCCGAGCTCCTCGAGAACCATATCGCTCCCCTGGTCTACGCCTGGCAGCCTGGCAAAGCAGGAAGCTACGCCGAGTCTTTTCAAAAAGAGCCCTTGAGTGAGAGCCTTCGGAGGATCTACACCGGGATCACCAGCCTGAGTATCGACGAAATGGCGGGTGAGCGGATGACGGTGGCACTGGAAAAGAACGACCAAGAGAATGAGCAGGATTGTTTCAGCGATTACACATTGCACGACCTGGTCTCGAACGAGAACGGCATTCGCAAAGTTTATTTCGAAACCGGTTTGAGCGACCTCGTGCGAACTCTGGATGCATCCTTGGCGAAGGAGACCGAACGTCGTCTTGATGCTGCATTGAAGGAGCTCAAGGCCATCCCGGGCACCTTCGATCAAGTGATCGTCTCCAAGCCCACTTCACCCGGGCGAAAAACCGCTCTGCAAGCGATCTCGAACCTTGAAACCCAAGCCCGCACCCTCGCCAAATCCGGAGCGAAGATGGGCCTCATCTTGAACGTCCAATGAGCAGGGGGAAACGTCCGGAGATTTTCAGAGCGGCTGCGGTCCTACTGGTGCTCGTGGGTGTTTGGACGCTGGCGCAGGCGGATTCCCCGAACGTCCCTGATGGGAGTTTTCCCGAGTTCCGTTCCGGAGGCGAGGGGTCCGTCGTCGCCCGCGGGGGCGAGGCTTACAATTTCCCGATGCGCAACGCCTCGACCGCGCACCACCGGAGCTTCGTCGTCGGCAACTCGCTTTTCCGCGAGAACTGGGTGGCTTCTCCCGCATCGGTCAAGTCACGCCAAGGACTCGGGCCGCTCCTCAATGCCCAAAGCTGCTCGTCGTGCCACTTCAAAGATGGACGTGGTCAGCCGCCGGGATCCCCTTCGGAATCTTTCTCTTCGATGCTCATTCGATTGAGTATTCCCGGAAAAGGTCCCCACGGTGAACCTGTGCCGGTTCCCGCCTACGGGGACCAGCTTCGTCACCGCTCCATCGTGGGAGTGAAGTCCCTCGGCGATGTCAAAGTGAAGTATGAGGAAGTCAGTTACAAATATCCTGATGGCACCCCCTACTCCCTGCTTAAGCCCACCTACGTCTTCGAGGAACTCCACTATGGACCGATGCCCGATGACTTGATGACTTCACCTCGGGTCGCCCCTTTCGTCATCGGCTTGGGGCTTCTCGAGACGATCGACGAAAAAGACATCCTGGCTCACGCCGATCCCGAGGATCGCGATGGAGATGGGGTCAGGGGTCGCCCCAACCACGTTTGGGACCATTCCCAGAAACGGATGCGACTCGGGCGTTTCGGTTGGAAGGCCAACCAACCGAGCCTTCATCAGCAGAACGCCGGAGCTTTCAGCGGGGATATGGGCGTCACATCTGACGTTTTTCCGAAGCAAAACTGCCCACCCACTGCCCAGGACTGCCGGAAAGCGTTCTCGCTCAAGACCGTCGAGATCGACGCCCGCGACCTTGAGCACATGGACACCTACACGAAACTGCTCGCGGTCCCGGTGCGGCGCGATCTCCAGGATCCCCAAGTTCGGGCGGGACGGGACTCGTTTCGTCAAGCGAAGTGCCAGGCTTGTCACGTCGAGAGCTATGTCACTGGAGTCGACCCTGCTTTTCCGGAGCTCTCGAAACAGAGGATTTTTCCTTACACCGATCTCTTGCTTCACGACATGGGTGACGGACTTGCCGATCATCGTCCCGACTTCGAGGCTGGTGGCAATGATTGGCGCACCCCCCCCCTCTGGGGAATTGGGCTGCTGAAGGAGGCGAGCGGGCACACGCGACTCCTTCATGACGGCCGCGCGCGTGGCTTTGAAGAAGCGATTCTCTGGCATGGGGGTGAAGGCGAAGCCTCACGGCAATCCTTTCTCCGAATGAACAAGTTGGAGCGGGACGCATTGATCCGGTTCCTGGAGTCCCTATGAGATTTCTACTTTCGTTTCTGCTCCTCCTTTCATTTCCGGCTCGCGCCGAGGATCCGACATTTGAGCTCAAGATCAAGGATCACAAATATGCGCCCGAGCTGCTGAGCGTGAAGGCCGGTGAGCGATTCAAGGTCCGGATCACCAACGAGGATCCAAGCTCCGAGGAGTTCGAGAGCAAATCCATGATCGTCGAGAAGTTCATCGGACCGAAACGTTCGATTACCGTCACGCTCGGACCGTTGAAACCAGGAGCCTACGATTTCTTCGGGGATCTGCATCCTCAAACGGCCAAGGGCCAGATCGTCGCGAAATGAGGAGTCACCCATGATCAGTGCGCTATTCATCGTCTGGCGGGAGACCTTTGAAGCGGTGCTCATCGTCGGGATCCTTCATTCCTACCTGAAGCGTCAGGAAAACCCGGTTCGCTCCCTGCGCTTCATGTGGGCAGGTGCTTTTGCAGGCATCGCGCTCAGTGCGGTCCTCGCCTATGGGATCCAGATGGCGCAGAACGAGCTTCAAGGTCGCGCGCTCGAGTACTTTCAGGCGGGCATGTTAGTAGTTGCCGCATTCTTAATGACCCAGATGTGCGTCTGGATGAAGCGGCATTCGCGCAAGATCAAGTTCGAGCTCGAGACGGGCCTCAGGGAGGCACTGACCACCACCAAACTCATCGGCGTAGCCAGTCTCGCCGCCCTCGCCATCGCCCGCGAGGGTACTGAGCTCGTCATGTTTTTCTACGGGATGGGTGTCGAAGCGGCTGAAAAGGGCTCGATGCCTTCGTTGATCGCTTTTTCTTCGGGAGGCATCGTCTTGGCCGGGATCACCTATTGGATGCTCAGTCATGGACTCAAGGCCTTCAACCCAAAGATATTTTTCCGGGTCACGGCGATCTTCCTCCTGGTGACGGCTTCGAGCCTCCTCCTATCAGCCGTGCGCAAGCTCATCCAGATGGATGCGATTCCCACTCTCAAGGATCAGGCCTGGGACACCTCGTTCCTCCTCGATGAGCGCAATCCCCTGGGACAAGTCGTCTCTGGGATGACCGGCTACCAATCTGGGCCCTCTCTCATGACGGTCCTGATTTACGGAGCCTATTGGGCACTCACCTTCTGGTTCCTCTTTGACTTCGGGGGGCAGCTCGCGCTTCGGGGCAAGGGCCTGGCCGCTCGTCCGGCTGCCTGATCTTGCATTCCCGGGTCGGCATGATTAAGGTGGGCGCCTCATGGCCAAGAAACCCATCCCATCGGAGGAGTCCCAGGACCTTCTCGCGGCGCTCAAGATCATGCAGGCCGGCGGCCTCAAGAAAACCCAGGGTCGCCAGCTGTTGCTCGAGTTTCTAGTCGAGGAGCATGGCCCGTTCACGGTGGATGAAATTTTTTCTGGCCTCAAGAAACACGCAATTGATCGAGTCACTCTTTACCGCTGCCTGACGGCTTTCGAAGAGATCGGACTTGTGCGGCGCTGCGAGTTCGGTGACGGAACCTCGAGGTACGAGCTGCAACTCGATCCCGAGCACCACCATCATCACATCATTTGCAAAGTCTGTCGCAAGAGCGAGAGTCTCGAGCACTGCGAGCTTCCCAGTTTTGACAAGCAAGCGCGGCGGCTGGGCTTCAGTCAAGTCACCCACTCGCTGGAGCTGTTCGGAGTTTGCGCTGACTGCACGGTGACAGCCGGAGTCTGAGCCTTCCTTAGCGAATTTTGCAATCCGAAAACAGCAGGGTGACGAGCTCTGAATAGCGCGAAGTCATGGGACCTCGGGGGTTCGGGAACAAGAGCGTCCCGCTCTCGTCCAAGTACATCTGATCGCAATGAATCGAGCCGGGAACGGCTATGGCTGCGAAGGAGGAACCGGAAGTAGCGACGATCGGAAGCAGGGCCAGGAACTTCGAGAACTTCATGAGCCGTGAGTTATGGCTTAGAATCCACAAAGTCACAGATTTTTAAACTCGGATGGTGAGCCCGTCAGCGACCGCGTTGCGGTAAGCCTTCCAAGCCGGCACGAGTCCGATGACGAAACCGATTCCGAGTACGATGCCGAGATAAGCCCACTCGATGCCGCTCAGTGGGTGGACCGCGAGGTAGAGCCCAAACTCACGTTCGACCCAGGGGCGCGTAGCCACCAGGATTCCGTAGACCAAAGCAGTACCGCTCACGAGTCCTAGTACGGTGAGGAGGGTGCTCTCCATCATCAGGAGCATCAGGATTGTCCCAGGTCCCGCCCCTACCGCTCGAAGGATGGCCATTTCCCGGCGGCGTTCGTTCAGAGAAGTGTAAAGCGCGATCAACATGCCGAGCAGTCCGCTGAGGACCACGAAAGCGGAAACGAGCCGGAGTCCATCCTCCGCGAATCCGATCCCTTGCCAGAGCTGGGACAGGGCTACGCCGGGAATAATGGCCAGAAGAGGCTCGGGTTCGAAGTTGTTGACCTCGCGTTGTAGATAAACGGCCTGGATGCGGGTCTTGGTCCGAAGGAGGAACGCTGTGATCTGGCTGATTTCGATTTTCTGTTTTTCAAGGGAGGCGGCCGAGGTCTCTTGTCCCGGCATCGGAGGAGCGCCATTTTTCCAGTCGATGTGGATCGCCTCCATCCCTTCCAGAGTGATGTAGAGCGAACGGTCAATTGGAGTTGCCGTGCGATCGAGGATCCCCGTCACAGTGAAGGGTTTGTCCTCGTGATCAAGTCCGCCGCCATCGGAAACGCCGTGCGAGAGGGTGATTTTTTCGCCAATCCGGTACTCGAGCTGCCGAGCGACATCCGAGCCCAGGACGACGTCAAAGACTCCGGCGGCGGGCTTGCCCTCGATGATCCGGAGACCTTGGTCCCGACGGTAATGGTAGTGCTTGTAAAAGTCCTCATTGGTCGCGACCACGCGGAATCCGCGGTGACTGTCGCCCAGGGAGTAAGGGATCGTCCATTCGACGTCGGGTCGGTCCTTGAGCTTGAGGTAGCTCGTGTAGCGGATGTTGTTGGTGGCGTCTCCCATATGGAAAACGGCATAAAGAAGGAGCTGGATCGGACCGGTGCGGGCCCCGACGATGAGGTCGGTCTGGCTGATCGTATTGGCGAAGCTGTCGCGTGCTCCTAAGCGCACCTTCTCGACTCCGAGCAGAAGTGCGACACTGATCGCGATTGAGGCGATCGTGAGTCCGGTGGTGAAGCGGCGGTTGCGAAGGGACTTCCAGGCGAGCGAGGTCAAGTTCATGCCTGGTTGATCTCCTGAAGCGATACCGCGCGGCTGAAGAGCGGCATGAGCTGACGGTCGTGGCTGACGAACAGGACGGTCGAGCCGGCGCGCTTGCTCTCCTTGAAAAGAAGCTCAATGAAGCGTTCGCGATGATCGAAGTCGAGCGCCGAAGTCGGCTCGTCGGCAATGACGAGTTCGGGGGAGCCGATGAGGGCGCGGGCGGCGGCCACTCGTTGCTGCTGTCCTACGCTGAGCTCGGTCACTTTCTTATCGAGGAGACCCTCGATCCCGAGTCCAGCCGAGAGCCGGCGTGCCGCCTCATGCGGGGACTCAGTCCCCAGCTTGGCCTTGCGACGCGGGCTCAGGCTGCAGGGGAGCGTGATGTTCTCGACCACGCTGAGGTAAGGAATGAGGTTGAACATCTGGAAAATGTAGCCCAAGTGATCTCCGCGGAACCGGTCGCGCCCCCGAGAGTCGAGCGATCCCAAGTCGGATCCGAGAATCTTCAGCTTGCCTTTTCGAGACTGGAGGACTCCCGCTAGCAAACCGAGCAAGGTGGTTTTGCCGCTGCCGCTCGGGCCGTGCAGAAACACGCTTTCGCCCCGGGCGATCCGAAGTTCGGAAATCCGGATTACGTTTGGAAGCGATTTTCCGTAGGAAAACTCGAGATTCTCGATCTGGATGAGGGCTTCCTCAGAACTCAATCGACTCTCCGTTCCGGCTGATCTTTTTTTCGTTCTGCGCATCGGCGCCGAGGACCTTGACCGAGACCGCTTTGACCTTCGGAAAAAGACCGATGAGGCCGATTTTGGCCGAATGGCCGGTCACAGGCTTCTCGCACTTCAGTGCGAATGAGACGTTCACATCTGAGTGTTCGCCATGAGCGGCTTCCGCAGCGGCGGGTTTTTTACTGGCTTTGTCTTCGTGCTCTTCAGCTTCCATCCCCACTTTTGAATCGGAGACCTTGCAGCCCAATTCAGCCGGGAACTCCACGAGCTGGGGGAGACCCATTTCGAGCTTCGCCAGCGCAGCGGCCTGGGTCTTCTTGTCCTTTTCGCTCCTAGCTTTGTGTTCGAATCCGACGATGCTGTCTGCCGGGCTGTCGAGGTCGACTTGGAGGGACTTGTCGCTCTCTTGGGCGATCGTGAGCTGAGCGCTGCCATGGACATGGGCTTTCAGGGTTTTTTCCGAGTGCGCAGCCGCAGGGAGCGCGAACAAAAGAAGTGCGAGAGTCGATGGAAGCAAGTGGAAGTTCATCATGGGATCAGGTTCCTTCTTGTCTCGGACGTTTGAACTCGTTGACCGATTGAGCTTCCATCTCGAAGGAGAAGGCGTCGCGGTCCTTGGCTTTCTTCGGAAGGGTGAGCGTTCCTTCGACTTCGACTGGACCCATGTACATCTTGGCTTTTTTGCCGGCCGCCATCTTGATGTGCATGATGTAATTCGGCGGAGGAGGTGGGACGTGGACGCAACCCCCGGAGACGGGAGTGATGAGGAACTCGGTCAGTTCGTCTGCCGCATCGTACTCGTTTGCAATCACGAAGCCGGCCACTTTGACGGTCTTGCCGACCAAAGCGGTCACATCCTCGGGCGGCTTTTTCGCCGCCGGATCGAGTTTGCTCAGGGTGCGCCAGATCTCAACCGAGGGCGGAGCAGGAGGTCGCACCCGCGTGGTGGCAGCGGCTGCACCGTCGGTTGTGGAGTTGACCTGCTGCGAGCCCGATTTATTGGTGCATCCGACGCCCAACGCCAAGCACGGGATCAAGATGGCCGCAGCAGCTCTGAAGACTCGGATCGATCTCACTGGGAGGTTATAGCTCATTCAGGAACTCCATAAACGCAAATACATTGCATTAAAAATTTTTAATCCCCGGGCTCGGGGGCGAGTCCTCGAGCTCAATTTTCGATGAGTTCGGCCTGATCGGCTGTGAGCTCGAACCCAGCGTCGATTCGCTCTCCCAACGTGAGCTTGCCGGTGACTTTAACTTTTTTGGTGGCTGCAAGCGGCTGAAGCTTTTTGCTCCCGTCATTCATATGGACATGGATCAGGTTTGAGGGAGGGGGGAGCGGGATATGCACACATCCGCCTGGGTAATGAGTCAGGAGGAACTCGGTCAGTTCACCTCCCTCGAATTCGTTCGGGATCACCCAACCCACGACTTGGACAGGTTTCCCGATCCATTTTTTAAGGAGGGGAGTGAGCTTTCGATGATCGGCATCCAAATGGGAGAGTTCGTTCCAGAGCTCGTCCTCGGGCTTGATTTTAGGGAGCGTGGGCGAAGGCGGAGAGGCCCAGGCCTGTACCGCGACCAAAGCCATCAGTCCCATGAGTTTTGGAAGGAGCTTCATCCGCAAACTCTACCTCTCGAAGCCTGAATCTAGCGAGGCCATTGAATATCGCGCCCCGCAGCAAGCGGCTGATTGCAAACCGGTTGCACTTGAGGTAGCGAAGGGCATGATTTGGAGTGCTGCACTACTGAGCGTCTTATTGGTCAGCAGTTTGTCGCTCCTCGCGTTGTTTGCTTTGAGGATCAGCGAGTCCACCTTGAAACGGGTCCTTCCTTACCTGGTCAGCCTCGCCGTGGGGGCACTCTTCGGCGATGCATTGATCCATCTACTTCCCGAGTCCCTCCATCGCGATCCCGAGTCTCTCAAGGTTCCACTCCTTTGCCTCGCCGGGGTATTCGGCTCTTTTTTCTTCGAATACACAGTAGCGGGATTCCATCCCCATCATCAACACCCTCATCATGAGGGCCATGCCCACGTGCATGACCATGTTCATCCGGCGGCGTTCATCAATCTTTTCGGATCCAGCACCCACAACTTCCTCGATGGGGTCTTGATCGGCACTTCGTACTTGGCTGGAATGCCAGTCGGCATCGCCACTACGCTTGCAGTGGTCCTTCATGAAATTCCCCATGAGCTGGGGGACTTCGGGATCCTGGTTGGATCGGGGTTGAGCGTGAGAAGGGCGATGCTGTTCAACTTTTTTTCGGCCTGCTTCGCGATCCTCGGTACTTTGGTGGCCCTGGGTCTCGGGACCCGCATGGAGGGCTTTTCAACCCTCATGCTTCCGTTCACGGCGGGAACTTTCATTTACTTGGCGGGGACGGATCTCCTTCCCGAACTTCTCAAGCCGGCGCTCGGTCGATTCCAGACTTTGGGACGTTTTTTGGCGCTCGGAGTAGGATTGGGGTTGATGGTCCTCATCCGAGTTCTTGAATAGGGGCTATTGCCCGGTGCTAAATAAGTCGGCTAGTCTCTTTCAGTTGCCTTCGGGACTTTTCAGTGGAAAAGTGTCCCGCGCATGGCTCAAAAAATAGTCCTTCTCATCGAAGATGACCAAGATATTCGACTGACCTTGAAGGACATATTGGAAGACGAGGGTTACCTCGTTTTGGAGGCCAGCAATGGTCAAGAGGGACTTCGGGCACTTGAGCTCGGTGCTCGGCCAGATCTCATCTTCCTGGATGCCATGATGCCCGTCAAAAATGGCAGCGCCTTTCGAGCCGATCAACTGGAGAACACCCTTTGGGCGAAAATCCCAACCATTGTCATGTCAGCCGCTCGTGACATCGAAAGTCAGCCGGGATTGAACACAACGGATCACATCCTGAAAAAACCGGTGGATTTGGACGAGCTGCTCGGTCTGGCGCACAGGTATCTCAACTGACATCTCAACTGACCCCTGTGTTGCCCCCCCCTCCTCCCCACGAGAAACTGGAAAATGGCTGAGTCGTTCTGGAAAAAAGGGATCCGCTTCGAGTGTCAGGGGACGGGCCGTTGCTGCGTGTCGCGAGGCAGCTACGGATTCGTTTATTTTACCCTGGAGGATCGGCGTCGGCTGGCCCAGCACTTGGGAATCTCGACATCGGCGTTCACCCGGGCCTACTGTCGGAAAACGGCGGGGCACTATCACTTGAAGGAGTTCAAGGAGGCCTGCCGGTTCCTGGAGGGCAAAGGGTGCACCGTTTACGAAGCGCGACCCGCCCAGTGCCGGACCTGGCCGTTTTGGCCGGAGAA
>JAYVNB010000177.1:0-4974 GCA_043759365.1 Bacteriovoracaceae bacterium | reverse complement strand
TGGCGCATCACCAGGGAATGAGTTTGGTGGCGATCGGTAACCTCCTCCACAAACAGGTCATGCAGAATCGTTTCCATGCTGATCCTCTCGTGCAAGCCACGCAGCGACTCCTGCAGGAGAAAGTTCCCCGGGAGGTGGAGATCGTCAAACCTCGCGCCGAAGAAGTCATCAGCGAAGGCTTCCTTGGGCTTTGGAGTGTCGCGAGACCCCGTCAGTACACGGGATTCGACATGTCTTCCCGCACCCAGCTTCTTTCAAACGGCGTATACTCCGTGATGGTTACCGCAGCGGGCTCGGGCTACTCGCGATGCGGAGCGCTCGCCGTCTCCCGGTGGCGCGAGGACGCGACGCGCGATCATTGGGGTCAGTACCATTACGTTCACGACCGTTTGACGGGGGAAATCTGGTCAGTGGGCCATCATCCCGTCGGCGCTCCCGCCGACCAGTATGAGGCGATCTTCAACGAAGACAAGGTCGAGCTCAAGCGGCGAGACGGCTCGATTTCGACCCATACCGAGATCATCGTGTCGACCCAAGACAACGTCGAGCTCAGGCGTGTAAGTCTCACCAACTCCTCCCGAGACACGCGCGAGTTCGAGATCACGAGCTTCATGGAGTGCGTGCTCGCGCGACCGGCTGACGATTCCGCCCATCCTGCGTTCAGCAACCTTTTCGTCGAAACCGAGTTCCTTGTCGGCATGGACGCGCTTTTGGCCACGAGGCGCCGCCGCTCCAAGAGCGAAGCGCAGGTCCATGGCTTCCATGTCGTGGTCACAGAAGGCATGACGAGCGGGGTGGTCCAGTACGAAACGGATCGTTCGAAGTTTCTCGGTAGGGGACGTTCGGCTCAGAATCCCAGGGTGATGGATGAGGAGCTTCCTCTCTCGAACTCTGCTGGACCTGTGCTTGACCCAGTCTTCGCGCTCCGGCAGGCTGTCATCGTCGAACCTGGGCAGACGGTGCGCGTGACTTTCGCCACCGGCATCGCCAGCTCACGCGCGGATGCAATCGCTTTGGCCGAAAAGTACCATGACAGCCATATCTTCAACCGCGAAGCGGAACTGGCATGGATCAAAGCTCACGTGCAGCTTCGCCACCTGAACGTCCCCATCGCCATGGCCAATGCGTTTCAGCGCCTCGCTGGAAGGATCATCTATTCGGATCCTTCGTTGCGTCCTCGCTCGCGGGTGCTGGCTTTGAACTCGAAGGCCCAGTCCGGGCTTTGGGCCTATGGCATCAGCGGGGACCTTCCGATCGTCTTGACTCGGATCGCGGACGAGAAGGACATGGCGATGGTGCGGGAGCTGCTGCACGCTCACGAGTACTTGCGGTTGAAGGGCTTGGCCACCGACCTCGTGATCCTCAACGAGCGAGCGCCGAGCTACCTCCAATCGCTGCAGGATGAGCTGACCCGCCAGATTCGCATGAGCGGTTCCCAGGCGTTATTGGACAAGCCGGGCGGGATATTCCTCCGTCGGACGGATCTCATGCCTCCTGAGGACGTGAATCTCCTGAAGGCCGTCGCGCGCGTTGTCTTGAATTCCGATCGGGGAACACTCGAGGAGCAGATCCGTCGCTCGCCCCCGCAGACTGATTTGCCCGAGGTCTTAGTCCCTTCAAGAGCCGCGAAGTCGGCCGATGCGGTTCGAGTCGATCCGATCGTTCCCGAGCTTTCGTTTTTCAATGGACTGGGTGGATTCGCTGACCAGGGGCGCGAATACGTGACAGTTCTGAAGGAGGGTCAGTGGACCCCTGCTCCCTGGATCAACGTGGTGGCCAATTCGAACGGGTTCGGCTTCATCGTTTCCGAAGCGGGCTCCGGGTACACCTGGTCGGTCAATAGCCGTGAAAATCGCCTGACTCCCTGGTCCAACGATCCAGTCACCGATCCTTCTGGCGAGGTGATCTACCTCCGGGATGAAGAGTCCGGCGAGGTCTGGACTCCCACGCCGCTTCCGATCCGCGGACCGGAGACCTACGTCGTCAGGCATGGGCAGGGCTACTCGGAATTCAATCATGAGAGTCACGGTGTCTCTCAAGGCTTGACGCTGTTTGTTCCGTTGGATGCCGACGTGAAGATCGCGATCCTCAAACTCACGAATTTTGGTAAAGAACGGCGCCGCCTCTCGGTCACCCACTATGCCGAATGGGTGCTGGGATCCCAGCGCTCACTCTCCGCTCCCTATGTCATCACGGATCTCGACGAGTCGAGCGGGGCTCTCTTGGCCTGGAATCGTTACAACAACGAATTTGCAGAACGGGTGGCCTTCATGCATTCGAGCGAAGGGGCCCGAGTCTCTACCTGTGACCGGGGCGAGTTCCTCGGCCGCAATGGGAGCCATGCCCGCCCCTTAGCCTTGGAGCGCTCCGGACTTTCGGGCGCCCACGGTGGCGGACTTGATCCTTGCGCCGTGATTCAGTCCCGGTTTGACTTGGGTCCGGGTGAAACTCGGACGATTGTCCTTCTGCTCGGTCAGGGTGCTCATCGAGAGGAGGCGATCTCGATAGCCCGCAGATTCGAGTCTCCCGCGTCGGCAGCGCAGGCACTCGCCGAAGTCGTCGCGTATTGGGAGAAGTCCTTAACGGCCCTCGAGATCAAGACACCCGACGACGCGATGAACACGCTCGTCAACCGTTGGCTTCTCTACCAGACCCAGGCGTGCCGGGTTTGGGCGAGGTCTGCTTTTTACCAGTCGGGAGGTGCCTATGGCTTCCGGGATCAGCTCCAGGATGTGATGGCTCTCGTCTACTCGGAGCCGAGAATTGCTCGACAACAGATCTTGACCGCATCCGCCCGGCAGTTTCCGGAGGGTGATGTGCAGCACTGGTGGCACCCACCCACCGGCCGAGGTGTCCGGACACGTTTCTCGGATGATCTGGTCTGGCTTCCCTATGTGACGAGTTTCTACGTCTCGGTCACCGGAGACCGCTCGATCCTCGATGAGGTCATTCCGTTCATCGAGGCTCCGCTGCTTGAGACCGGCCACGACGACTCCTACCGGCAGCCAGTGATTTCGACTGAAAGAGCCACACTCTTGGAGCATTGCGCACGAACCCTGGACCGAAGCCTCAAGACGGGTCGCAACGGCTTGCCACTCATGGGCTCGGGCGACTGGAACGATGGAATGAACCTTGTCGGAAACAAAGGACAGGGGGAGAGCGTTTGGATGGGCTGGTTCCTCCATCGAGCCATCAGTCAGTTCTTGCCGCATTGCACTGGACTGGATGACGAGCGAGTGGCGACCTACCGCGCCCACCTCGCCAAGCTCGTGGAAGCGATTGAATCGAACGCTTGGGATGGCGATTGGTATCGGCGAGCCTACTTCGATGACGGAACCCCGCTCGGTTCAGGATTGAACGCCGAGTGCCGAATCGACTCGATCGCTCAATCCTGGGCAGTGCTCTCGGGTGCCGGTGATCCGAAGCGCTCCATGCGGGCCATGGCCGCGGTCAATGAGCAGCTCGTGCACCGTGGGGATGGGTTGATCAAGCTCTTCACTCCTCCTTTTGATCAAGATGGCGCGTCCGATCCTGGCTACATCAAAGGCTATCTGCCGGGGGTCAGGGAGAACGGGGGCCAGTACACGCATGCTGCCATTTGGACCCTGATGGCATTTGCGGAGCTCGGAGATGGGGATCGCGCCGAGGAATTATTCTCGCTCCTGAATCCCATCCGCCATACTTTGAACCGGGTGGATCTGCATCGTTACAAAGTGGAGCCTTACGTCATTGCGGCCGACGTTTACGGACTCTCGCCCCACGTGGGTCGAGGTGGTTGGACCTGGTATACAGGCTCCGCGAGCTGGATGTATCGTGCTGCGATCGAGACGCTTCTGGGCTTCGAGCTGCGAGGGGATCGGATCCGGATACGACCGAATATCCCGCGCGCCTGGCCTGGCTTTGAGATCACCTATCGACGTGCCGGCGCCACACTGTACCGCATCCGAGTGACCAGGAAAGACCTGAAATCTGGGGACGCATCCGCCGGTGTCCTGCTGGATGGGGTAGCGCTGCCAACGCTTGATTTTGGAGTGGTCGATGATGGACTGGAGCATCAAGTCGAAGTGAGAATTTGAGAGAGTCGACGCATGCGGAGTTGGGCCGCCCTGGAGGGTTTTCGTGAACGTGATGACACTCCATCAGCCGCCATCCGTATGGGGTTTGTCGAGTACCTTGTTCAAGCGCTATCGAACGCTGCTTTCAATCTCTTGATGTCGAGCTTTTTCATCTTCCACGGCTCGGCCATCACAGCTTCTTTTTTCGCTTTGTTCGGAGTGGTGTTCCACTTATCGAAGTCTGCAGGGGTAATCTGCCAGCGGACCCCGAACCGGTCGACTACCCAGCCGCATTTCACGGGCTTGCCCCCCCCCCCCCTAATGGTGATGTGAGCAGTCAGCACAGAACCTTCTTTGACGCCCTTTTGGTATCTACTCGTGATCATCGAATGGTATTCCCGGAAGATCGTTTCTTGGGGGCTATTCCCGGAGATCACGCAGTTCCAGGTCGTCGCTGTCATCACGAATGCCGTTGCGATCGAAGGGCTTCCCGAAGGAGCTCTGAAACCCCGAGTCGTCTCCGACCACGGCTCAGTCAACATCGCGGCCTACACGAAGAAGTGTATCGAAGTCCAGATCTACCCATTTACTGTCACCCCTACCCGGACGGGGCAATTCCTTAAAAGCGTCTAAAATCTCCAAGATCTCCAGCAGATGACTCTGCGTGAACTCCTAGGAGTTCGGTTTCTTCAGCAAAAGCGTACAAAAGCATTTACTTAATGCGCAGCATCAAATACATATTAACGCGTAGCAACGTAAATAGAAACGATTCATCCCAGCGGTGGGCTGATGAACTTGAAAGGCTTTTATTATGAAACTTTCCATGAACAAAATTTCGATGGCTCTCGGTTTATCTTTGTCTATTTGGGCGGCCGGCTTATCTGCCGAAAGATCAGCTTCGGCAGCAGGCGTAGCCGCC
>JAYVNB010000176.1:0-14807 GCA_043759365.1 Bacteriovoracaceae bacterium | reverse complement strand
ATTTTCAATTTGAAGCCAATTCCAGTGATTCGAGATTTACCTTTAAAATCATGGTTTAAACTCGATCTAAATAAAAATTTTCTAAATTATTCAGCATTGAACTAACATTGAAGGTAACTTAACGGTCCTTTTACTTCGAACCGGAGACCTCGGATGAAAACTGTAACCAAAGTAAACGAGTTGTTCAATTTTCTCCTGGTTATCGTCGCGGCTTTTTCGGCCGGGTGCGGCAAGGGTGCTGACGCCACTGCCACCAACGACACCTCCGCGGCTGAGGTCACAGCAAGCACCATCGCAGGCCAGGCTACAGCAGCCGATGCCACCATCGGTTTTCAAGAGCGAGGGTATGTCCCCCTCTGGCAGAAGTGGGCTGAAAACGTCCAAAGTAAAATCATCCCCGAAGCATGGGCGACCAGCTGTTCGACTTTCATCGCGGGCGGTAGCGCGTGCGGAGGTGGCGTGACCAGCAACTACACCCTGGGAGGATGTAATCCCGCATTTGCTCCCGCAGCCAGTTGGACAGGAACCTGGGTCTACACCTTCAACACCAATGCGGCTTGCTTGAGTGCCAAGACCACCGGTCTCATGACAACCGGCGCTTCAAATACTTTCACCACCACATCGAGCGTACCGGGAGTGACGCGTGCGGCGGGCTCGGGTGTCTACGTCAATATGGATACCGACGTGAGCGGCTACTCCGTGCCATCCAATGGTGGAACGCAGATTACTTGCGGGGGCAGCGGTTGCCCTGCTTCGAGAAACATTCGCATTCTGGGACTTCATCGGTCCCTCTACTCTTCCAGTTCGGCAAAGATCTCGGACCATACCATCAAGACGACCAGCGATCTGGTCATGACCGGAACGGACGGCACTCGGCAAATCACTTCTGGTACAATCGTCGTTCAGCACAACTTGGCGAGATTCACGGCGACCACCAACGTCGTTTCGGCACTCACCCATACTTCGGGATGCTGCTTTCCGACGGGGGGCTCTCTCCAGACCACTTACACCGGTAGCAAAACGGGAACTGAAACGATTACGTTTCAGTCGACTTGCGGGAAAGCGACCGTGGGAAGCATTGCTTTGACTCTCACCCACTGCATCTGATTTGAATCATTGACCCTCACTTTCGAGCTTCGCAGCCACAATTCCTCCCCCCCCTTGCCGTATACAAATGATCCAGATACCCTAGAATGACTCATGGAAGAGCACATCCGGCGCGCTAGAGTCTGGAGAGCGACGCCCGGAACTGCCACGGGAATCGGCCTTTTTTTCTCACTCCTCTCCCCCCGGGAAGGGAGCGCCCGGGTCTACGATCTCTACCGGGCCGACTACACAAAGGGAGCGTTTTGCTCTGCCATTGCCGGCGCCTGCGCAGCGGACGAAGATGTCGAGAATGCCTACTTCCAAAACCCCGCCGCCCTCAGCGCCAGTCAAAAGGGGCTCAGCTTCGACGGAGACTACAACGGTTCCTCGAACCTCGAACCCGGGATGAAGGGAACCAACGAGGTCTCGGAATCTCAGTTCATGGGCGGACTCGGATGGAGTTTTCCCCGCTGGGGATTCGCCATTTCGGTAGCCGGAAGAAAGGATCGCGTTCTTTCGAATGTGAGCTTGATCGACGACCAAGGATTGACTAAAAAGTTTCCCCTCACGACGGATTCGACCAACATCCAAATCCACTTGCCCGTTTCGTATCAGATCTATCCGGATACTTCGCTCGGGGTGGCAGTGTCTCTGGAGTCGGTTTCCGAATCCATCCAGGGATCCTCCGGCACAAGAGCTTCGATCTCCCAGGTCGGCCTCCCGATCCGCATCGGACTGCGTTTCGGCGCGATTCTGCACCCCTCGAAGAAGTTGAGACTGGGCTCCTGGCTCAAGACTCCGATTTCGAATTACGCCGTCATCGATTTCGCAGCCCAAGCCTTCAGCAATCAATTGAATTACCACGAAGACGTCGCCTATCACCAACCCTGGATCTGGGCTTGGGGAGCGCAGTGGAATCCTTGGAGCGACCGCCGTGCTTTCTTGATGGATATCGATATCGTGGGTCCAACTTCAGATGGATTTCTCCTCACCTACGACAGTTTCTCCACGGCTCTGGGCGACTCTCGCATTCGAGCCAAAGGACGCTCCGTCATTTTCGAACCGCGCCTCGGGTTTCGAACACCCTGGTATTCAGGCTCCAAGGGAACTTTACTCCTCGGGAGCTACTTTGAAGCCTCCCGGCACGAGGGACTCGCCGGAAGAGCCCATGTCACAGGAGGGATCAGCTATCCCATCGGCAACTGGTTTGAACTCATGGCAGGAGGGGATATTGCCCAAGACTTCGCCCAGATCTTTTTCACATTTCGGTAGGATGCTCGCGGTGCCCATGGGCCGACTGGCACTCACTCTTTTGGTTTTACTGCCCTTCATGGGAGGATGCAGTGGCCCTCGTTGCAGCGTGGTCGACAAGCTTTTTTCAGAACCGAGTTGTCATGACTTGAAACTGGACGCACGAAGGGTGCCCATTGGCGGAAGCGCAAGCTGCCTGGGAGCGAGCTTCAGTCGAAAGGTCAGCTTGAACTGCCCTGCAGGCACGGGCGCATCACTCCAATGCTCTTCGATCTCCGACGGAGCCACCGCTTATGTGCTTTTGGTGCCCAACAATTCGTCCGGATCCTTTTTAGACGATTCAGGCGTGTTGTATTCGAATTGCGGAGATCTTTGGCAAGCCTATTACGCGGGGACTCTCCAGCAGGCCTCGGGAATCTATTCAACAGGTACCGATGTACCCAGCCGTCTGAATTGTTCGGATGGATCAGGCTGCTCGGCCGGTCTCGGGTCGAGCTGCGTTGTGGGCTGGAATGCAGCGGCAGTTCCCCCCGGTCCCTCGGGCACCGCGTCCCTGCCGAATGGGACATCGCTTCTTGCGTGTGTTTATATCGATAACTCTGCACAGCCAGCGCCCGTTCCGGCACCCGCCTCCGTCGGAGCCTGGTACCTGGACCCCCTTCAAAGTGTCATGGTCTCGGGAGACTTGATCTTCAACTCAGGATGGAAAGATGCCTACTAAACCTCAATTCATTGCTCACAAAGTCCTACTGGGTATTCTGCTCACCCTGGGCGGCCTCCCCGTACTCCCAACGCAGGCTTTCGCATTTGAGTTCCTGCCCGAGTCCGGGCATCAGCGTTTCCAAACATTCGGCCTCTTCATCGAGGATCAGACCACATTGATCCAGCAGAGCGGGTCCAGGGCATGGGGCGCCCTGGGAACCTCCATCGCCCTTTTCGGACTCGGGTCGGACACCAGCAGCTCACAGTTCGTCCTCACCGCTTCAGTCAACACAGCGTTTCGCCTCAGCCAGTCCTTGGATCCTGAAACCGCCGATGCTCGAGTCTCTCTTAAATGGGAGACCGCCCTCTCCAGCGACTGGCTCCTTTCCTTCGGGTTCAGTCATGCCTCCGGACACGTGAACGATGACGTGATCGACAAGGATCTTGAGGCTCTCAACGTCGGGATAGAAACTTTTCCGCTCCGGATCATCTACACCGGGAGCGAACATTTTCGACCGGGGCTGACGTTTCAGCCGCTTTTCGGCTCAGAACCGAAAACCAAGGGCGTCCAGGCCAATCAGTTCCTGGAGATCTATCCGTGGGGCACGTCTTCCGAGTTCCGCCGCGGTACGCCTTACCTCGCCTTAGGAGTCGAAGAATACGGACACAATAAGATCGATTTGAGCGGACATGCGCAGATTGGGGCCTATTTCGGCAATCACGTCCAAAACAAGCGCTTCAACTCCCTTCGAATCGTGCTCGGGGGATATAGTGGACAAGACCCTCGCCTGAAGTACTACTACTATAAGGACACTCGAGCCAAGTTCGCCTATGCCGGATTGATGTTTGATATCTGAGTTCTGATGCTTGGGACCGACCCGAATGCGCCTGCCCCGGTTTCGGGACGTGCAAATTTAATTCAAGGAGCTGTGGCCGCCTGCCGATGAGCGGAGTTGGGGGGCACTAACATGGCGTTTATCGAACCCGATGCTGTCTTTGAGAAATTTAAAAAACTAGGATCGAATTCCAGCCATTTCGTGTGGATGCTGGCAAAACTAAAATTCTACGAGACGGCCGAAGGATTCGTATTCGGGTTCGTTACCCGCAAAGACGTGATTCTCCTTGCTCTCGAGCCCCTGATCCCCGACGAAGCCCTATCACTCGAAAAGGCTTGGAACGAATTCAAAGGCGCGGTACCGGGGCAAGTCTATTCATTCGTATCCATCTACGAACCTTTCGTCAAAAAGCTGCGCCCCCTGGGCTTCGGCACGGTTCCGATCGGCTCCGAACCCTGGGTCAAGCTCAGCGAGCATCTCCCGACAGGAAACTCAGGACGCGGAGTCCGATCCGCCAGAAACCAGGCACTGAAGTCAGGACTTCGGGTCGAAGAGTGGAGCTTTGTCGCGATCGCCTCGGACCCCGAGAAACGCGCCACCCTTCACGCCATTCACGAAGATTGGTCTTCGGCCAGATGGATCCAACTGGAAGGGTTCACCCTCGCAACCGATGCTTTCTCGCATATGGAGTCGCGTCGATACTTCGTAGTGAGCTCAGGGACAAGGGTCGAGGGCTACTTGGTGGCAAGTCCGGTTCCCCTCACACAATCGCACTACCTCGAGGACATCATCATTCGAAGATCCGCGCCCAAGGGTTGCGGCGAGCTCCTGACTTTGGAGTCCATGGCCGTATTGTATCGGGATGGTGGATTCGAAGCGAGCCGCGGAGTTGTGGCCGCTTCCCATGTGAAGCCCGACGAACTGAAGGACCTTCCAGGTCTCATCCGCTTCCTTCTCATCACGGTCCCCAATCAGCTGAAGGCCTTCTACAATCTCGACGGTCAAGAGATGTACCGAAAGCGCTTTAAACCGCATCGTTGGGCGAAGGTGCATCTGGCGGTTCACACCGTTCCAGGATCTCCAGTGACTCCTGTTCGAGCCTGGATCCTAACGTTCATTGCTTTGGCCATCGCGTTCCAACCCCGCCTGAGTGTGCGGCCAGCCACGTTCAAGGCGATTCTGCAGAGACCGCTTCGACGCTATCCCCTCACTTTCGCCCTCGCCGGGGTCAGCATTCTGGCATTCATTTTCGTCAACCACGCGGGACCCATCCCGTACGCCACGATGGCCCGCTACGCTTTTTCCCCAGATGCTCCTGCTTCCGAGTGGCTGCTCCGGAGCCTGACCAGCGACTTCCTCTACGCGACACCCATCAATTTTTATGTTTGCCTGACCACACTGATCGCAGTGACTGCTTGGGCCGAGAGAACTCAAAAACGAAGCTTCTTAGTTCCCCTCGTTCTATCCACCATCATGCTCGATGATGTTTTCAACTATTGGATCCTGATCCGGCCCCTGCAAACCTTTCAGCCAGAACTCTTTGGCCGACTCATTCAAACCCAAGACGTGGGGGGATCACTCCTGATCTCGTCCCTGCTCGGACTGCAGCTTTGCAAACTTCGAGAGAAGCGTGAAATCATTTTCTCGGCAGTCGCCTTGTCTTCGGTCCTCGCTTTCGCGTACTCTTCGCGCGAGTACGCCGGATTTTTTCTCAATCTCAATCACTTCCTGTTTCTATTGACAGGGTTTGTCATTGGGAAATTGAGATTTGAGGTCGACCGGGCCCACAGCCGCCGAGTGGCGAAAGGCAAAACCCCTGAATCCACGCTCTTGGCGACGAGCCCCGTTCGAATCCCTATCCAGACCAAGCCCTCTGAGCGAAAAGCATCCTGAGTCACCCCTATGAAACCAGTCTTCATTGGGCTTCTGGTAGCGGCGAATCTGACCTCCCTGACGACCAGCGCTGATGATCCGACCCACGGCTTTGAACGTTCTCGAGCGACTCACCCCATCGGTGAGTCACTTGCGGTGATTCATAGTCCTTACACGGATCTTGTGAAGAAACTGGCGGTCGAGTGGGAATCCAAAACTGCATTCGTCGACTTGTTCCGCGACGGATCCTCGGTGAGTTCGCCGACAGTTCAAATCACGGGTTATTTGACGCCCGCCAAACCGTTCTACGTTGGAGTCCTGCAGAATGTGATCATCGAAGCTCCGTTTGCACGTGTTCGCGCGGTGGTCGACAATTTTCCAGGCTATTTGGGAATTTTTGATGGATTAATCCAAGCGAAATTGGTGTCCGAAGACGGGAATCTTTTTTTGACCGAGTGGGAAGAACACATTGGGGTTCCTTTCGTTCCCAACGAGCGCAACCAAGTTACGTACTTGATCTCGGACCTGCGTTCAGGGGACCGGATCTACCGCTACGGCATCACTCGGAGCAACCACCTGAAGGCAAGCGATGGCATCATCGCGGTCGAGAAGCTATCCCTTAACCGAACCCGATACACCGAACTCGACTTTATCGAGCCTGATCTCGGCGCCGCAAAAATCCTCGGGTCAGACTCGATTTGGCGCGAATGCATCGAGGGCCTGCTTCAAAGCGACCTCGCTTTGAAGCTCGCGGCGGAACATCCAGATTGGTCAGCCAGGGAAGTTTTGGAGAAAAGCAAAAGCCTCTTGAAGCTTCAACCCATCGACCCCCTCTTACGCTCGCGGCGCGACCTCCCCGCCCCCAAGTGATTTCTGTTTCTCGGGATTGACTTTCACCCAGGGAGAAGTGAGTCTCCCCACAGCGATGGGACACTTACTCTACCCCCACTTCAACTGGGCTCGTCTCCCTTGCAGGCTCATCGGCATTCTACTTTGGAGTCAGACTACTTGGGCCGCGAACTACCACCTCGTCGGCTGGATCAATACTTTCGTCCCAGGGGGCGGCCAGTTGCTGCTCGGTAATCCGGGCAGAGCGAGCCTGGAACTCTTGGGAGAAACCGTCAGTTTCGGCTATGGCTTTTCGCTGTCAAAGCGATCCCCCCTGACGATCGATGGGGTCCCTGAAGGGTATCCGGGACCCAGCGTGGGTTATGGAAAAAAGTCCAGAACTGTTCGCGTTTGTCCGCCCGGAAAGTACAGTCCCGCTCTGAGGCGATGCACGGTCCCTTTGGTGCCCGTTTCGACCACCTCGACCTTTCAGACATTTGATCTGACCCCCGAGAACCTGAGCGTGCCCGTGGCCGCAGCGTTCCTTCAGGAGCTTGGCCTCAAAGCACATATGATGAACGTCTTTGAGTCTTACCGTTCGGCCGCCAAAGCCAATGGAAAATTGAACGAAGGTCAAGGGATCGACGATCGGAATGAAGCCGACTTCCTACTGGACCCCTTTCGAGGCCAAAACCTCCTGAATCCTTGGGTCTATATCCCCCTCCTTCTCTCGACGGGTTACATTGCCTATGATTTTTCCAGCCAGCTGAAGCAACTTGCATCGATCCAGGCTCTTACCCCAGGGACCAACCGGTTCATCGCGTTCAACCAAACGGTCCTCTACCCTTTTGGCAGTGGAGCTCCCGAAGAAATGTTCTACCGAGGATTTCTTCAAAACGAAGCCTACTGCCTGGTTCAGTCTCCGTTCTTCTCAGTGGCCGCTAGTACCGCTGCTTTTTCCTTCTCCCATACGCCGGATGGGAGGGTCGGCGCAGCAGTGACTGGAGCTTATCTCGGCTTTTTGGCCCACCACTTTCATGGAACGCTGGGCCCGGCGATCACCCTGCATTTCTGGTCAGTGCTTGTCCTGGGAATAGAAGCCTACTTGCTCACTCACCGCTCCCAACAGTTCACTGCGCCACCCACGGGATTGACCGCGAGTCTGACTTTCTAATTTCTTCGGATGCGAGGATCACCTCCAGGACTCCAGGACCGAGGGCATGCGGGTCAAAGCAGTCCGCGATAAATTGCTTTGATTTGCCCAGTGACCCGACTCGACTTGAGAATCGACTCGAGACGATTGCGCAGGTCGGCTTTGCCGACGACCCCGACCACCCTTCCAAGTTTCGCAGCCCCCCTGAAACACGATGAGGGTCGATTTCTGGGGCACTCCAAGTCGCTTCTTGAGCGTGGCCGACTTGTCGTAGTCCACCAAGCAGAGGGCGACCCGCCGTCCCCAGAAACACCCTCTCCCTCAAGCCGCTTTCTTGGCTGCAGTCGGCTGCGCATAGTTCGCGTAGCCTGCGAAATCGATCATCTCGCAGGCCTCCAGACCCACGACCCAAGCATCATGACCTGGAGCGATCTCGAATGCGTCACCCGCCCGAATCGTGAAAGTCCGGCCATCGATCATGCGGACTTCCATCTCGCCTTGGAGACAGTAGCCAGCATGAGGATTCTGGCAATTTTCAGTGCCAGCGATCGGCTTCACGTCATTGCGCCACTTCCAACCCGGCTCAAAGACCGCCTTGCCAATGACATGGCCATCCTCGAAGTTCAAAACTTTCAGCCGGCCATGGGCCTTGAACTGACGAATTTCGTCAGGACGATCGAAGCTTCGGCTACCCGATGCACTGATGACGGACTCGTCACGGAGGTTGCCACGAATCTGGTCTTGCAGCTCGCGCGAATCCAAGTGGCCATGGACCGAGACCGCGTGCTCGGTTGCCGCGCGAATGACTTCCTCCTCCTCTCCGGCCAGAGTCAAAGTACATCCCGACTCACTGGGAAACTGCCTGCAATCCGCCAATTTTCTGATCATGATTTTGAGCTCCTGTTACCCCTTGCGCTTGCATGAGGGACGCCGAAATCGTATCGGAGCGCGGCAAGACCGAGACGCTCCCTCTGCCTCGCACTCATTGATAAAATACAGGCCGATGGGTTACTGACCCAACCACTCCTTCAAGCTTTCTCGATATCGGACGAGCTCTGGCCCTTCGACCAAGGACACCGCTCTTTCAGCACTGCGGCGAGCCTTCAGCTCCTGCCCCGCCTCACCTTGCGCCGTGGCCAGATTATGCCAGGCAATCGACGATTCTGGATGAGCATGCACGGCGCGCTCGAGATAACGCGCCGACTCGCGAGGATCACCGGCGGCGTCCCTCAGGTTACCCATACCGATGAGAGCGCCCAGACTATCGGGCCACTTCCTCAAGATGCCCAGGTAAGCCCGCTCGGCTTCGGGAGCCTGACCTAGCTGTTCCAAGCCCGATGCTGCAACCGTATGGGCAAGATCGTCCGCACTGACTGCCAACTGCCCGGGCTGAAGAACCACAAGCCCCCAGTCACCCGAGTCTTCCCAACAGCGCTCAAACTTCCTCATGCTCCTCCGATAGGACTCATGGGGACCCGAGTGCAGCGTGATTGACGGCTCATTCAAGTCGTAGCCATAGACAACGGCGTAGTGCCATTTCGGATACCAGCTCAAACCGAGATTCTCGAAAGTGAGGACTGGATGACCCGCGGCGATTTCGTGAAGCAACGCAGACAATCCATTCACTTCGATCGCCATCAAACCGTTTCGGCGGGCCGCTCCGATCAAATCGCTTTGCAGAGCCCCCTTCTTGTCGGGTGTATAAACTTCACGAGCCAGCTGATCGACGGGAACCGGCTTGCCAGCATAGGCCATGACCATCGCCAACGAAGCAGGACCGCAGTAGTTCTTATCCTGAAGCACGAATGGGACACCCGCGACAGCAGTCGCTGCCGGGATATCCAGCGGATGAACCTTCACGAAGGAGTCCGTCTGACGGGTCGGGATGGCGCAAGCCGAAAAGGCGAGCATCATCCCGATTAGGAATCCCCCAGTTCTCGCGAGCTTCAACACAGCGAACTGATCTCTTAGAGCTTGCCGATGAGAAGGAGAATGATGACCACGAGGAGCACTGTGGTCAAACTGATGACGATAACGTCACCCCCGGCCGGCGCCCGGTCGATCTGTCCCGCAATTTTTTGGATCTCGTCATCCGACATGCTCGCTACCCGAAGGGAGGCTTCCTGGGCATTCACACCGAACTTCTCGAACTGGTTTCTGACATCCTGGCGGTGCATGAACTGGTCGACTTTGGCCCGATTGCCGGCACGCCTCAGCGCGGATACGACTTCTCCCGTGGGAATCATCGAAGCATGCGCGTTCAACGCGAAAGGGACCTCCACCAACGAAATACTCAAAGTCATGCAGCAGAGAGTCGTCAGGACATTCTTCATTTGATTCCCCAGTTCCAGCCGTCGCTCCGGGTTCAGCGGGCACAGCGGCCAAAAATGTACCCGTAAGCCGCTCGCCTGGCAACTGGGGATCTAGAGCTTGAGCATGGGCTTGAAGCCCCCAAAAATATGCGCATGCCCCTCGCGAGCCAAAAAAAAGGCCTGACTCTTTCGAGTCAGGCCCCTGAATAAACTTCAGGAATTATCGAGTGCAAGCCGTGATATCGATCAACGAACCCGCACCGCCGGCATCCTGGGCATGGATTTGGACGACGTGGCCTTGCGGATCAAGCTGACCAGTCACCGCGTGACCATCCACTTGGACCAGGATCGAACTCCGTATGAGAGGGAGTGCGTCCCTCACTGCAAATGAAGTCCAGAGGTCTAAATGGGACGAAACCGTGGTGGCAAGCTTGGATAGTGCCGCTCGATAGTCGACCCCCAAGTCCAAGGGCAAGCTGTCGGGAAGCGTGTCCAGAAGCTCCAGGATACCGTGTCCGATCGCTTCTTCGCCTGCCACTGGAACGTTCTCGGGAGTGGTGTGGAGAATTCCGGCCAACGTAAGCTTGCCGGAGAAATGGACATCCAATGCCGCACGCGTCGACGCCGGATCGATCCCGGTGCAATACCTTGCGAACGCCACATCCTCGATTCCGCCGCCCGAGGGTTTGTAATCTGCTCCACCCGCGTAGCCGTGCTGCCGAGGATCGAAACAAACATCGTTCTCATCGGTCACGAACACCACCGACAAAGCCGCATCCGGCCGATAAAATCCTTGGGCCTGAATCTCGGCAAAACGAGTAGCTTCCAGGCTTCGGGTCAGGGAGAACATCATGGCTTCGCCATTGGCCTCATCCGCATCGACGACAGGATGACCGAGATTGGCCTCCAAAAGCCGCTCGGCTTCGGATCTCCCTACCTCGTTCACACGGATGACCGAAGGAGCACCCTGGGGAGCGAAGAGTTTTCCGCTCCAGTCCGAAGCACCCCCGTGGGCAAGCATCACGCCGATCCGGGTATCCGTTTGGCCGGGAAGATGGTCCAGGAAATCCGGAATCGCCGTGGCGAGAGCCACGCGCCGACTGTCCAAAGATGCCGAAGTATCGACTACGAAAAGGAGATCAACCGCATGTTCGACCGTCGCAGCAGGCTGAACGTAGTGCCAGCGCCGGGTTTGGGCATCGGTGCAAGCCGGAACGATGGGGCCCAACTGAGAGCTTCGATTTTCGGGCTGGATGGACTTGCCACAGGAAGCCAGCGTGAAAGCAGCGAAAAGGATCGTCAGGTTCAAAACGATGAAATTCAGGTTCTTCATATCAAAAAGTCTCCGTATTCGAAGTATTCATCAAAGGAGACAAGGCGTTGAGAAGCAGCTCCGGATCTTTCACATCTTTGAAAGTCATTTCCACCCGACGGTTATGGGCCCAAGCTTCCGGTCCGTTCGCTGGGTCAGCAGGCCGCGAAAACCCGTAAGCGACCACCCGAATCTTCTCGTCCCGCATGCCGTTTTGGATCAGGACATCCTTGACCGAGAACGCGCGCTTCTTGGAAAGCCGGTCGTTCAGAACCTTCGACCCGCGGTTGTCCGCATGTCCTTCGACTTCGACTGAAGCCCAAGCCTCTTGGTCGGTCGCGAGAATCGCTCCGGCCAGACGGAGCGCCTCTGCGACCGCTGGCTTCAAGCGGGTCGATGCAGTGCCGAAATAAACCTTCTCATTATCCAATACCAACCGCACATCCCGTCGAGGCGATGCTTTCGAAGTCACGAGAACCGCCGGAAGCGCGGCAGCGACAAGACTGCTCGTCTGGGATTCGACGAAGACCGGAAGGCCGATCCGCATTCCTATAAGAATGGTGAAGTCGTCGCGACGTCCTGAACTCAACGCCGTCAGCAGTTCAGCCCATGCCTGAACGGGGAAACGTCCCCAGTTCGCAACATCATAGGTCGACTTGGCGCCCCCGTAGACAGTGGATAGCCCGGTCGGGCGATCGATCGCGTCGATCCCGGTATCCGTGCCGAAGTTCAAGGTGGCGATCGGTCCGACCTGCCAACCTGCGCCGACGCGATAGCGCGGACTGAAGTCCAGGCGCCCGGAACGAATGCGAACCCTCGAGCGGTGCAAGTACTGCCAGCCGAGGCCAGTGTCCCACTCCCAACGCTGCGTGCGTCGACCGAAGTTGAAACTCGCTAGAAACTCCTCTCCGGAGCCCGAGAAGTCGGATTTGTTGCCGATCAGTGATCCACCTCCGCCACCGAGCGAACCGTAGACTCGATACCCTTGATCGGGCACGTTCGAAGTGAGGTGCCAATCAAGCTGGGTGGAAACCGTCTCCGTTTGGGCGAACGACTGCGCACTCAGTAAAAATACCGAGAAAAAAAGCATTAATTTCATGAAAAAAAATCCTGGGCTCTTGGCCGGGGAACTCACTGGGCCAAGACAAGGAATATTGCTTTATGGCAGGCAGCTGATTCGGGACGGAGTCTTTGTGACCGTTTACACACGACTAGTCAACCTATTGCTGCAATCGATATTAAATAATAAATCGCTCAGATGGGGCCATAAACGGCGCCAAAACCCATATTTATTAAACGAATCAAAAATAGAATCACCCTCCCGCTGCACGACGCTCGATTCGCGCCGCCGTTCGTCAACCCATGCAAAACGCAAAGATGAGCCCGTCTTATCGGCCCCATAACCGAATCAAGGTGAAGGGGCTCGTTCCGGCGGATGATATCCGCTGTGAAATCCTCAGATCATCTGAAGATTTCACAAGGGAACACCGAAAATGAAAAACAAGCGGGCTTCGATGACAGGGTTGTTGTTCGGACTCATGGCACTCATAGGCGGGGCTGCCCTATCGCATGCGGAAGTGCCCCCCCCTCCTCCGTCTAACGTCGGGACCGATATCCCCCCTCTTTATAACGGTCCCGCACCCTCGGATTTCGATCACGAGCTCGTCGGACCTGTAGTGCTTCTGCGCGCCGGCAAGGTTGACGTCCAAGAAGGAACCATCACTCTCCCACTTTACAAGGGAGCCATGGAGGACGGTCGGACCGTTTGGTACATCCTCACCGATACGAATGACGAGGGGAACGCGAACGCCCTCGGCCTCAACTACTCGGCCAAGCTCGCCTACGCCAACGTGGGTCATGCAGTCCGTTCTGCCCGGCTCGGAGTGGCGGGAAAACTGATCTTCTCCCGAGGAACCGTCGACTTCAGCCCGAATCGCCGCCTGGTGGCCGGAGACGCGCCGAACTTCTTCCCTCCCAAGGTGGCGGAGCCAGGGTCGGTGGGTGATGCGGACTACTCACCCCTCGTGAAGATCCAGAATGCAGGAGGCGCGATCTACAACGCTCCCATGATCGCTTTCAATGCGACAGCGGAGGCGATCACTTCCTGCAACGGAAAAAACGTGGACCATCGATTGGTTCACGACCGGGTCGTGAAGATCTGCCCTTCTGAAGGAACCGTCACTCTCAAGCTGGTCTCCGGATTCAGCTTCGCAAAGCCGGTCCTCTACCTGAGCACCGAAACCAATCTTCCCTTGGCAGCGGCCATGGAATCCGCCACCTATGCTCCCGGCCTCAAGGATGTGACGGTCGGACAGGACGACGGAGCGTTCAGTGCCGTGGAAAGACTTTTCACCTTCGTCAACGGGCCTACGGGTACAGAAAACCCGCAGCGCCAAGGCTTCAACAGCGCGCTGAGTGATCTTCGGTCGCCGCTGAACGTCCTCGGTGGAATCCCTACCGTCAGCTTGGACTACAGTCCTCTCTGGGATCTCAACGTCGGAGTCTGGACGGATGAGGCGATCCGCTTGGGCTACCGCTCACGCCTCATCGAGGAGTTCCAAATCCTCGATTTCGCTCGACGCGGATTCCTGACTTCCCCCGGTGGTGCAAAATACGGATCTTCCGGAATCATCGTCAACTGCCCGATCGTCAGTCGCTTCCTGTAAACTCGTTCTCGAGTGTCGGGCCCGCGGTCTTGACCCTACCTCACGGGTTCAGGGCCGTGGGTCCGTTGCCTTTTCCTCGGTGATCCGATGCCAGTCCACTTCCTGTCCGCCGATCTCGCGGAGGTGTGCATTGGCCTTCGAAAAAGGCTTAGAACCGAAAAATCCGCGAAATGCCGAAAGCGGCGAAGGGTGCGCGGATTCCAACAGGCGATGCCGATTGTTGGAAATCAACTTCTTCTTCGCGATCGCATGCGCGCCCCAGAGCACGAAAACTACGGGGTTCTCGCGCTCGTTCAGCTGCCGGATCACCTCATCCGTGAAGGACTCCCAACCTTTTCCCCGGTGAGAAAAAGCCTGACCCCGCCGAACGGTAAAAACGGTATTCAACAAGAGGACCCCCTGAGCAGCCCAGCCAGACAAGTCCGAGCCGCTGAACGCTCCCGGATGACTTCCTAAATCCGACTGAAGCTCCTTGAAGAGATTTGCGAGACTCGGAGGTTTCGGCCGAAGAAAGTTCGGAACTCCGAATGAAAGGCCAATTGCCTGCCCGGGGCCGTGATAGGGGTCCTGCCCTAGGATGACCACTCTTACATCGCCAAAATCCACGGATTGAAGCGCCCTGAATACGCACTCCGGCGAAGGATAAATCTCTTCGCCGGACGCGTATTCCCGCTTCAAAAATCGCTCGAGCTTTATAAAGCCAGGCTCGTCGGCATGGAAGGCAAGTCGGGCTCTCCAACCAGGAGGAAGACATTCGGGAAACCGCACGATCGACGCCATGCCCTGCTC
>JAYVNB010000175.1:0-1505 GCA_043759365.1 Bacteriovoracaceae bacterium | reverse complement strand
GCCGAGAAATCCTAACCCCGGATCGCACGTACCGTCACTTCGCCGCATGGCCGAGAACGCGGTAATTCGGGCGCTCGGCTCAGCACAGACATTGAAGTCTTTGATGACCTCTTAGTTCCTAGATCTGGAAGAAATCCGCTGAAAGGCACTGTAGTCTTTCTTCCGGGGAGCGACGGATGATCGCTTTCGATTTTTCAATCAATTCTATGATCATCTCCCGAATCCGTTTAGCGTCTTCACCAGAAAGACTGACGACCGAGGAATAGTGAAGATCGTCAGGCTGAGGCAGCTCAAATGAACGAAGGGCCTGAAGTCTCCAGTTGACGTGGTGTTTTGAGATGAGAGGAGAATCCGATCCCAAGTATGTCGAAGAGGTCCCCACTCGATATTGACCTAGATTCTCAATCAAAAGACCAGTTTCAGTGAGGAACTGGAGGACTCGAAAAACCAATTTGAGTTCCAAATTCAGGTAATCAGCAATGGCTGGCGCGGTATTAAATCTGGGAATCGACGCCAGGGCGTGGATCGCCGAATAATACCAGGCACTGTAGAAGACCGTTTGGTGCTCAGCAGGTAGAGTCTCAGGTATATTGAAGCGATTTTTAAGGACCAGGCGGTTTTGTTGGATTCGCTCGAGCTCCGTTTTAAGTCTTTCTCGAAGCGCATTCGTGCCGGCGCGGTTGAACTGCATCAAAAACAGAAAGTATCTAGCTTGATCATCGACGTGTCTGAGGTGCTGATTGATCGCCTCGCCGTGCTCGAGACTAAAGTGACCCGGGCCACCTAGAACTTGGGCGACGTGAGAAGCGGGGCAAGAAATGGCTTGAGCTAGACGTCCGCGAGCCCCGCGCCCTCCGCCCCCTTCTTTATGATCTAACCATTCGATTAAATACGATTTGTAGTTATCAAAAGAAAATAGGTCGATCACAGTAACTTCAGTATAACTGAAGAAACACGATCACAGTTCATTAAATAGCTCTATTCCCGAGCGTTATGGTTTTGTATATTGACGCAGCAAGTCATTTGATCCATAATCTGCCTCCTTGAGGGGCTAAAAAAGGAACGAACTCTATGTTTAAGCAAGCCATTTCTGCCATTATTTGTTCTGTTTCGCTCATCTGTATCCACTCCATCGACGCGAATGCTCAATCGCCGCTCAGTTCTGCTGATGCCTCCTATTTGGCGGCTTTGAATCTCCATGGAAGCTTCTTCCGAGAAGTGAGGTCCGAGCGCGGCGTGGACAATGGAGGAGGCATCCCAGGTGAAGCACTCTCGAGTCCAGAAGGCGTAGCACTCATGAATCGTCTTTGGGACAAAAGCGAATGCACCGGACATGATGGCCTGCGCTTACAAGTCGCTCCAAAGAAAGACTTTAACTGCAACATGCTGAGTGGTTTCTTAACTGTGCGTGTGATCTATGCGGCATTTGCTGCAACCTACACGGACGTAACGGCTTTCGAACAAGCCTATCAGCAGAATGCCTTGCAGGGCTCCGGCGAGCGTCC
>JAYVNB010000174.1:0-5023 GCA_043759365.1 Bacteriovoracaceae bacterium | reverse complement strand
AGTGGCCGGTTTTCCACATGATAGGTACACCGCCACGGGCCGCGATGTCGTTGTAGAGTCGGTGACTGGACTTCACTTCGCTGATGATGGTGGCTCCGGGAAGATCCTTCAGGACGTCACGCGAAAACATCACCATCAACTCGTCGCCGTAGAGAATCCTGCCGTTTTCATCCACCAAGCCGATGCGATCGGAGTCGCCGTCGAATGCCACTCCGAAACTCGCTTTCTCGGAGCGGACCTTTTCGACCAGATCTTTGAGGTTAGCGGGTACTGTCGGGTCCGGGTGGTGGTTTGGGAAGCGGCCATCCAGCTCGCAGAAAAGTGGGATGACCTGCGCCCCAAGCCGGGTGAAAAGCTCGGGAGCGATGTTTCCGGCGGTGCCATTGCCTGCATCCAAAACGATCTTCATCGGCTTCAGTTTACGAGCGTTTCGGACCAAGTGATCGATGTAGGCCGGGATAATCGGATAGTCCGAAGCGGTACCATAAGAAGCGTGCTTGAAGGAGCTCGGGTCGGAGAGGGTTTTCTCCATCAAGGCCCGGATCTCCTGGATCTGCTGACCGTGGATGGTGTCTCGCCCCACGCAGATTTTGAAGCCGTTGTATTCGGCCGGGTTATGCGAGCCGGTCACCATGATCCCACCGTCCAGGTCGAGATGGAACGTGCTGAAATAAGTGAGTGGAGTGGCACAGACGCCGAGGCGAACGACGTCCAATCCTCCTCGCAGCATCCCCTGAACCAATGCGCCGGAATAACTTTCGCCGGTCAAACGGCAATCGCGACCCACCGAGACGGTGAGGCGCTTGCGACCCGCGACCGGGATTCGGCCTCCGATGTAGCGTGCGTAGGCAAATCCGAGCGCTTCGGCGAATTCCGCCGAAATGTCCCGACCTGCGATGCCCCGGATGTCATATTCGCGAAAAATGGACGGGTTGATGGTGAGCTTCATGAGCGAGGTCTCCGGTTTCTTGAAATCTTCAGCGCCAGTCCCAGTGCGGCTTGGAGGCTGCTCGGATCCGCGATGCCTTGGCCCGCGATATCGAAACCCACTCCATGATCCACCGAAGTGCGAACAATCGGCAATCCCAGTGTTACATTCACCGTTCTCGGGAAATCAAGGAGCTTGACCGGGATCAGGCCCTGATCGTGATACATGCAGACCACAGCGTCGTAGCGGTCCTTGGGCTGGGCCATCACATGCTTGGCGAAAAGCGTATCGGCGGGGTGCGGACCCGAGAGCGTGGCGTTCAAGCCGTGCTTTCGCTTCATCGCGGCGATCGCAGGAGAAATGATTCGAATTTCCTCGCGGCCGAAGAGGCCCGCTTCACCTGCGTGAGGGTTGAGTCCTAGAACCGCGACCCGCGGCGCGTCGATGCCCCACCAATCCCTCAGATGAGCGATGGTGTGACGGATGCAGAGTTCCACGTCCGCACGTCCGATGTTTTTTGAAACCTCTTGGAGGGCAAGGTGAGTCGTGACCAAGGAGACTCGGAGAGTTTCGTTGGCCAACATCATGGTGACGCGTTTCACTCCGCAAAGTCGGGCGAGGAACTCCGTGTGCCCAGGGTAGAGGTACCCCCCTTTTTGAAGGCGCTCCTTGCTGATGGGGCCCGTCACCAAAGCGGAGGCGATTCCTCGTTTCACGAGACTAGCGGCCTGCTCGATGGACCAACCGGATTGAAGGCCCGGCAAATGGAGTTTCTTCGTTCCGGATCGAGTCGTGACCGCGGGTGCTTTCAGTAGCCATACGAAAGGTTCACGCGAGCGGGGCGGACGCGCTTTTCCCGACAAGATCTCATCCATTCCCACTTCATGGACCGGTGCCCGCAAGAGGTCGAATGGCTCACGCGCTCCTACGCAAAGGAGGTGAACCCGGGAGATCTCGCGAGGCCGGTTGAGGATCGTTTTCCAGACGATTTCGGGGCCAATGCCTTCCGGGTCCCCTGGCGTGATCGCCAGGATCATGGAGAGCGGGTACCGGGGATCCCGCTCGTGGAAGGTTGTCCGGCCATGTGGATGAATGCGCTCTGACGTTGGCGCTCGATCCAGAGTCCGATCTGACGTTGATACTCGGAAGCGGCCAGTTGGGCGCGAATCTCGTCTTTCATCTTCTCGAAACGACCGTTCTCCCCGGAGACCACATCGATGAGTTTCATGACGAAATAGGCAGTCTTCGGTGAGCCGAAGACGTCGCTCACCTCGCCTACTTTGAGCTTCTTCACTTGCTCTCGGACGACCGGAGACATCTGATCATCCGAAAGCACCGGCAACTCACCCCCGGTCGATGCCGAGCCATCATCGCTCGAACGGCGAGCGACTTCTTCGAACGCCTCTCCTCCGCGAACCGCCTTCAGGGCGCGGTCGGCAGTGTCCTTGGCCGCCGCCGGGGTTTTGTAGTTGGAGACCGTCAGCACGATGAGCTTGATCTTGTAGCTCAGTGGGGTGTTCGCGCTCTTGGCGTAGTGATTGTAGAAATAGTTCTTCACATCGTCGTCGGTGATCGTCACTTTGGTCCGGATGTCGCGATCGATGAGGTTGCGTTTGGCTGAACTCGAGCGGATCAGGTCAAAGTAATCGTCAAAGGCGTAACCTTGCTCAAGCAAGGTCGCCTTCAACTGCTCTCGCGAAATGTGGTTGTTCGCGACGATGGAGTTCACCTCTTGCTCGACTTCGTCATCCTTGACCGGGAACTGCGAGGAGATGAGCCGTTCGTCAATCAGGAACTGGACGATATCGGTCGAGGAGGCTTTGACTCCTTGACTGGCGACGGATGTCCCAGCAAACAGTGGATCCAACTGAGCACGCAGGCCCAGGGTCTTTCTGAAGCGGCCAACATCGGAAAGAAGAATGAGTCCGGAGTTCACAGACGCTTCGATCCGGTCGATCACTGTGGGAGTAGCCGCAGCGGTCACCGCCCAGAAAACGACCAAGCCAGGCACCAGCAGAAACAGGAAACGCTTCATGCTCCTGTTTTTACAGGTTTAGACGCTTAAAGCAAGAAATGGGGCCAAAATCTCGGCGACCTATTCCTTGAACATCGCGCTGTTGACCGAGACCTTCGACTGGGTGCGAAGTTGGGCCATGTATTTGTCGAAAATCTGATTGCGTCGCTCGTCGAACAGCATGCGCTTCACTTGACCTTTGTCCACGTCTTCCCAAGGGCGGATCGCGGTCAGCCGGATGATGTGAAAACCAAACTGAGACCGGACGATATCGCTGACTTTACCAGGTTTGCCGAGCGCTACAGCCGTCTCGTAATACTTTGGATCGAGCTTATCCCGACTCTGGTAGTCGATGTCGCCCCCCATCGGTGCGGCAACGCCCTCGGAGAAGCGTTGAGCCACTTCAGCGAAGCTGGTCTTGCCATCCTTCAGTTGGTTTTTTTGGATGCCACGGATTTTTTCCGAGGCCTTTTTGACAAGATCCGCTGTCGCGTCGGGCCGTACCGCAACGAAGATATGGCTGGTCCGAATCTCCGGATTTTTCGAATAGTAATTGCGAGCTTCGTCGTCCGAAATCTTGATATTCTCGAAATCTTTGCCGAGCTTTTTGTCTAGAAACGCGTGATAAAGAACGGTGTTCATCCGGTCGATCACATCGGGGTCCCGGTCGAGGCCCATTTTTTTAGCTTCTTGGATGCCCAGCTCCCGTTTGATGAGGTCGTCGAGGACCCCTTGTTTCGTCGGGGTCTTGAACTGAAAGAACTTCAGGTTCTCGCGGTACTTCTTATTGAAATCCTCGAGCGAGATGACGGTGTTGTTGATTCGCGCAAGCTCAGTGGCCGCGTAGGCAGCCGAGCTGACTGCGATCAATGTCCCGAAGACCATGAGTTTCCTATGAATCATATAGGTTTAAAGTAACACGCGTCGCAGGGGTTGCAATAGGGTCAAAGCAATGGCGGAGTGGCGGGGCTCGCGCCTGATTTGGGGGCTTGAGCCTTGAGTAGCGCCAAGATGTCCGATTTGATGTTTTTTGGATCCCACGGTTTCGGGATGAAACAGTTCAGGACTTTTTTCTCCAAAGCCTCCCGAATGGGCCCCTCGTCAGCAAACCCTGAGTGAATGACATATTGGCAGTCGGGCTGGATCGCGCGTGCCATCTCGATGAACGCAAGTCCTGTGGTCGGTTCCATGCGGTAGTCGGAAATCACCAGCGCGGGAGTTTCGCTCACGATCCACCGGAGCGCTTCCTCGGTCGAGGATGTGCATATGAACCGGTAGGGCTCATTGCGAAGCAGCCTTTTGAGTGCGTAAATTAGAAACTCCTCGTCATCGACGTAGAGGACGGTCGGTCTCGCATCGGGCGGTGAACGGGTGGCCAGGTCCATACTTGAGTTTAGGATCCATTATCCGCGTAAAACGATCTAGTTTAAAGTGAAGCCTTCTTCAACTCCCAGAGACATGGAGATGCCAATTTGGGGCGTGCCGGAGGGAGTACACCAAAGACGAGGAGCCCAAAAGCGAGCGGCCAGAAGGGAGGCGTTCTATCGAAATATACACAGCGGAGCTATCGAACCAGACCTCATACTGGAGCAGATATGGATAGTCCCCGTCCCATCGATTCTTGGCCCAGACACACTGCGGAGTCGATCTGCAATCACCTCCTCGTCAACACCTTGAACGGCATTTGGGTGATCGATACCGCGGGAAAGACGGACTTCGTCAACGCGCGGATGGCCTCCATTCTCGGATATTCCGAATCCGAGCTCATGAGCGAGCCCAACTCCATCGACTGCCGCACTTCGAGTCGTGCGGCCCAGATCAGCCAGGTCCTCTTGAATAACGCTTTCGACGCAGTCTCCGGAACCGCGGGCGCGTGGTTAGAGTTGTCCGTCAGCGAGGAGCCTGATTGGATTCAATTCGCAGTCGAGGATAGCGGCGATGGAATTTCAGCGGAGATTCGCGCCACGATGTTCCAGCCATTTTTCACGACGAAAGAGGTGGGCAAGGGCACCGGACTCGGCTTGAGAATTTCGATGGGAATCATGCAGGGACATCGAGGCGCCCTGACTTTGGATGAAAAC
>JAYVNB010000173.1:0-5064 GCA_043759365.1 Bacteriovoracaceae bacterium | reverse complement strand
CTCCACAGCTTCGCAAAATCAGGCGCCAAATAACCCTCGGGAAGTTGATCCTTTTTTGAAAGCAAAGCCGCCGGATCCCAAAGGCTCTCTTGTGAAATCACGTAGATATTGGGCGGCCGGACTGGTGGGACTTCTTTCTGAGTCGCAGGTCCTCGCGGCCGGGCCGAAAAAGCGCCTCCGGAGGATTTCTTCAGGGATGCGACCGCTTCGAGCACTTCCTTCCGGGTGGCCCAGAGCGAACTCGAGTCACTCCCCACGGACTCGACTAAGAAATTCAGGAAAATTCCTCGATCAGCGATGTCTTTTCCACTGGCTCTGATTATTTGGGCAAATTCCGGATTCTTCACGCGGAGAGAGCTTTTGAAGTAAATGGGCGGGAGGCCGTGAAACACCGAAAGCACACAGAGGATTGGGAGCAGTGCCATGCAATCCAGTAGTGCTGGCTTTCGCAGGTTCACGATGATGGCTACCAAACTCCCCGACAAAAGCGACCCACTCAGCAAAACACTGACCGTCAAGTGCTCTGCAGCCGCGACCTGGAAAAAAGTACCGATTTGCCGAAGATCCGAATATCGGAAATAGTCCCCAGTCCTATAAATTCTCTCGATGCTGATCCAGATGAAAAGGGAAGTCAGCGTGAGCTGAACGAGCGTTTGAATCAAGAGTCGACGCGAGATCAACTGGAGGAGATAAGCAAATGCCAGATAGATTTGAAAGTCGAACCAAAGGTAGGCGGAATTGGATTCAAGATTCAGGACCGAGCTCACTGCCCAACGGAATCCAAAATAGAGAACGCACGTCACGAAGAAAATCGCGACGAGGCGATCGGGTGCGGAAACCTCAGCAGCAGACTTGAAAAGCGAGGCCCTCACTCAAAACAGTTCGGCTCTTACCTTGAACTTCTTGAATTTATTAGGCTGTCGAGACGGCCAGAGGAATCCAACCTTCCACTTGGACTGGCTCGCCTGGATTTCATAATCCATACTTTACGCGAAGATACGACTCGACGGCCCCTTGTTCCGTTGAGCCAAGCGCCCTCCCGTAAACGATGATCTCCGCGATGTCTCCTTGATAGCCGGACGAGACCAGTGGCCAGTAACCAATCATTGTTCCGGCAGCTGAAGTTAGAGTGAGGGTCCTGCTCGCGTCCGAGGCGAATGAGATTCCATTCCTGAAAATACTTTCGCCCGAAACTTGGCTGAAGACACCGGTCCAAAACTCGAACGTCTTGCCAGAGTAAGAAGGTACGGCGCCCCAAACATCGCTCGCGTAATGGGCAAGGTTGAAAGTCAGGGGCATGAACCCTCCGCTATCCTGGCGGTAGCCGAAGGCCAGGTTCTGCCGGGCGGCACTCGTGGTGCCTCCCAGGAACATGCTTTCATGAGCACCCGACGTCCTGGCACCCACTGCAAAGATCGTATAGTCGGTATTGACGACTACAGTACCTGGGAAGCTCAGGCGTGAGTTCGTTCCATCAAATCTGAGAACGGGTTTCCCGTTCAGGACGTTCGATTCGTAGAGCGGCTGATAGGCCGGAAGTGCCTGAATGGCATCTGAAGATGCGTGGCTCGAGTCAGGCCACACTCCGATCGACGTACCGTTTGTGTTGCCGAGAAGCGAGTCGCCTTTTCCCCAAAAAGCGAGACCAGGAATTGACGTCACCGAATAGAGAAGGGAAATCCTGGGAGTAGCCGCAGATCCGTGGGAGTCAACCGCGGTGATGACGATCGAACCGGCTCCTGCTGTGGGAGTGAAGGTGGCGGAGCTCGAGGAAGTGACGCTCACAACACCTAAACCTGGCGGCGAAGCGGACCAGGTTACGGACGAAGCGTCCCCAATGTACTTATTGGTCTTGCTTCGAATCACAGCAAAGAGAGGCACCGCCAACCCATCTTGCAAAGTCGATAGGGTCACGGGCGAGCCCGTTCCACCCGCTGCGGTTTCGATGCTCAAGACTGTGCCCGAAGGAGAGGTAATAACCTGCGGCATACATGCGGACAATGGGAGGGAGGCTACTATTGCCAGATGCCAGAATGTGAACGTTGGTCGAGTCATGAACGCATACCTCAAAGTGCCCTTGTTACGTGCTGATGGAAGAAGAAAAGGCTCTTACTTCTCCAGAATATCAGTCCCTCCTGCCGTACGTAAGATGTGTCGAGTCTGACTTCCCGGGCAGCGCATTTCCCGGGCAGCGCATAGGCTCACTCAAAATCTAACCCAGGAGTCAGGTGACCTGAGCGCATTGATTGGAATTAGACGTGACTTAAGCCGGTGCCAGAATTGCGATTCAATCGATGAATGACTCGTAAAAAGATGACCGTACACTGGACTCTATTGATCGATTTTTACGGGTATTTAGGGGATATGTCGTTCAGGAAAGTTACAGTATCGAATGGCGATCATCGCTCGTTTTCGGCAGTCAGGCCGTGCCGAGACGGCACGGATATTGGCCGAGTTCTGCAGCGTCTGTGGCTACAATCGGAAGTATGCGATTCAAATTTTTAATGAACCCATTCGGGTGTGTCGGGAGAGACCAGGGAGGCAACCGATCTACGGCGAAGAGTGCCGCGTGATTCTGACAGAGCTTTGGCACGCGCTCGGGCGAATTTCCTCCAAACGAATTCATGCCGCGCTCCCCGAGTGGGTCCCCGCCTATGAGAGATCCAGCGGGTCCCTCGCGGAGAGTTTAAAGACGCAGCTCCGTAAGATCAGCCTCGCGACGATTGACTTTGAGTCGATCGTCTGGCCTGCTTCATCTCGCCAAACATCTGCTTCGGCCTCACCGCAGGCCACAGGAATGATCTTCTTGCGGGGCTTACGTCCCCTCTTCAGGGAGTGTAATTCGGATATGGAGTGATTCCATTTTCGAGCGGACTTTGGCGGGTCCGTTCTGGTTGCTCTGACGACTTGTGGAGTCGGGAAAGTGAACCACTCAACCTCTAGTTTCAACCAGCCTTGGGATAGGGCCGTTTTTCAAACCCTACCGACTGAAGGGACATCGTCCTTCCATTCGAGGATCGTGAACGGGGTGATGCAAGAGATTTACGCAAACCTCCCGGTACTCTCACTCACTGCGCTCATCGCACTAGGAGTCGCCTGCGAACTGAAGCTGGATCCTAAGGTCGCTGTCCCGAGTTTCCAGAATGCTCAAGCCATCGACCGACGCCTCTTGTTTGAAGTGATTCTCGCTCATCCAGCCCCGACTCGGGCAGCGGCAAGATCCTTGGCAACTCGGCTCATTGATGAAACCTTCCGCGTAGTCTGGGGAAAAAAACCGGGTCGCAGCTATCCCAGAGTTTCTCCAGCCCATCAAGATCTGCAACCTCGCCAAGAACAAAAATCTCAAGGAGTGGTGAATGTTACGGTAGGGGAATAATTTCCTACCCCCGAAGCATTGTAAACGCGAGCACGAAAGTAATACTTGGTTTTCTGCGCTAGGCTGTTGAGCTGGAGAGCGCAGACTTGTTGCCAGTTAACATTGAGTACGGAGGCTTCGCTGCAAGCCATTACGAATCGACTTCCATCCGACGAGTATTCGAACGCAGTGTTACTAACTGGGGAGTAAATGTCGAATCCCTTTTGAGTGGAAGTCAGCCGGACGGTTTTGGTGCCGGCATCGTCACGGGAAATGTCCAGTTCAGTCGTGAGAGTGGGCACTCCAGGAAGGCTGATCGATTTCGCACAGCCGCCGATGCCGCCGATGCCGCCGATGCCATCGGAGAAGTTCGTTTGGTCTTGCACGCAATTAGTTGAAATCTCCCCCTGGGTCAGGGCACGGTTGATCAGAGCCACCCTGGCGATTGAACCGGAGAAGCGATCGTGGACCACCATAGAGCCAGTAGGGACGAGGGGCGCCGGCATGTTAATGAGCGGCCAGGCGAATGCTCCATTCGAGTAAACCGACCAGACTCCGAAAGATCGGACCAAAGCAATTTGATTATAGCGACCACTAAAATTGCCTATGGGGAAAGCGACATTGTTATTGAGGCCTCCGAGCAATAAGCCGGTTCTTCCGGCTTGGTCGGCTACGACTCCATACCCGTTCACATTGGGAACTCCGTTATAGAACAGAATTCCGACCCCGCTTGCGCTCTTCTCAGCCTGTGGGATCCAGGATCGCCAAAGGAGCACCGTGAAATTATCCGTCTGGTTACTGATTTGCGGAAGAACAACGCTGCGCGCTTGGCCGTCTCCATCCAGTTTTGCAGATGACTGATTCGAAGTGAGGAGTGACCAGCCCACCGTCCCAGATTTGCAGGGGGTAAAATTATTTAACTCCCCGTTCAGGCCATTGGGGATGAGATTATGCCAAGTCGGGAATGTTTCTGAGCCCAAACAGGATTGCGTGAGGACTGAGCTATTGGGTTGACCTGTGATTTGATCCGCATCCAAATACAAAACCGTCGAGGGATCACTCAGAATTGCCGGAGCCAGGGGAGTGGCTGAGACGATTGCGGAGTTTGCGCTGGTCCCCCCCGTGTTAAATGCACTCACTGAATAGTAATAGATTTGGCCATTGGTTAAGCCTACATCAGTGCCGGAAGAACGTATCACCTGTCCGTCGCTGAGATCGGAGCGAATTCCCCTTTTGATGTTGATACCTGTCGCTCCGTCTGGAGTATTCCAGGTGAGTTGGAGCCAATGACTCCCTGTCGCCACCACAGTTAACCCAGTCGGGGGGGATGGGGCAGGAGGCTCAGGCACAACACACTTTTGTTTAGTGGAGGGGCCAAGAGCCGTAGCGTTTCCGGCTTGGATTTGAATGCAATATTCTACGTCATTCTTTAACCCTGTCGCCGTATAAGAATTCGCGGTGGCTTGAAACGAAGATTCAGTAGTGCGGCCGATCACAGTCGAGAGTTTATAAAAGGTGGCACCGGCGACGGGATTCCAAGAAACCTGGACAGTCGTGTTGCCAGGAACCAGGGTCACTCCGGTGGTCATTAAAATGCCTGAAAGAGTGACCGAGATCTCGGGCGAGGCCAAGCTCTCGATCCCGCTTCCATTCAAAGCCAAAGCTTTGGCGTAGTAGTAGTAAGTCGTGCCCGGGGTGAGGCCGGTGTC
>JAYVNB010000172.1:0-15081 GCA_043759365.1 Bacteriovoracaceae bacterium | reverse complement strand
TTCTAGGGACCGGTACAGGAAAACGGACACTAAGACCGGCAATTGTGAAATACCGAGTGCTCCTGCCGATCTCCACCCAAGGTTTGACGACACGGGATGTGGAGAAACTGATGCAGGACACTCGCGAGAAGATGGTCGAAGCCCTCCGTGGCCTCGAGACGAGATTGCTTTAAGGGATTTCGGGACGGTTGGCGCAGCCTTCAAAGGCCGCGATCAAGGCGATCCGGTTGAGCCTGTTGACGAGGTTCTGGGCGACTTCCCGGTCGCCGATCTTGGTGCAGGCTTCCTTTCCGGAGGGCCCGTACTGGATTTTGAAGATCTCGACCTTGCTGTTGCCATTGACCAAAGTCACTGTCCCATCCAAACCGGTGGGAGAGTGGGTGATCGGCACGCAGTACAGCTCGGTCCTCATGGGTTGCGTGGCGGCTGCGTTCAGCGTGTGGGCAACCGGATTCCAATCCGCGACTTCGAGGGCACCTTGACCGGGCATCCCACTGCAGGCGTTCTTGTTCGTATCGTAGTGTCCCGAGGATTTGAGATTGACGGTGAGAACGAGGCGAACCACGTCCTGGATCACCACTTTGTCCCAGCCTTCGGCGCTGATGGCACCGGCTTGGCCCGCACCTTGGTCGGTGAGTGGGGCGGAGTCCTGGATTTGGCAGCCGGTAGAGACGAGAAGCGCGAGGGCCATTAAGGCCTGAGATGAACAACGCATATTGGGCTTCCCCCTTGAAGCCGTGAAATCGCTGCCGCCTGTTGGTGCAAAGCGGGTGCCGCGTCTGCAGGCTAAAAAGAAAACCGGGAGCCGGGCTCTCGCCCTGCTCCCGGTGAATTCAGGATGTTGGAGCATCCTGGATCGGTACGGATTGAATCAGATCGAGGAGCTGACGCATACGCTGGCGACGCACGAAGGTACTGCGAAATCGAAGGAGCTGATGGCGATCGCGTTGCCTGCATGGCGGGCACCGCAGGATGCGGCCACTGCTGCGCGGGCATCCGAGAGGTGTCCGAAGTTGTCCTGGACCAGCTTGCCGTTTGCGACCGGAAGCGCGTGGAACCAGGTGTTGCTGTCGATCAGGACGCTGCCGCGAGCATTGCCTTCGTAAACGCTGTAGCCGGGAGCCACGTAGGCGCAGTCGCTATCGACCGAGCAATGGGACACATCGTGGTGGAGACCTTCGAGGGTCTGGGCTGCGGTCACGCAGGCGTCCGAAGGAGCTTGCGCTGGAGCATATTTGGCGTTGAGCGAACTGACCACCTGGCAAAGGGCCTGGGTCTCTTCGCTGGCTGCGCCTGTGCAAGCTTCGAAGCTGAGGCTCTGGGTACCTTTGCCTTCGAACGGACGGATTACGTCCTTGACCTGGGTGGCTTCAGTCGAGCTGAGCTTGTCGGACCAAAGCTGGCCTGCGCCTTGAGCGATTTGATAGTTGCCTTCGGAGTCGACCACGAAAGTGGTGGTTCCAGAGTTGTAGGAAACTTTCGCAGCCGACTGGCCGTGAGCGTCAGGAGCAGCTATGGGAGCGGCGTGGGTGCTCGAGTTCGAGCAACCCACTTGTGTGAAAAGAGCAGTCGTTGCAGCGAGAAGCGCGATGGTTTTCTTCATTGAAGTCCTCCGGAAAAAGTTGAAATCAGGTTTTGACGCCGACCCCCTGGCGGGGTGCAGTCGTGACGGCCCGTTGTGCAACCGGTGTGCCGCAGCTTAGACTCGTGTCATGCGATTGATGCTCCGCCTTGGCGTAGGTGCGTTCCTGGGGTTTGCGATTTCTTCCAGTCTTACAAGCTGTTCGGCGGTCCCGGTCAACACGCACTTCGTCTCCAAAATGTTTCCATCGACGCTGCGAGTCCGGAGACCCGGCGGGGCAGGAGCGGATCCGGTGGCCGGGCCGGGAGGTGCGGATTACAAGAGTGCACCATTGCCCAATGCACAGCTGGATTGCGAAAGCGCGAGTTCACTCCTGCGGAATTTGCACGTTTCGAAGCTCAGGGAGTGCTTGAATTCCAGTCAACCCCCTCAAAATGTCTCGTACCGTTTGAGACGCGAAGCTGCTCCCTATCTGGAACTTCTGGACGCCGAAAAAGCCCCAGTGTGCTTGCGTCGAGAACTTCCTCGGATTCCGGTCCCTCGCGAAATTCTCTTCCAAGCTCAGAATGAGGAGGGTGCCCTAGAGTGCTTCAGCGCACGCTTGACTCTGGAGCTGGACCAGAAAATGGGATTCCGGCTTCCCATCGAAAAGTGGGCGCTTCAGCTGACTGTTCCGTATCAGCCCCCGATTGCATCCGACTCTGAGTTGGAGAGGGAGTTTCAATCCTGGGTCTTGACCCCGATCTGGAGCGCCGGGTCGGAAAATGGAATTCCCGCTCAAATCGTCCCCGATGCGATCTGCAAAAGGTGTTTGGGCGAATCAGTGTTCCTGAAGGAGCTTCCCTCGGAGCCGGATGCCCTGCCGACTTGGCCTTGAGCAGAGGTCCCCATTGTCATCTGTCTTGGGAGGGGGTAGGTTCCCGGCACTATGTCCACTTGGGTGATTATCAGTTGGGTTTGCGTCGCGATCATGACCGCTATTAACGTCTTTTTGTTCCTGAAGCTGAAAGGCGCCAGTGAGCAGATGATGAAAATGGCATTTCCGAATGCCAAGAACATGGGGGATGCCATGTCTCAGATGCAGGGGATGATGGCCGGCATGGGGGGGGGACGCGGCGGAATGAACGGCATGAGTGGAATGGGTGGTAAGGGCAATCCCTTCGCCGGCATGGGAGCGGCCAAGGGCCTCACTGGGGGCAAGAGCGGCAAGAACACCGACGCTCAGCTCAAGGCCGCCATGGAAATGCTCCAGAAGTCGCAAAAAAAGCGCTGAGACCCTGACTTCCTACGGAGCCTCAGGTCCAGCGTTTGCTCATCGGCAGCCGGTCGTGTGGCACGAATCCGGCTTTTCGATAGAGGCCTTGCGCCTCCCGGTTGTCATTCTCCACTTGAAGTTCGATCGCTAGGCAGCCTTCATTGCGGCATTCCGCTTCGACAGCGGCCAAGACCTGGGAGCCGAGTCCGCGCCGGCGATAGCTAGGACTCAAATAAAGGTCGGTTAAGGTGGCCCGTCGCCCTCCGAACTCGAGGTCGAATCCCGGAGTGGCGATCGCATAGCCAACGATCTTTGCCAGGGAGGCGTTTTCCATCGCGGCCTCAATGAACCAAGCCCAGCCGACTCGGGGATCCTGAAGCATCAGCCCCAATCCTTGGACGATGATCTTTTCGTTGAACGAGATCCCGTCGTAAGTGAAGTATTCCCGGATCCAGCCCAGGAGTACCTCCTGCTCGGAGGGCTTCACCCGTCTGAGATTCACTGGGTCGGATCCATGGCGGGAGGGGGGCTTCCCGGTTTGGAAGTGGCGCGGCCCTGGGATTTTCGTTGGGCACGCTTGCGATCTAGGAGTTTCACGAATATTCCACTGAGTACTGAACCCGTTGAAATCGGCTCCCCCAACGCGACCAGCGCCGCACCGATCGATTCAATCGTCGAAAGGCATTCGCGCCGAGGTTCACGCCGCAGCTCCTTGTAGAGCGAGGGCTGTTTCGGAGTGAGGACAGCGCGTCTGAGCTTGAGTAGCCAAGCATTGCGCCACCAAAGAGTTTTGGCCTGGCTCCAGGTTCCATCTAAGATGACTAAGCCTTCGATTTGCGACAGCACTTCGTCGCCGTCCGGAAGCGGAGTGCCACTCTTAGTGAGCAACTGAATTGGGTGGGGAGAGCTCCCGGGCTTTTCGCCGCTTTTGACTCCGCTCCCCAGGTAGAGGACCGCCCATTTCAGGGGGGTGGCCTCACGTCCCAGTGCAGCGGTGAGGTTTCGCCAGGACAGCCCGATCTTCAAAGTGGAGTTCGGAAGGGCGAGATGAGCGAGGCGGGCGGACCCCAAGTCTTTGTCGGGTTCCTGGGGGTGTTGAAGGATGAGCACGTGGATCCGGGACTTCACCGGCGTGATCTCTGAACAGACGCAGAGGTCCGTGGGTTTGAGGCACTGGGGACAATCCGCGAGCTGGGGCGCCGGAGAAGCAGAAGACACGGTAGGTTCAGTCATAAGGTTTGAACAGCACCTTACAACACAATCCAGCGTTCCTCCATGCGGCTGACGATCCCGTGACCGAGGAGCCGGATCCCGAAGACCTCGCAAAGCCGTTTCACTTCGCGAGTGAGGTGAATATCCGGCCCTGAAGGAGACAGTTCGCCTGAGGGATGGTTGTGGAAGAGGAACAGCGCCATCGGGCGGAGGGCGAGAATTCGGGCAAAGAGCTCGGCTGGATCCACGTGGATGTGGTTGCGGAGGCCGCGTTCCACCAGGCAAAACTCACCGATCGCCCCCGAACGATGGACGGGAACGAAGCCCAGCCATTCGCGGGGTTCGTTCCTCATTTCGTTTGGAATCGCTTTCAAAGCGCGGTCGGGCGTCTCCTGCCGAACTCGGAGCCCTGGTTCCCGGAATCGTCCGAGGTTTCGATAAATCTCATAGCGACGCCCGATCTCGAAAGCAGCCAGGAGACGCGCTCGGTGGGCAACTCCGATCCCTTTGATTCCGCAGAGGTGGGTTTCTGCCGTCCCCTCCAAGGCCAGGAAAAACGCTTTTTCCTGCTCGGCTTCGGCCAGCCCCGGGCCCGGTCGATCCAGGATTTGGGTGGCCAAACCCAAGCAGTCCTGCGCAGGGCCTCCGGAGCCGATCACAACGGCCAGGCATTCCCGGAGGGAAAGGGTGCGGGCACCCTGTTTCAGGCATCTTTCGCGAGGTCGTTCCGAGACAGGGAGATTCCGGATCATGTCGAGCGGGAGTTCAAAGTCCGCGCCCGGGTTCAGCGCCTTCTTGACTCCGGTCGGGCGGGAACCTGGATCGGGGGAGCGGAGGCTGGACCCGAGGAGGAGGCGCCGGGCATTATCCCAACATCAATCCCGTTCTCGAATCTTCGTTCGGCGATCCGGTGGTTTTTGCCGTCGTACTGGGTCCAGAGCCCGGTCTTCTTGCCGTTCTCGAACTGACCCTCCAGGACCAGCTCTCCGGCCTCGTTGAACTCCTCGTATCGCCCTTGGTTCACGTATTTTCCGTCAGGCAACCTCCTCTGGGCGCATCTGCGGTCCGTGCGCTTCAAGGGAGGAACCCATGAGACATCACCGGCTTGGGAACAGGGCTTCGTACCGCTCGCACACGCCGGGAGACCGGCCAACAGCCCGAGAGCCATCAGAACTTTCATGGACTAATTTCTATCACAACCGACCTCCCCTCAGGGAGCGATCGGCCTCCCCCCGGTGCCACGCGGGTTTCCGGGAGAGCTCGGATTGTTCCCTGGACTGGTGGGGGACCGAACGGGGGGCATGAGATTGAGGTCCTGTTCCCAGCCGCTGCGGTCGGCACCTGGCCGATCGTAGACGGTCGATCGCGGCCAAAGGCCAAGTCGATTGCCGTCTTCTGTCTGACCCCTGAGATTTTCTTCACTCTTGAGGCTGTAAGGGTCGGGAGCCACGCGCCCTGCTTCTTCTCTCGGGAGTGACGTCGAAGGACCCGGTATCGGGACCGCCGCCAGGGTTTCCTGATGGCCTCGATCACAAGAGCAGAGAACGAGCAGGATACCCGCAACCACTGCGATGAGCTCCGCTTTTTCCCTGCCTATTTCCATTCCTGCCCGCAACATATAGACCCTCTGGGGAGCCGCTGTCTTCTTCAGGCCGCGGCTTCTTCTTTCTCTTGTCGGGCGATCTGCAGGTGACGCCCCAGTTTCTCGCGTTCGGATACCGTCATCACTTTGCGGATCCGCACAAACAAATTGCTCTCCTCCTCGTGGACGTGATGCTCGACCCGATGCTTGAGCTGGTTGAGCTGTGGGGTCAATTCAGCGCTTTCGGGCAGAAGGGATTCGATCCGATTCAAATGCTCCTTCACTTCCTTGTGCTCCGTGTACGATTCGCTCAGGATGTCCTGGAACCCGTCAAACTTTCGGAAAGCCGGATAAAAAACAGTTTCCTCGATGTAGGTGTGCAGTTCGAGTTCGCTGCGAATCGACTCGAAGATGACGCGTTTCTTTTTGAGGCTGTCTGAGGTTTCGGCCTCTCGAAACAGGTCACTGACGCGCTGATGGTCGAGTTTGAGGAGTTCCAATGCATCCATGGATGATTCTTCCTTTTTTTTCGGCTGTTCTGATGGACAGGGGTGCAATAGATATGCGAAGGCTCCAGGCATCATGAAGCCGCCCGTTCCTTATGAGCTCTACGAGCTCGCAGTCCAGAGTCCGGATTCGCATGTCGAGCTGTTCGCTTGGATATTCAAGGAGATTCACCGTCGTCCCGCCCGCCGCCTTCGCGAGGACTTCTGTGGAACGTTTCAGGTTTGTTGCCAATGGGCGAAGGCCGACCGGCGCAATACCGCGGTCGGCATCGATCTCGACCCGGACCCGCTCCGCTATGGCAAGGAGACTCACTGGCCGAAGCTGAACGACGATGAGAAGTCGCGAGTCGAGATCAAGAAGGGCGATGTCCTCACCACTCGGAGCGAACCCTCGGACATCGTGGTGGCCAACAACTTTTCCTACTACATTTTCAAGGAACGGAAGCTGCTCATCCGATATTTCAAGGGCGTCCTGAAAGCGCTCAAGCCCGGAGGCATCCTCATCCTGGAGACGGGCGGGGGTCCGGGGTTCATTGAGAAAATCAAGGAGCGCAAGACGGTGCGCCGTCGCGGCAAGCCTCCTTACGTGTACACCTGGGATCAACAGAGTTTCGATCCGGTGACCTGCTTCGCCCAGTATGCGATTCATTTCCGCGTGAAGGGACAGAAGGCTTTCCAAAACGCCTTCAATTATGACTGGCGAATCTGGAGCATCCCTGAAGTGCGCGAATGCCTGGTCGAAGCCGGTTTTGATCGGGCCCTGGTATTTTGGGAGACGGAGCACCGCGGTCGGCCGACAGGCGAGTACGCCACCACCGAAGCCGGAGACAACGCTTACTCGTGGTGCACCTACTTGGTCGGGGTCAAATCCTAGCAGGTTCGTTCGGGGAAGCGGCTCCCTACCCAAAGTAATTTCAATTTTCGATCCGACTGCTCCGATGAGCTGAAGTGATGCGCTTATCCCAAGGGTTGACCCTACTCGCGACGTTGCTGGTTTTGCAGCCGTTGTCGGCGGCGCCACCGGATTCGGCTGACCACGGGGACTACTACGACGAGCTTTACTCGGCTCCCGGGCAGGTCAGGCCTCAGTACGCTGCCGTCCATTCCGTCTATCGGCAGATGACACCGGCGCAGGTTCAGGAGTTCGTCGATCGTTCCAAGGCCAAGCATCTTTTCAACGGGGACAATTCGTTGGATCCTTTGCCCCGACTCCTCACGCGGACGGAGTTCGACGAGCTCAAGCGCGGAGTCGAGCAGCGTGGAAATGCACTTCGGCTGTTTCTTCAGGATTATTTTTCAGGTCACAAGACCTACGAGCGGGGCGGGGTGATTCCGGAGCCGATCGTGCGCAGGATCGTCGGTCGCGCCGGAGAGCGCCGTTTCGCCGGACTGGTGAAGCCGGACCAAGTCAGCTTCATCTACGGGCCCGATATCGTGCGGGCCAAGAATGGCAAGTGGTACGTGATCGAGGACAATCCCGGTTTCGTAGGCGGAGTCGGCGACTTGAAAGTGGCCCGCAAAGCCCTGCTCGAGCTTCAGCCCAAATACCGCGAAGTCCTCAAGCCCCGGTCCGATCCGGATCGCTTTTACTCTGAACTGGTTCGCTCTTACCGGGAGCGGGCAGTGCCTCACGGGGGCAAGGTCGTGCTCTATATGGTGCCGCCTTATCCCGACAACGAGGATTCGCGGATGGCGAGGATCTTTAAGGACTTGGGAGTCGAGATCGTCACTCCGGGGCAAAAGCGGTTGGTGGTGAAACCAGAAGGAGTCTATCTCCGAAAGTCCGGGATGACCGAGGCAACGGAGCGAGTCGGGTTCTTGTTCCTGAACGGGGAGCATAAGTGGATCGATGCCACTCATCCCGCCGCCGAGTGCTCCGCCCGGATCTTCGAAGCGAACGCGCTTTTGGAGGAGGATGAGTTGAAACCGCAGGCGCGGCGACGAATTGAAGCGGCACTGGTTCCGTTGGAGCGCACGGGTGAGCCGGATCAGGTCCGACTGAAACAAGCCTTGGCGCGATCGGGTTATGTCGACCAAGTGGCGGAGCTCCGGGCCTCCAGTCCGGCAGGGCTGCTCCAGGCGATACTCGACGGAAAAGTGGCGGCAAATTACGCCCCTGGTCTCGATTTCATCGGGGACAAAGAGTTCAATACCTATGTCGACGACTTAGTTCGGTTCTACCTCCATGAGGAACCGATCCTGCCGAGCCTCCCCACGCTCAAGTTCACGGGGGAGCAGGTCATCGACCAGGTTTTTTCTGGCGGACGCTACCGAAATTTCGTGATCAAGAAAGTGGATGGCCGCGGCGGGGACGGGATCTACATCGGGCCGAAGCTCAAGGAGTCCGAGATCCCTGAAATCCTGGCTCGTGTCAGGGCGCATCCGGATCGATACATCGCTCAGCCTTTCACGCCTCTCTCCAGGCTCGGCGAGTCGATCGTCGATTTGCGGCTGATCGCCGATGTGAGTCCAACCGGTACTCACGTGAGCGAAGTCCCCTGGGGGAGGGGGATTTCGGTCGACGGGGATGGCAAGGTCAACCTCAGTGGCAACGGCAAGGAGTTTGCGGTCGTCGTCGTCGAAGACCCGGGGGTCGTGGAATGCACCGAGGCCGGACTCGAAAACCGGTTTTGAACCGAGAGTCGTTTGGTCCTGCTCCGTTCAGTTCTGGCAAATCGGCAAGTTGGGATCGCCTTGGCTGCCGTTCACGCAGATCTCGGTTCCGTCGTAATAGAACCCGAGGATCTTCGCGTAGTCCCAGTTCAGGGTATCCACGAGGGCCTTGGAGCCACTCTGGTTCATGCCGACTCCATGTCCATAACCTTTTCCGATGAAATCGAACTGCCCGTCGGGATTGCGACGCACTGAAAACAAAGTGCTCCTGAGTTTCAATGCGAAACGCACGTCGATGGCCGACAGGGAGAGGGTACTGGTTCCGCCGGTGACATCGGCATGGACGAGGGAGGCTCTCCCGCTCGCGTACCTTTCTGAATCGAGGATTCGGAGCGCGTCGAGCCGTGTTCCGGACGGGATGAGGTGGGCGTTCGCCAAGGCCTGGGCAACGTCATCCGCGCTCAGGAGTTTCTCCCAATCGCTCCGGTAGGCATCGGCAGGGTACTGCTCTTTCTTGGCGATGCAGTAAGGAAGCAAATCTCCCCAGACGTGGAGTGAGTCCTCGGTGTGACCGCCGCTGTCCGAACTGAAGTAGGCTTTGATGGCTTTGCCTCGGTAGGTGATGATCTGACCCAAGGTCTCATCCACGGAGCGATCCGTTTCCGGGGTGGACTTGCTCGTTCCCACGTAGGCCTGGGATTGAACCGTGTCATCGAGATCGACTCCCGCGTCGGGTGACGAAGCTCGCGTATGGGAGATTTCGAAGTAGGCATAAGTCCGGGCGGCGACCGCTTGGCTTTTGAGGGCCTGCATCGGATAGGTCGCTGGAACCTCGGTAGGGACTACACCTTTCAAGTACTGGTCGAATGGAAGCACGTTCAGGACGCGAAGCCCTCGCTCGCCCTGGGGACCTGCCCAGGCACTCACGTTGAACTCGCCAGCGTAGGAGAAGCTTTTCAGTGCCGCTTCGCGGAGTAGCTGCGTCTCGCCCCCTCCGCAAGTGATGCGGACGGCCCCAGCGACCAGGGTTTGCGCCGCGATCTTGAGTGAGGTCTCGGTCCGGCTGACTACTGCCGATTCAGCGGGAGAGTGGAGGCTGCATCCGCTCGGATTGACGAAAGTCACTTCATCGATTCGGGATTCCTTGCCCTGCGGAACATCGTATTTGCCCCAATGGGGAAAAATCTGGATCCGCACCACTGCGATGCCGGCGGTAGGGATTGTGCCGGTAGGGGTCGTGTTGGATCGAAAGGCGCTACCTTCCTGCTGGGCGGGGTTGAGCCCTTCGCGAACGGGGTCCAAAGCTTCGGGCTTTGAGGAACAAGCTGCGGCTGTAATAAGCAAGGAGAGTACCGCCCAAGTGAGGGCTAGGGTCTTCATAGGGCTGCACAAGACCACTATTCCCGAAGGCAGGCAACCGGAATCCCTCGTTAAATAGAAGGAGTAGAGTCAGTCCGTCGCGAGGGACAGGGTCATACTTTGGGTTCCCCGTTCGATTCGTCCGCGGTATCGCTCCGGATGCTTTTGAGGGCCTCGACGGTGTTGATTTCGGGCTCGTACCCGAAGTCCTTCCGGAAAGCGACATCGGAGATCACAACTGGGTATCGGAAGTAATCCACCAAGTGCTTCGGAAAGTTCACTCCGATTCGAGTCATTGCGCGCGCCGTGCGGAATGCGAGGAAATGGGGCACCGGCACCGGATTCGAACCCGCGAGCTGGATTGCGCGGGTGAACGGCACGACCCCTTCTCCAGCGACGTTGTAGACGCCATTTTTTCGGCTCTCCAGGCAAAGCTTGAGGGCGCGGGCGAGATCGCGCTCATGCATGAACTGGGTGGGTGGGTCGTATCCCAGCACGTAGGGACAGAAGCGCCCCCTGAAAAATTGGGTGATCCTGTTTCGAATGTGCGGCCCCACGACGTTGACGGGCCGGAGGATGAGGGTGCGGATGCCGGGATGCTTCAGGACGAAGTTGGTGGTCACGTTGTCCATGTCGACCGCGTCGATCAGCTCCGGGAAAATTTGACTTGCCCGCAGCGGGTCGTCCTCGGTGAGATGGAGGTGATTGTGCTGGTGAGCGCCGTAAACGTGAAAGGTGCTGCAAACCACGACATTTTTTACGCCATATTTGATGACGAGGTCGAGCAGGTTGCGGGTCCCGAGCACGTTGATGTTGTAACGGGCGCTGTTGCCGGCGTTCGTACCCAGCGCCACCCGACCCAGATGAAGCATCGCGTGGAACGAGTATTGGCGAAAAACTTCGGCCATCCTCCGGCTGCGGTAGTCGATCTGAAAGAACTCCCCGGGGAACCGGCCCCCCTCCGGCATCGGTCGAGGATCGACGCCGACAAGTCTGTATTTTTTCACCAGCATCCCGACCACGATCGATGCGATGCCTCCGGCGGCACCGGTGATGAGCAAAGTCGGACGCTCAGGCACTTTCGCCTCCGGATCCGGTGAAAATTTTTCCGTCCCGTAGTTTCAGGCCGGTTTTGATCTCGGCATCGAGCGCGTCTCGGACGCGGTCGACCTTCTTTTCCACTTCGGCATCCGGTGCATCGGGGTCCCCGTCGAAACGGATGGGATCACCGAACCTCAAGGTCACTTTGGTGGGCAGCGGTATTGCGCCCAGCGGCCCGAGCAGCGGAAAAAATGGCGTGATCGGGAGGTAAGGGGCCTTCAGGAGCTTCGCCAGGAGCTTGAAATCGAAAAAGCTCGGATAGGTCTCCTCGCAGCCGATGACGGCCACTGGCACGATCGGACTGTGAGTTTCAAGCGCCAGGCGGACGAAGCCGGTTCCGAACTTCTGAAGTTCATAGCGGTGTTGGATCGTTTTTCCACTGCCTCCTGTGCCTTCCGGAAACACGAGGACGCATTCCTCCTTGTCGAGGAGTTCGCGGCAGTTGCGGTGATCACCGACCATTTGACCCAAGCGGCTGAAAAGCGTGTTCACGAAGGGGACGGAGGGCGCCCAGCGCTCCACCATGCCTCGGGGGATGCGCGCAGGATCCGCTTGGAGCAACATCGACATCCCGATGAGGAACCCGTCCAGCGGAAGCTGTCCCCCATGGTTCGCGATCAGGAGGACGCGTCCCGCCGGGACCCGCTCGATGCCCACTGTTTCGACGCGGAAGTAGTCCATGTAGAGCCAGCGGCCCAGGGCGACTGCCGTCTTGAGGGTGTCGGGGTCGAGCCCCCAGGGGTCGAAACCGGCAGAATTGAGCTGGGATAGCGCTTTTTCAATGCGCTGAAGCTCCTCCTTCGGCAACTGGGATTGGATCAACTGCTCTTTGAGCTTTCTCTTGAATCGGTCGAGCATAGGGGTTGATGGAATTATCCACTACCGGCTAAAATCTGGGAACCGAAGTCTCAATCCAGTTTCGCGGAGGTAGGCAAAAAATGAAGGTCGCGATCATGACCGGAGGCGGTGACGCTCCCGGACTTAACGGAATCATCGAAGCAGCGTCACGGTGCCTCTTGCGCGCGGGACATCAGGTCATCGGGATCCAGGACGGGTTCGAAGGCGTTTTCGGCGGCCGTACCCGCTCCATCACTTTGAAGGACATCGAGGGGATTCATTCACTTGCGGGCACTTATCTCGGAACTTCGAACAAATCCGGCACCGCCGGAAGGGAAGAGGAGTTTCTTGCCCAGTACCGCAAGCTGGGAGTTGAGGGCATCATCGTCGCCGGCGGCGACGGCACCTTCTCGGGCCTTCAAAAACTGGGCTCAGTACCGATGATCGGCGTCCCCAAGACGATCGACAACGACCTTCCCGGCACTGACGTCACATTCGGCTATGACACCGCATGCTCAGTCGTAGCCGAATCGGTTGACGCGCTTCGTGCGACTGCCGACGCCCACCGACGGATCATGATCGTCGAGGTCATGGGGCGGACGGCCGGCTGGATCGCGCTCGGAGGCGGTTTGGCCTCCTATGCCGATTTAATCCTGCTTCCGGAACGCCCTTTCTCGAGGCAAGCGGTGATCGACACCATCAAACTCAAACAGCTTGAAGGCAAGCGCGGCCTGCTCATGGTGGTCAGCGAAGGGGCGCATGCCGAGGGAGAGGACCCCACGGTCGCGTTCCGGGTCGAGGGTTCTCCCCAAGCCGAGCGGTTCGGCGGCATCGCTGAACGCCTCGCGCGCTGGATCGAGAAGGAAACCTCTTGGGAATGTCGCCACACAGTACTGGGTCATCTCCAGCGTGCCCGCCATCCCACGACGACAGACCGGTTCCTGACGCTTTCGATGGGCGTCGAAGTCGCGCAGATGGTGATGGAACGCGCTTGGGGACAAGCCGTGGTCTACCGCGATGGTCGGATCAAGCGTGCTCCCATCACCGACCTGCAGGGTCCGTGCAAGGTCGTGCCGGCAGACCATCGCTGGGTGAAGCTCGCACAAGCGGTGGGGATCTTCATTTAGCGCTTCTTGTTCAACCCCAGCATGCCTTCCTTGAGGCTCGAGTTGGGGGGATTCGGTCCGATCCAGCTCATGAGTGCGACCGACCCGAAATCGGGGTTCTCGATCGTTCCTTTGAGTTCCGGACCGACGTGGATCTGGGTTTTACCCAGGAGAAACGTGAAAGTCATCGTATCGCCTTTTTTGATATCCTTGTCGAAGTAGCTCAGGAGCTGCGTCGTCCTGGGCTTGAGGCTGGCGCACTTCGATCCGCAGTTCTTGTCGATATTCTCCTGCCAAACCTTGCGGATGTCTTTTGCGTCCACGTCGCGGACGAATTGCATCTGCACGCGCTTGATCTGGGGCGATCCCAGGATTTCTTCCGCGTTCGAGGAAGGAGTCTCGAGGTAAAGGCCGCCGGCATAGACTTTCACGTGAAAGATCGTTGCCTCCCGCATGCCCATTCCGTTGAGTTTCAGCGCTTTGCCTTCCACTCCAAGGGTTTCTGGAAAAGTCACTCCGCCGAGCTCCGCTGCGAGCGCGACCGAAGAAAGGGACATAAGGACCAGCGTCGAAGCGAAACGTCGATTCATGAGAAAAGGCATAACCCAATTCCGACTGGAGAGGAAGCCGCTCAGGGTGGTAGCTCTTGACCTGTGAAGGACCGCAAGATCATCCATGTCGACATGGACGCGTTTTACGCTTCCGTCGAGCAGCGTGATCACATGGAGCTGCGCGGCAAGCCCGTGGTGGTCGGGGGAGACCCGAACGGCCGGGGAGTCGTCGCTTCCGCTTCGTACGAAGCCCGAAAATTCAAGATCCATTCGGCGATGAGCGCCAAGCAGGCGCAGCGGCTTTGTCCGCAGCTCATCTTCGTGCGACCCGATTTCGCGAAGTACAACGAAGCCAGCCGTCGCATGCGCGAAATCTTCGATGCGGTGACCGACAAGGTCGAACCGCTCTCTCTCGACGAAGCCTATCTCGATGTGACAGTGAACAGGCTCGGTGAACCCCTGGCGAGCAAAGTGGCGGAGCACATCAAGGCGCGGATCCAGCACGAACTGAACTTGACGGCTTCCGCGGGAGTCGGACCCAATAAATTCATCGCCAAAGTGGCCAGTGATCTCCAGAAGCCTGATGGGCTCGTCGTGATCCATCCGAGCAAGGTTTTCGCGTTCCTAGAGACTTTGCCGGTCGAGAAGCTCTGGGGAGTCGGGCCTGTGACCGCCAAACGACTGCACGAGCTCGGGCTCAAGACTGCGGGTCAGATCCGGGTTAGGTCAGAAAAAGCTTTGATCGACGAGTTCGGAAAATTCGGGGCTTTCCTTCATGCGCTTTCGAGAGGCGAGGATGATCGCGAAGTCGAGAGCGAATGGACGACCAAAAGCCGTGGGACGGAGGAGACTTTCGAGCGCGATGTGTTGGATGTCGGTTTCCTGACACGCAAGATCGTCGAACAGGCCGATTACCTCGCCGGTCATTTGAAGGAGATTGACACGCTCGCGAGGACGCTGACTCTCAAGGTGCGTTACTCCGACTTCAAGACCATCACGCGTTCGCGGACGTTCGTGAACCCGACGGATCGGGCGAGTGTGTTCGATCAGGTCGGCACCGAGCTCCTCATGGGCATGACTGAAGCGGGTAGCAAGCCTATCCGTCTCCTCGGCCTTTCAGCCAGCGGCTTGATCGATCAGTCCGAGCCGTTGCAGCTCTGGTTGGATTTTCCGTCCGAACGTTGAGTGCTCGCGTTAAAATTGGATTCATCCATATCCAATGGGGAACCGGCGAAAAAACTCGTCACTGGCGAGTGTTCGGATTAAGCTTCCGCCCATGCGTACTTCGATCTTGAAAAGCCTGCTGCCTCTCCTTGCGGTCCTGAGCTGGGTCGGTACTCCCGCCATCGCAGCTCCTGGGAAAAAGGCCGCGAAAAC
>JAYVNB010000171.1:0-5082 GCA_043759365.1 Bacteriovoracaceae bacterium | reverse complement strand
ATCCGGCAGCTTCTGGAGCACCAGAGATTCAATGCTGCGGGACAAGAGCTTGCCCAGCTCCCCAAACTCGGTGAAGACGTGTTCACGCGCCCCAACCGCAAGCCCCCCATTGAACGGGTCTGGAAGGAAATGGGCATCACGAGCCTGGCCCTGACCTATCAGGACATGCTGGCCCGCGCCCGGAGACGAACGACGGTCCTCAAAAAAGAGACTGTCTCCCTTGCCGACAAGATCGCAGTATTCGCGGACCGTCTCGCAGTCGGCGTGCCCATCGAGATGAGTAAGATGTACTCAGCTCTGCCCACCCGACCTGAAGTCGTCGCCACTTTCCTCGCGAGTCTCGAGCTTTCGCGGCTTCGCAAACTCAAGCTTCATCAACAGAAGACCTACGACGAAATCTATCTTGAACTTCTCGAGTCGCTGCACGGGTTCAATCCCGAGAGTGTGACGACGGGTTTCGAATACGCCGACTTGATGTCTCCGAAAGCCGTTGCGGTACCCGCTGCGGTACCCATCGCGGTAACAGAGGAAGTGACTTTATGAGCGATGACCGCAAAAAGCCCTCCAAAAGCCCGGCTCAGGAATTGATCGAAGCACTCAAGGACTGGCAGCCTGAGAATGAAGCGGAAGGAACGGCTCCGGAGACGGAGACCTCCCCTTCTCCTCGCGCGGGATCGTCCGGAATGGTGACCCTGATCGAGGATCCGTTTCAGATCCCCACTCTCGGAATCGCCGAGCAGCAGGAAAGCACCGACGAACTTTCCCTCGATGATGAGGATTTCGAAGAAGAAGAAGAAGAAGAAGAAGACGAGGACGACGAAGAAACAGACGCGATTTCAATGTCCGAGCTTCGCGCCCGGCTGAATCACGTCGAGCCGGAAGCGGATCTGGCTGCGGGCGAAGAAGTCCCTACGGAAGCCGACGTCTTGGCTGTAGAAGGTGAAAAAGAAGAAGAAGAGGATCGCGACGAAACCGCCGACCTTCGTACGGATCCCATCGAAGCCGAGGCCGAGCTGTCCCGCCTGGAAGCGGCCATGGCGATCGAATCCCAAAAGCAGGTCGAAGCCCTAGAAGAACTGGTGCCGAGCGCCGACGCCGAAGCTCAGGCCGCCCAACTCCTCCTCTCCCAGATCGCAGAAGATGATGCCTTAGCGGCCGCCGAGGCCGCCGAGACCGAAAGCGACGAGGCGCAAGACGCGGAACTCAAAGCCGCTCTCCCGTCCCATCCTCAACCCGACGAAAATGGAGACCTCGATCTCTCGGAGATGCAATCCTGCCTGGAGACTCTCCTTTTCATGACGGACAAACCGATGTCCCTTGAAAAACTGCAAGGCCTTCTCGGTCCCGAAATCTCGTTCAATCTGTTCCAAGAAGCGATGACTTCCCTCCGCGATCGATACCAAGGCCCGTCGCATGGAATCGAGCTCGTCGAGATCGCCGGGGGTTTCCAGTTCCGCACCAAGGCCGGCCGCGCCGCGCTCGCCAAGAAACTCGCCAAGGTCCAGACTCAGCGCCTGTCCTCGGGCGCCATGGAGTCCCTCGCTATCATCGCTTACCGGCAGCCCGCCCTCAAGGACGACATCGACAAGGTCCGCGGAGTCGACAGCTCGCACTTCATCCGAGGCCTCCTCGACAAGAAATTAATCCGGATTTCCGGCCGTTCCGAGCTACCCGGACGTCCCATGCTTTACTCGACCACTGATGACTTCCTCGAGCTTTTCGGCATGAAAGACCTCAATGCACTTCCGAGTCTCCGGGAGCTTGAGCAAATGGTCCCCGGCAGCCAATCGAGAAACCCAGAGGATGAAGACCCCCGTGTCCGCGAGATGCGCAAACTCGTCGGCGAGATGAAGGCCAACAGTCAATCCATCCTGACTTACGATCCTCGCGAGGATGAACAGATCCTTCAGGACATCCGCGTTCGAGTGGCCTCGATTTCGACCACGACGCCTTACCTCGAAGAGCAAAAGATGCTGGAGAAGGTCCAAGCGGACGCGAAGGCCAAGGGTTGGCCGGTTCCCCAGAGTCTGATCGAATCCCACGCGTACGCCGAAGCCAGGGCCGCAGCTACGCTGGCTGCCCAAAACGGTGAGCCGGCTCCGGTAGTCGTGCCTCAGACCACCGAAGTCCTCGGAGCCTCAGGGCCGAACGGCGAACTTCCGCTTCCAGACCCCAAAAAACCCGAGCCCAAACGCTACGACCGGGATGAAGCGGCTCCCGAGTACTGAATTTTCCACCGAGTCAGAGACAGAGCAGTAAAAGCGAGATCCAGTACCCCGTGACGACGCCATAACCATGGAAGTCGCTCCAGTGATGGTATCCCAGTGCCTGAACTACTGGATTCATCTGAAGCAGGAAAAAGAGCAGGGCAATGAATGCCACTGTGATTCGGAACGACCGAGAGCGACTGGATCCTGCGGCGATCGCAAACGGGGCCCCGACCAAAAAAACGCTCCCCCATCGCCAAGAGAGCGGATTCAGCAGTTGGGTGAGGATCAGCCAGGGACTTAACCAGGCGAAAACGTCGCGATTCGATACCAGGCGCAGCGAGCGCGAAATGAACGATCCCAGGATAAATCCAGCAGCGCAAGCCACCAGTCCAATGGGGACCAAAGGGTTTCCACCGATCCAACGCATCGATGAGATCCAAACACTTTGGTTGATTTCCGAAAAATAAAGCGCGTGCGGTTGGTTCCGGAGCAGCGCAATCCACCCTTGAGTGAGCTGCATGGCCCGTTCGGGCCCAAAAACCAGGGAGGGAACAGCGGCGCCCAGAACGAACCAAGAGAACAGATATCCAGAGATCACGAGGCGGAGTTTTTTCTCCTTTCGACCCGGGCCTTGAACGGATGCGACATTGCCCAAAATCAAAGGAAGCCCGAGCAAGAGCCAAGGGAGCTTGAACCAAGGCAACGTCCCGGCCAAGAAACCTGCAATCAGCGGATGCCGCCTTCGCAGCACCGCAGCCATCACCACGAGCAACAGGATGATCAGCTCCAGCTGTCCGTAATCGAGCGTTTCCAGAACCCCCTTCCAAGCCAGAGCCAACCCAATCGGTATGAAAAGAACGCTTTTCCAGCTAGGAAACCGGGCCCCGATCAACAGGACGATGGCCAGGCCGAAAATACTGAGGGAGCTGAAGACGATCCAGGAGTCGGCCGGATTTCGGGGAAGCGCGGAAACGAGGGCTAAAACGCCTGGCGAGTACTTGTAAGGAGATGAATCCGCGGCTTGATAGGGATTTTCTCCGGAATTCACTCGGTCGCGCGCTCGAAGGTAGACCGAATAGTCCGTGGGAAGCGCGTAGCGATAGGATCCCGGGTTGGCCGGATAGCGGATCAAGAGCAGGGTGAGGGTCAAGCCGATCAGGATCCATGCGCCGATCCGAGGCGAAGGGATGAAGCGGGTCCAAGTTGTTTCTGCCATTGAAATCGCGATGCTACTGGGGGGCCGGGAACGTGTCCAGCGGCAATCAGATCGACTTCGGCCCGCCCCATCATTCGCCCTTGGAGTTTTTCCGACAAAAAGAGTATGAAGCCCCCCATATGGCTTCAGAACGCGTCCAGAAGATTCTCGCCCAAGCAGGCATCGCTTCCCGTCGTAAAGCGGAAGAAATGATCACCGAAGGTCTCGTCACCATCAACGGTAAAGTCGCCCAGCTCGGCGACAAGGCCGATTATTCGCAAGACGCGATCAAAGTGAAGGGCAAGCTCCTTCGTGGAGTGGAAGCCCCGATGTACGTGGCGCTCTACAAGCCTCGCGGAGTCATCTCGATGCTGGCCGATCCCGAAGGCCGCCCTACCCTGGCAGACTACTTGGGCGCATTCCATGTCCGCCTGTTTCCAGTGGGGCGCCTGGACTTCAACAGCGAAGGCCTGATTTTCTTGACCAATGATGGCGCAATTGCGGAACAGATCCAAAAGCGCGATGACATCCCCCGCGTCTATCATGTCAAGGTCAAGGGCCATCCTGAACCCGAGAAGATCGAGCGCCTGTCCAAAGGCGCGAAGCTTGAAAGCGGCTACATGAAGCCCCACTCCGTGCGCCTGGCCCAGCGGCTGGCGAACAAAGCGGTGGTTGAAGTCGTCATCCTCGGCAGCGGTGGCGGCGACCTCAAGGCCCTTTTCGAATCCAAGGGACTTCTGGTCGAAAAGATCGTCCGCACTGCGGTCGGCCACTTGAACCTTCATGGCATCGGCCCAGGCGAACACAAGTTACTGAAGAAAAGCCAACTCGAGGCAGTCATCGCGCAGCCGGAACTCGCGATGAAAGCCATCGAAGACGCTGCCCAAAGAGCCAAACCGGCAGAAGCCGCGCGAGTTGCCCGGCAGGATCGGGATACCGCTTTTCAGATTCGCAAAGAGAAAACCACAGCGTTCAAAGTACGCATCGCCACTGAAGCGCGCGCACCCCGCGAAGAGCGTGGGAGCAATTGGGGCGACGATCCTCGTGGCCCTCGTAGTTCCGGTCCGCGAAGCTCAGCCGGACCTCGTCCGGTGTTCGGAAGAAAGCGCGAAGCGGGCGCCGAGGACACTCGAGCCATTCGCCCGCGTTCTACAGACGAGTCTGCGAGCGATGATGTGACGGGCGGCGGGCACGGTGAAAAACGAGGGACCTGGGGCAACGACGCTCCACGTGCTCCCCGAGAATCCCGTGGCGGTTTCGGCACTCGCCGCGAAGGCCCCTCCTCTTTTGGCGATAAACGCGGCGGTTTCGGCAAGCCAGCTGGATTCTCCCGCGGAGGCGAAGGGCGCACCGGAGGTTTCGGCAAGAGTTTTGGCGGAGCCAAGCGCGAAGGATTCGCTGACAAACGCAGCGGTGGCTTTGGCGGGGATCGGCCACGTGGACCACGGTCGGATGGGCCTCGTCCCGGCGGCTTCGGGGGCGATCGCCCTCGTGGACCTCGCTCCGATGGGCCACGCAGCAGCGGTGGATTCGGTGACAAACGCCCTGGCGGATTCGGTGACAAACGCCCTGGCGGATTCGGTGACAAACGCCCTGGCGGATTCGGCGACAAACGCCCTGGCGGATTCGGCGACAAACGCCCTGGCGGATTCGGCGACAAACGCCCTGGCGGATTCG
>JAYVNB010000170.1:0-39057 GCA_043759365.1 Bacteriovoracaceae bacterium | reverse complement strand
TTCGCAACGGCATCATCGCCACCCCTCCGATCGACATCGGCATCCTCGATGGAATCACCCGCCGCGAAATGATCACGATGGCACGCGCAAATGGGATTGAAGTCCGTGAAGTGCGCTTCCCTAAGGAACGCCTCTACGAAGCCGACGAAGTCTTCGTCACGAGCACGATCAAAGAGATTTTTCCGGTCACTCGCGTCGACGACCGGAAGATCCACGGAGGCAAGCCCGGACCCGTGACTCGGAAACTCCGCGAAGCTTTTCAGAAGCGCGTGGCCGCTCTCGCGGTCCAGGAAACCCAGCGACCTCCGGCCCGGAAACTCCATGCTTAAAAAATCCCGCTCCACGACTCCGAAACCGCCGACTCCCTCAACCCTCCTAGTCGCGCTCAGCGAGTCAGCCCATGCTTCGGGTCGAGTCTTGATGAAGTATTTCGGTAAAAATCTCCGTGTTGCCGAAAAAGTCGGGGCAGGACTCGTGACCAACGCGGACCTGGAGAGCGAAGAAGCGTGCAAGCGGGTGCTCCGGAAAGCACGCCCCGACTTCGGATTCCTCACCGAAGAAGCGAGCCCCGAGGCAGGGCTCTCGTCCGGACGCTGGATCATCGACCCCCTCGACGGGACCACCAACTTCATCCATGGGTTCCCGATGTTCTGCGTCTCCGTTGCCGCCGAGTGGGACGGCGAAATCGTGGCCGGCGCGATCTACCACCCTGTCCTCGGCGACCTCTACACCGCGATCCAGGGAAAAGGGGCGTTTCTCAACGGCAAACGCCTCGAGGTCTCAAAAACCAGAAAACTCCGCGATTCGCTCTTGTCCACCGGTTTCACCTACCGGAAGGACGAGCTCCTTTCTTCGGAGATGGAAGCGTTTGAGCGACTGAGCGAAGTCGCACGCGCCATCCGGCGTCCGGGTAGCGCCGCGCTTGACCTAGCCTATACCGCACGTGGCGTCTTCGACGGTTTCTGGGAACGCAGACTCTCCCCCTGGGATGTGGCCGCAGGCACTTTGATCGTCCGAGAGGCCGGCGGAAAAGTGACGGATTTCGAGGGCAAGCCTTTCCGAGTCGAGAGCCAGGAGATCTTGGCCTCCAATTCGAAACTTCACCCCCAACTCTTGTCCGCGATTGCGCCAAAAAGTTGTCCGATCTGAGGCGGGAGCACAGCGTTTGACAGGCCTTCGACCAGACCGGTAAACTGGGGACTGGCGCTCGCAAGTATGAGCGACAGGTCCAGGAGGGACCGACTGATGGAATCCATCGTCTACTTGTTCTCCAAATTCAGCGTCGAATTCCTCCTGCTCGAGGCGCTGGTGATCTGTGCGTTGATCGCGGGCTACGCCGCTTTCTATGTCCTGCGCAAGCGGCGCCTCGGGCACGTCGACCAAACCGTCCCGAGCGGAGTCGTCAAAGGCTATCTGACCCACCTCATTCTTGAAGCCGAACAAATGCGCGCACAACTCTTCGGCCTCCTCGGAGGGGACACCGCGCAACTCGCCGGCGTCGCCTCCCTGGGATCGGGTGCGGACGCAAAAGCCCTCCTTGCCCTGCTCCAAGCGCAAGGATCCATGGCGGGCACCGGACACTCGTTCGCGGGTGGCGGTGCTGCGTCTGACCCTCAATTGTTGACCAAGGTTCAGCTCCTCGAAGGCAAAATGACCGAGCAGGCGAAAGCCATGCAGTCGGTCGTGACCGAGAAGGAAAAGATCGAAAAGGAGCTCGTTGCGCTTCGGACCTCGGGTGGTAGCGGCGGCACAGCAGCTACGGAGGGCGGGGTTTCGCCTTCTGAGATGGCTGACCTCCAGGAAAAGCTCAGGACCCTCGAAGGCAAACTCGCCGAATACAGCATCATTGAGGACGACCTTGCGAACCTCAAGCGACTGCAGCAAGAAAATGCGCAGCTGCGGGCCGCATTGGCAGGCCAGGGCGGCGCACCTGCAACGACTGGGGCTCCTGTAGCCCCCGTACCCGTCGCACAGACGGCATCCACCCCGGAGGCAAGCGAGGATGCGCTGATAGTGATCGACGAGGCTCCTGCAGAAATCGTCGCCGAAGAAGTCAGGCCCGGAGAGGCGATGGAAGTCGTCGACCCCTTGGCCGCACTGACCGCCGCGGATCAAAGTACTGCGGCGACGACCCCCGTCGAGGCCAGTCCCGCCTTCGAAGGCTTGGTCGATCAAGTGGAACAAAGCCTACAACCCGCCGCCGTCTCCGTCCCGCCACCGACGGAAACCACTCCGTCCACTTTGGAGAAAACCGATGCGGACCTCGTCGAAGAATTCGAAAAGATGCTCAATGCTTAAGCGAACGTTCCTCCGAAGCGTGCTGTCGGTTTTTCTGGCGCTTGCACCGATCACCTCTCCAACGACCTCGGCATGGGCAGTTGCGATCACCGCTGACGATGCTCAAGGGCAAGCTATTCTCAACGCCCTGAAGAGCGACCTCTCCAAGCGCCAGCAACTGAGTTTTCGCGCCGTATTGAAAAACTGGGAAACCCGCTACGGCGTCAGAGCCGTAGGACCACTCCTTGAAATCGCCAACGACCCGCACCACGAAGATCCGGACCGGTATCTGGCGATCATGGGAGCCGCCAAGCTGGGAGGCACCGAAGTCGCGACCGGCCTCCTGAACCTCCTCAAGGACCGCTCGTGGATGATCCGGGCCGGAACTCTCCGCGCCTTGACCGCCCTGAACCATCCCAAAACTTCGGCCGCCGTTCTCCCGCTCCTCCGCGACCCCGCCCTGATCGTGCGCTCTGAAGCTGTCGACGCCGTAGGCCGCTTGAAGCCCATAGGCGCCGTCGACGCCCTCCTCGCCACCCTCGACCAAAGCGAGAACTATCACGGCGGAAAAGCCCAATGGGTGCCGACCAAAGCCCTGAGCGCCTTAGTCTCACTCAACGCCAAAGACGCCGCGCCCCGACTCCGCCCTTTACTCCTTCACACCCAGGACCCCGCACTTCAGGAGCAGACCGTCAGCGCCCTTGAATCCCTGACCGGAAAGAAGCTCAAAGCCGGAGCCCCCCTGCTAGCGAAAGTCGAGCAGTGGAAGACCGAACTCACCTCAGCGAAATAGCCCCCGCTCCGAACCCGACTTCGAACCCGAACCCGACTTCGAACCCGAACCCGACTCCGAACCCAAGCGGAGCGAAGCCAGCGCTCCCCGACTCCATGCCCCTCTCGACCCCCTCTCGACCCCCTCTCGACCCCCTATCCCCCTCCCTAAACCCGTACCCGCACCCAAAAGGTCCAAAGCATCGAGCTGAAGGACGCGCGCGCGAGGCTGGGGTTGGAGGTTTCGCGGCGTAAAAGCGGACGCCAGGAAGGCGTCCAAGAGACTCAAGGAAGAGTACCCCGCCGCGAAACCTCCAACCCCAGCCTCGCGCGCGCGTCCTTCAGAACGATGTTTCTTCCATGGCTTTCTTAGTCCTCTCCTCCTCCATCCGCGCAAGCTGCGTACGAATGGAGATCACCCTGCCGATCCTGTACAACAGCGTCCGCTCATCCACTTCATCGCTCTCGACAGGACGCCATCCCTCGAGCACGTCGCGCTGAACGAGCTGCTCCTTCTGGACAGTGACTTTCACCGAAGGCTTGCCGTTGAAGAACCCCTTAGCCACGGTGAGCCGCAACCGGTATTGCGCTTTTAGAAAGGCGTCAGCCGTGCCGAAGGAATCGATGAAGTTCTTTTCGTTCGTGTTGTCCTGCCAGCGCGTCTGGACGAAGCCACCCTCGCGATTGGAGACGTCCAATCGAAGCGACTTAATCGAATCCAACACGGCTTGCCACGCGGTATTGAATTCCGTCAGGTAAATGCGGTTGAAAACGCGCGCGGTGTCCCCACCCACGGACTTCTTGTAGGCCGACATGCATCCACCCATGCCTGTCGCGAGCGCGAGGCAGGAGCAGGCAGCTACCATGAGGAAGAGTCCTTTCTTCAGCATCCCGTCCTCTCAGGTTAGCACAAGGTGCGTAGGTTGCCAGAATCCCATTGCCCTGCCGGGAGGAGCCATGTTTGATCAGGAAATGAAGATCGACGTCTTGAGCGAGGCGCAACGGGTTCTCCGCCTGGAAGCCGACGCTATTCTGGCTTGCTCGGAAAAGCTCCGGCCGGGTACCTCAGCCGGAATTGCTTTTGAAAAGGCAGTGGGACTTCTGGACGCTTCCCTGAGCCAGGGTGGCAAGATCATCGTCACGGGCCTCGGAAAGTCCGGGAAAGTCGCCCAGAAGATCGCCGCCACCCTCTGCAGCACAGGAAGTTTCGCAGTTTACCTCCATCCCACCGAGGGCCTTCACGGGGATCTCGGAGTGGTGGCGAGCCATGATGTCCTCCTGGCCTTGAGTCAGACCGGCAATACCGACGAACTCCTTCAACTCCTGCCATCCCTGAAACGCCTGAAAGTCCCCGTGATCGCGATTGCGGGCCATTCCCAATCCCGGCTCGCCAAGACTGCCGACGTTTGGATCGACAGCTCAATCGCCCAAGAAGCCTGTCCGCACAACCTGGCTCCGACCACGAGTACGACTCTCGCATTGGCCTTGGGCGACGCGATGGCAGTCAGCCTGATGGGGGTTCGCGGATTCGATGCCGAGTCCTTTGCCAAAAACCACCCTGGCGGGACCCTCGGCCGTCGCCTGAGCTTGACGGTGGCGGATGTGATGCACTCCGGGAGTTCGGTAGCGACGCTAGGTCCGGAAGCATCGATGGACGAAGTAGTGGTCGCTTCGACGCGCGCCCGGCTTGGAGGCGTACTGATTGTCGAAGGACCTCGTCTCCTCGGCATCATCACGGACGGCGACATCCGGAGGTCACTGAGTCACCGTGAAAGGTTTTTCAAGCTCCGCGCGGCGGAAGTGATGACGGTCCAACCCACGACTGTCTCGCAGGAGATGATGGCCTTCGAGGCACTTGAGCTCATGGAGAACCGACCTCAACAGATCAATGTGCTCCCCGTAGTCGACGCGGCTGGGCACTGGAAAGGCTGGGTCCGAGTGCATGACCTCGTTCGAATCCTCTAGCAAGAAAATCAGCAGCGGGCGCGGCGAAGACGATCTCCTCTGCCCGGAGTGCGGCGGCCCGATGGCCTGGCGGCAAGAGCACCCCTACCCGATCGGGCTACAGGCCGGTTTCGGACTGAGCTTCCTCGCCTTTCTTTTCGCTTTCGACCACGTTCGAGCCAATAGACCGGTCGTCTGGGCTTGGAGCCTGGTTCAAATCGCGCTGGGAATCCTACTGATCCGCGGACGGAGGCGGGCCGGAAAAAGAGTTTTGCGTTGCATCCGCTGTACTGGTGCCTTACGATAAATGCTCAAATCTCTTTAAATTTTGAACGTTTGAACTCTCAGCGGAGGCTTTGAAAGTGAAAAAACTGACTTGGATGACTTGCTCCACCGCGGCTATGGCCGTGGCTGTGATCGTGGCCTGCACCGACCAGGCGAAGGCGAAGCCGAATTTCGTGACCAAAGAAGCTCCGAAGCCGGGAGTAGCCGCCAAGATCGGCGGCGAGGAAATCTCGGAAGAAGCCCTGATCGGCGACGACAAACTCGATTTCTTCGAACTGAAGAAGCGCGAGTTTGAATTGAAGATGGACCGCCTGAACAAGCTGGTCGTCGACAAGCTCGTGGGCTCTGAAGCTAAAAAAGAGAACATGTCCACCGAAGACTACATCAACAAGAAAGTGGTCAAGGGCGACATCAAGATCTCAGACAAAGAGTACAACGCTTTCGTCAAAGAGAAACGTATCCCCGAGAGCCAGCTGAATCCGCAGATCAAGGAACGGATCACCTCCTACCTGCAGACCCAGAAGCGCTCCGAAGTCCTGAACAACTACGTGGCGAAGCTCACCAAGAGCCAACCCGTCGAAGTCTACTTCGCCAAGCCGAAGATGGAAGTGAAAGTCGACGTAGGCAGCTCTCCGGTCTGGGGTAAAGCCGACGCTCCGGTCACCATCGTCGAATTCTCCGACTTCCAATGCCCGTTCTGCTCGCGGGGCGCCGAAGTGGTCAGTGAGATTAAGAAGAAGTACGGCGAGAAGAAGGTCAAGATCGCGTTCAAGAACTTCCCTCTCCCTATGCACCGTGAAGCCAAGCCGGCCTCGGAGATGGCGATGTGCGTGAACGATCAAGGCGTCGACAAGTTTTGGAAATTCCACGATCTCGCGTTCAAGAACCAGGACAAGCTCGACGAAGCTAGCCTGACCAAGTACGCGAAGGAATCGGGTGCCGACCCTGTCAAAGCCACTGAGTGCTTGAAGGCCGGCAAGTTCAAGGACGTCGTCGCCAAAGATATGGAGTACGGCGAGAAGACCGGAGTGCGCTCCACCCCGACTTTCTTCATCAACGGTCAGCTCGTGAGCGGTGCCGTTCCGATCGAATCCTTCTCTGAGATCATCGACGACGAGCTCGCGCTCGCCAAGAAGTAAGCTCTCCTACTCGGGAGCCTGAATAGGGAAAGGGAAGCCGGAAACGGCTTCCCTTTTTCATTTTTCGGCACAATCGCGGATTTTTTATTCATTCTTTCGGTTCGGGTTTCGCCAAGTTGCGAAGACACACCCAGCCGCCTTAACACTCCGACGTTGCGGTTCTGTCACACTAGGTCCAAGGGATCAAAACAGCTTATGAAGAACGTCAGCACTGGAACGCCGCCCCTCACAAAACGCAAATACGAGCTTCTCGCGAGCCAGACAGTAACGACAGGGGAAGGTACGATCCTTTACCGGGTTCGCTACCTGAGCACGGGCGAAATGGGTGGATTTCTCGAGTCCGAAGCCAACTTATCTCAGCTCGGTCGGTGCCAAGTCCTCGGCGAGGCCTGGGTCTACGGCAAAGCACTCATCCAAGAAGACGCCATCGTCACCGGCGAAGCCCGGGTCTTTGACCAAGCGATCATCTCCGGAGCGTCGCAGGTCAAGGACGATGCCTGGGTTTTCGAAAGTGCCCGGATTGAGGGCCAGGCCCGAATCCAGTGTCATGCCCTGGTTTCAGGTTCGGCCTTGGTTCACGGCGCGAGCTCGCTCCAGAAGAACGCACGAGTCTCCGGCGATTGTGTGATCGGCGATTCCGCCACCATCAGCGGAGACGCGATGGTCATGGGCAGCGCTCGGATCCTCGGTCAAGCTCAAGTCTCGGAGTTCGCCAAGATCCAGGGCCACGTCGTCTTGGCAGGCAATGCTTCCGTCGGAGGACAAGCCCGACTTACTGGCGATGTCACGATCGAAGGCGACGCCAAGGTTTTCGGAAATTCCCGCATCGCGGACCACGCACGGATCATCGAGCGCGCACGCGTGTTCGGCGATGCCCGTCTGACAGGGCGAGTCCGCGTCGCAGGTGATGCCTGGGTTGCGGGCAAAGCAAAACTCGTCGATGGTGACCAACTCGGTGGCCACGACCGCCGCGAGTGATCCTCAACCAACGTTCCGTTGAACGATTTGCGCTGGAATAGGAAAAACCTGCCTGGGAAGGCATTTTCTGCCGATACCCGAGCCCACTCCCCGCTTCGCCTCACGGCGATATCCCTCGATTTTCGCCCGCCTTCCGCACGGCACGAAGCTTGCTCCCCTACGGTTGGGGCAAAGGATTGCCCGTACTGCTGATCGTCATGGGTCGGCTCCAGGGAAGGATTCAGTTGAGCTCCGTCACTCCGTCCGACACTTATCGCGACAACAGCTCCCGGATGAGCCAGCTTGAAGAGGAGTTGCGCCAAGCGGCGAGCCGTCAACGTGAGAAGCAGAAGGAGGACGTGGAAAGCCTCCAGGCGAGCCATGAACGCGATCTGAGGCGGCAGGCCGACGAATACGAGCGCACTCTCGCCCGCTCGAAGTCGGACTCCCAAAGCCTTCTCTCCCACGAGCGGGAGGCGCAGAAATCGGCCGAGGAGATCCGCAAACGCGATCTCTACGACCGCAACGGCAAGACCCGGACCTCCGAGCTCGAGTCCAACCAGCGCGATCTCGAAGCGGCCCGCGAGGATTTCTCAAGACAGGCCAAGCAGCAAAAAACATTGGGAGTATCCGAGCAGGAACGCTACGAGCAAAAGATCGAAAAACTGGAAACCGAACACCAACGTGAACTCGACCATGCCGTGCAAACGGTCCGTGATCAAGTTTCAAACGAGAACACGGAGACCGCACGCGCGGGACGCGAGTCGGACGTGGAGCTCAAGGCCAGTCTCGAAAAGAAATACCAAAGTCTCAATCGCGAACTCATGGAGCAGATCCGCGATTCGAACCACAAGACCCAGGCCTACATGGATGAACTCAAGGGTGACTACGCGATCCGCTCCGAAGAAGATCAGCGGGTGGACTCGGCCAAGAGGGACGAGACCCGCAAGGGCTACATGGAGCGTGAGTTGGGGAACGCCACGCGACTTCGCGACTCCCATGTCGCAGAGACCAAGTCCTATCGGGATCAGGCCAACGGATTGGGTCAGTTCAAGCGGGACTACATGCACGAGAAGGCCGAGGGCCGCAGCGAAGGAATTCGGGAGGTCGAAAACGACTTCCGCGACCAAGCCAAAGTCGCCGACCAGCTCTATCGCAATGACGTCGATGGGATGAAACGCAAATCCAAGGAGCAGGACGGGTACTTCAATCGACTCAACGACCGGACCCTTCGCGACAAGGATCGCTACTACGCTGAAGTCATCAGCCACCAAAACCAGGAGTCGCGCGACACTCAGCGCGATACGGCCGCAGTCTACGAGAAGAACCTCCAGGACCGGGAGCTCCGCAGTCGCGTTGACCAGGAGCACTCCCAGGCCTCGATGGAACGGCAGGCGGAGCGCCTGAACGCCTCGCGCGAAGAAGCGCTGGGACGACAAAATCGAACTTTTACCGAAGAGCTGGACCGGAACCGGATCTCCACCGACTCGCAGATTAAATACTTCAAGGAAGCCATCCACGAGCGCGACACCGGTGATGACATCGGCCTGATCTCCGAAGGCGCCGAGCGGCGACTCCGGGAACAGCTTTCGGCGGTCCAGCAAAAGCAACTGGATGCGGAAGTGGGACGCAACACCGAACGCTTTGACCGGGCGCAGCGAGAAAATCATCAAATCGTTCATGACTTGATGGACAGCTCCCAAAAAGAAAAGTCCCTCGCCGCACGAGTCAATAATTCAGAGCGTCAGAGCGAGCGTGGCGAACTGCTGCAGCACTTGGCCGACACTGAATTCATGAAGGAAACGACGCTCCACGAACAGGGAACTCAACATGAGCGTCAGATCGAGAAGATCCAACGCAGCTATGGATCCGCATTGGAGCAGCAGCGACGCAACTCCGACGAGATGATCAACACGCTCAAGGTCGAGTCGGATGCCAGGCTGCAAGGCGTTCGGCAAGAGCTCGACTTTAATTCAAAGATGGCTCAAAGAGCTTTTTCCCAAAGTCAAAATGAGTTAATCCGAGGTTACGAGAAGAAGCTCGCGGACCAAAAAACGGACTACGACGCCCTGCTCTCCCAAACCAAGACTGATGTGGACTCGAGACTTCGCGAGACGGATCGAAAAAGCAAATTCACCTTGGATGAGCAGGCCCGCGGTTACGAACAGAAAATTGCCCAGCTGGAGCAGCAGCAAAAGGAACGCGAGCGACTCGTAGCTTCGAACTACGAAGAAGAGATGGAGAAGGTCAAGCGTTCCAATGCACTCCTCATTCGCAAGAAAAGTTAAAATTGTCTGTACGCTGGGACCCTCGAGTTCCAGTTTCGAAAAAATCTACGGCCTGATCCAGGAAGGAATGGATGTGGCTCGGCTGAATTTCAGTCACGGCACTCACGAATTTCACCGGGGATTGATCCAGAATGTCCGCGAAGCCGCGAAAAAAGCGGGCAAACCTGTCGCGATCATGCAGGATCTCCAAGGTCCCAAGATCCGCCTAGGCAAACTGCCCCCCGCTGGAATCGAGTTGAAAGCAGGCGACATCGTCCTGCTTCATCCTGAGGGAGCAGCGCCACGCCAATCGACCCACGGTAAAATCGCGCTCCCGATCTCGGCCGAGATCGCGCAAAGCGTTTCGAGCGATGCGCAGCCCGGTTCAAAAATCCTCTTTGACGACGGCAAGCTCTCCAGCCGGATCCTGAGCGTCTCCCCACCCGAGATCGTGATCGAAATCGAAGTGGGAGGGAAGCTCACCAGCAACAAGGGCATGAACCTCCCGGGAACTCCTCTGTCCATTCCCTGCGTCACCGAGAAGGATTACGAAGACCTGAACTTCGGCCTCTCGATGGGTGTCGACGCGGTTGCGCTGTCCTTCGTCCGCACGGCGAGCGATATCGAGACGGTACGCGACCGGATCCGTAAACAGAGCAACGATGCCCCGATCATCATCGCCAAGATCGAGCGCGAAGAAGCGGTCGAGTTCCTGGACTCGATCATCGAGGTCTCGGACGGACTTCTCGTCGCCCGTGGCGACATGGCAGTCGAGCTCGGAGCTCAACGCGTACCTGCGATCCAGAAGCGCATGATTCACAGCTGCAACGAGATGGGCGTTCCGATCATCACGGCAACCCAGATGCTCGAGAGCATGATTTCCTGCCCGACTCCCACCCGCGCCGAAGCCAGCGACGTCGCCAATGCTGTTTTCGACGGCACCGATGCCGTCATGCTCTCTGGCGAGACGGCAGGGGGCCAGTTTCCTTTGGAAGCGGTCTCCACAATGGCTCGCATCATCTTGGAGGCCGAGCGCTCCAAGGAATTTTACTCGGGACCGAAGAACATCCTTCCCTTGCCAGGTTCGGCGGTCGAATCGATCGAGTTCTCGGCTTCAAGGATCGCAACCCATACGGGCGCAGTCGCCATCGGATGCATCACCCACTCGGGAGTGGCCGCCAAGACCTTGGCCAAGTTTCGCCCAGATACTCCGATTGTGGCCATCACCGACAATGAAGCCGTGCTCCGCAAGCTTGCTTTCGTCTGGGGCGTGCGCGGGGTGACGATCCCAAAGATCCTCGGCACGGATGATCTCTTCGCCATGGTCGAAAACGTCCTCATGGTCAATGGGTGGGCAGAACCCGAAGACCTGATCGTCGTCACCGCGGGAATCCCGACCCTTCGTCGCGGCACGACCAATATGGTGAAGGTCCATCGCGTCGGCGCGCAGACCGAGCATCGGCTCCACAAAATCACCTGAGGCGCTCGAACATGACGAAGTCGATGACTCCTGATTCCGAGTTGGGCGGCGGCCCGGCTGCGCCTGCTGTCGAGCTCACGCCCCTCATGAAACAGTACTGGGAGCTCAAAGCCCAAGCCGGGGACGCACTCCTGCTTTTCCGCATGGGGGACTTCTACGAGCTCTTCGGGGAGGACGCGGTCACCGCGTCGCGCCTCCTGGAAATCACCCTCACCTCCCGCGACAAGAACAAGGCCGTGCCGCTTCCGATGGCGGGCGTACCCTTCCACAGCATCCAGGGATATATTCAACGTTTATTGAAAGCGGGCCGGAAGGTCGCCATCTGCGAGCAATTCGAGGAGATCAAGGTCGGCACGAAGACCATCGCCAATCGCAAGATCGTACGGACCCTGACGCCTGCGATCCAGTTCGACTCTGAAACGAGCGAAGCTGCCTATTTGGCGACAGCTTGGGCCGCGGATTCAGGATGGGTGCTGGCTTGCCTGGATCCCGCCACCGGCGAGACCCGGATCGGCGAGCCGATGGACGCCGCTTCGTTGCTCATGGAACTGGGGGATCTCCCCATCCGCCATTGGCTGGGATTCGCGGCCCATCCCCGCGAATGGGCCCAAACCTTCGCGGGCCGGAACGAGATCCTCAAGGAGGAACTTCCTCCGAACTACTTGAACGAGGAACAGTCCCATTCAGTCCTCAAACGCCAATTCAACCTGATGAATCTGGAAGCGTTCTTTCCGGAACCTTCCGGTGCGCGAGCGCTCGGAATCCTGATTCACTACGTCCTGCGCTCCCAACAACGCGAGAGCTTGAGTCACCTGAGGTTTCCCGAGCCCCTGAAGCAAGCTCGCTCCCTCCTCCTGGGACCCCGTACCGCGCAGCATCTCGATCTGTTCCCGGACCTCTTCGACTTCATCAACCGCACGCGAAGCGCACTCGGAGCCCGCACCCTGAAGCGCGCCTGCCAGGAGCCCTTGCGCGACACCGCCCTGATCGAGCTTCGACAGGAAGCCATCCGCGAGCTCGCGTCGCGCGATGCGATCCGCGAATCGCTTTCGACCCAGCTCGCTTCACTCTATGATCTCGAGCGAATCGCAGGACGACTGACCACCGGATTGGCCCATCCCCGCGATACGCTTGCCCTAGGTCAATCCCTCGCGATCCTCCCCCGCATCCAGGATCATCTGAGCCTCGGAAAATCCCAGGTCTTGACCGAGCTCCGTTCGAGGATCGCCAATGCCGCCTCGCGACTGTCCCTTTTGGGAGAGAGGATTCTCCTCACCCAGCGCGAAGACGCTCCTCTCCTCGCCCGGGACGGCGGGATTTTCAAGCTGGGCACGACTCCGGAACTGGACCGCTTGATCGGCCTTACGGAGGAGGGCGGCAGGTTCTTGGTCGAACTTGAGGCCCGGGAAAGGACGCGCACGGGAATCCCCTCCCTCAAGGTCCGATACAACCGCGTTTTCGGCTACTACATCGAGGTCACGCAATCGCACCTCAAGAACGTCCCCGCGGACTACCAGCGAAAACAGACCACGGTGGGCGCCGAGCGCTTTTTCACCGAGGAGCTCAAGAAGTTCGAAGACGAAATCGTGACCGCATCGTCGCGCCAAAAAGCCGTGGAACAGGAGATCTTCGAGGACCTCCTCCGCGAAGCTCAAGCCCAGGTCACCGCCATCATGGAGGCGGCGCGCGCACTCGGAGAGCTGGACGCCTGGACATCCCTGGCCCGCCTCTCAGAGATGCCGGGCTGGTGTTTCCCCGTCATCGACGACTCCCGTGACCTCGACATCCGCGCTGGCAGGCACCCTTTGGTCGACCGCTCCTCTGGCGGAAGCTTCGTGCCCAACGACCTTCAACTTTCGCCCTCGAACCGCCTCGCCCTGCTGATCACCGGTCCGAACATGGGGGGCAAATCGACGATCATGCGGCAAGCCGCGCTGATCGTCATCCTCGGTCAAATGGGCGCGCCCGTGCCGGCTGCCCAGGCCCGCTGGGGGGTTTTCCACTCCATCTACACCCGCATCGGCGCTCACGACGCGATCGCGCGCGGGCAATCCACATTCATGGTGGAGATGAGCGAACTCGCCCACATCCTTCACCACGCCGACGACCGTTCCTTGATCGTGCTCGATGAGATCGGCCGCGGGACGAGCACTTATGACGGCATCAGCGTAGCCTGGTCCACGCTCGAGTGGCTCTGCAATCGCACGAAGGCACGGCTCCTTTTCGCAACCCACTATCACGAGCTGACCAGCCTCGCGGGCAAACTCCCCTGCCTCGCCAACACCCACATGGCCGTGGCGGGCGACCAGGATCCGCGCGGCACGAAGCTCCGGTTCCTCTATCAAATGCGCGAAGGCGCCACGAACGACAGCTTCGGCATCCAAGTGGCCCGTTTGGCCGGCCTGCCGGCTCCGGTGATCGAACGGTCCTGGGCCATCCTCGATGACCTCGAGAGCGGCAAAAAAAGCGGGCTCGCGACCCCCGCCCACCCCGATCAAATGGGCTTGTTCGAATTTGCCACTTTGGCGCGAACCCATGCCGCCGCTTTGCCGGAGGCGCCCCCTCCCGTTCTGGAGCCGTCCCCGACGCCCCCATGGATTTTAGAACTCGAATCCACTCCGATTGATTCGATGACGCCGCTGCAGGCGCTCAATTTTCTCGCAAAACTTCAGGAAACCGCTCGCGGATCAATTGCAGCGTCCGTTTAAGAGCTGAACCGACTGCCACTTCCGGGTCCCGGACGGAGACCCAGCGCCAGCTCGAATCGGCCTCTCCCGGATAGCCCCCCCCCTGATCCGGTTGCTTCAAAAGGTAGACCGCCGTGGAGCGCTCAATTTTGTGACGGGTCACCACATGACGGCTCTCCACATCCCCCAAGCGCTGTGCGTGGGCGAGTTTTACAGGGAACGCATCGAGTGTCGGAAGATCCCAGAGGCCTTGTCGCCATTCCCCCACGCCGCGTTTCCGTAACAAGATTTGCTCCCCTGGGTCGAAGAGCGCGACCATCTCCTCGCGTACCTTCAACCAAACCTTAGGTTTCTTGCGCGGCGGGTAGGCCTCCACTTCCCCGGTCTCGAGTGCACGACAGATTTCGGAAAGCGGGCAAAGCAGACACTTGGGTTTTTTAGCGGTACAGACGGTAGCGCCCAGCTCCATCAAAGCTTGATTCAAGACCCTCGGTTCGATCCCTTGCGAGAGTGCCCCCCGGACGAGGATCCGTGCCAGACGCCACAGTCGCTCTTTGTAGAGGGTGTCCCCGCGTTTTCTCCCTACCCTCCTCAAGCGCGACACCACTCGCTCCACGTTGCCGTCGAGGATGGCCTCCGGTTGATTGAGAGCGATCGAGAGGATTGCGCCCGCTGTGTATTGTCCCACTCCTGGAATTTCGAGCCAGGTTTCACGTGTTCGGGGAAACCCCTTCTCCACAATGAGTTGGGCAGCCCGGTGGAGATTACGCGCCCGCGAATAATATCCTAGGCCGGCCCAGGCCTGGATCACATCCTCTTCGAGGGCCTGCGCCAAGGAATCGACACTCGGAAACCGGGCGATGAATTTTTCAAAATAAGGAACGACTGTCACGACTTGGGTTTGCTGAAGCATGATTTCAGAGACCCAGACACGATAGAGCGTCGGCTGGTCCCGCCAGGGAAGGATGCGTTTTTGACGCTCGAACCAGTCTGAGAGCCGCTGAAGAGAGATGCCAGGCTTGCCCACGAGGGGAGTTCTCCCATAAGCTCAAAACAAGGGGCAAGAAGGAAAATGGTTTCTCGTCGGGCGAAAACAGCGAAGTCCTCAGGTACGATCCTCTGCTTCCTGCTCATCGGATTCGCCGGAGGAACCGTCTTCGCGTCGCCTGCTCCCTTCACTGTGGTCATCGACCCGGGGCACGGCGGACTCGATCACGGCGCGATCTACGACAACGGACTCCAGCGGGTTGCGGAAAAAGAAATCACCTTGCGGATCGCGGTCCAAGCCGCGAGGGCACTCCGCGAAAAAGGCTTCAACGTCACCCTCACCCGAAGCGGGGATACCGAGGTTCCGCTCAGCGCTCGCACTGCGCTGGCCAACCGACTCAAGGCCGATGTGTTCCTCTCAATCCATATGAACTCGACTCGGGAGCCCCGGATCGCGCGAGCAGCGGGGGGAGCCGAGGGCGTCGAGACCTTCATCCTCAACCACACCAGTGACGCCACTTCCAAGCGCCTGGCCTACCTCGAGAACTCCGCCAATCGCCCGAACCTTCCCCAGGTCGGCGCTCCGGGAGCCGAGCCTACTTCGGATGGGATGGATGTCGCCTTGATCTTGAAGGACCTCACCTTGGACGCCAACACTTCCGAGAGTAAACGCCTGGCTTGCTCGATCCAAAACCACCTCGTCGCAACCCAGCCCCCCTCCTTCTCTTCCTTTCGTTCGATTTCAACTCGGCCTATCCGGCTACCCCGCAACCGAGGCGTCCGTGAAGCGATGTTTCATGTCCTTCTGGGGGCCGACATGCCGAGCGCCCTGGTCGAAGCCGGCTTCCTGACCAGTGCTCGGGATCGTGCCGCTGCGCTGTCGGTCGAAGGTCGCAAGAGGATCGGAAACGCGATCGCAGAGGCGATCGAGCAGTACCACCTTCAAAAAGACTCGCCCCAGGCCTCGCTCGCCCTGAGCAGCTGTAAACTCCATTGACACCCCCTGCTCTGCGACTGGTCACCCGGGTGCGGATCGACCCTAGGCAAATCATGGGTTTACAGCGACACATCTCGACGCGTCGTCGTTGACGCACCTGGCACTCCGCTTGCTCTAAGAGCTTCCCGAGAACTTCGCGGCAGGCGGTACACACAAGCTGTGTAGAGCAGCAACCGCCTTGGATAAGTAGACGCAGTCGGAGGAAATTATGATGTTTCGCAAGATGAACAAAAAAACCGTGAACTGGACCTTGGCGATCGCTGCTACTGCGCTCCTGAGCGGCTGTGGCAAGAGCTCGAGTGGAAATCCGGCAGTCGGCGGGATCGGGGCCGGCATCGGCGGCGCGATCGGCTGCGCGGCCGGAGGGTTCTCAATTAACGGTCCGATCCCCTTTTCGGGAAGCGGGAAATACGCCGCTTACGTAGACGGTACCTATTACGCCGGCATCTTGGCCGGCCCCGTACCAAGCACGGATCCTTGGAGCCCTTCGGCCACGGGAACCGCCTTGGTTGTCGGCGGCGGTATCACCGGAGGTCAATACACCAGTTCGGGTGCGGCACCGGATGCCCAGGTTTCGATGAACATGCAGCGCACCAGCCTCGAGCTGGGCTCGGGCGCAGTCAATATCCAAGGTTCGATGCTGCTTCGAAGCAGCGTGATCAACAACCTCCAGATGTGGGTCCGGTCGAAAACCAGCGGATACAATGGCGGCGGATACAATGGCGGCGAATACAACGGTGGCGCTCCCAACGGAATCTATGGGGGCACCCAGGACATTTGCGTCCATGGGATTGCGATCTCGGCGATGATGGATCTAACCCACAACCGGATCTTCCGCACGGAACGCATCAGCCTGTACTTGCCTGTCGGCTCTGCGCTCCCCCCCGGCCCTCACGCCGCCTATCTCTACGTCAACGGAATCTCGGAGCCCTACCCGCTTCAGTTCTGAGACGAGTTCGGATTTCAGGATCGGTCGTGTTGAGCGACAGTGGAAGCAAAGTGGAAGCAGGGGCCAATTGAAGCGAAGCAGAGGCCAGCCCGGGCCATTCAGAGTGAAAGCGGAAGCAGTTCAGACTCGATCCAAAACCATCAGGGGACCCGCGCGAAAGCGCTGGTCCCCTGACGAGTTGATGAGGCCGAAAGGGCTCCCCGAAGCTCAGACCCGAAGGGCGTCGGGGCACATGCGGCGAAACTCGCAGACTCGACACAAAGGTCCCGGCCGAGGAACTCCCGGTTCCCCCGCAACGATACCGGCCGCTTCGGCCGCCAGACGTTCGGGAAGATCAGCGCCCTCCACGACCACGGGGACGGTTTGAATCGTTCGAGGGGAAATATTGATCAGGACCGATTCGATGCGCCCTTTGGATCCCGGCTCCAGCACTTCGAGCGCGCGAGAATAGAGCGCAAGTTGACCCCGGTAGGCTTCGACAAGAGCGTCGACCGACTTCATTTTCTCGGTCACTTTGAAGTCCACGATCGAATAGACGGACCCCAAAGGCGTGCGCTCGAGCACGAGCCGATCCATCGATCCCACGAGGACTTGGCCACCCACCGGGACTTCGAACGAAAACTCGGTCCAGACCTCCCGAGAGTGCGAACTCGCAGTCGTAGGGGGAGCCATGTAGGGAGAAGACAAAGCCCAGCTGATCACTGGCTCGGCGACAAACCTCGCTTCGCCCACTTCCGACTCGAGTGCCTTGAGTCCATCGAAATCGGCACGCTCCAGGCAACCATGGACCCTCGTGCCAAGCTCTTGCTGGGAAATTTCGGTCGCGGAGATCCTCGCCACTTTCTCGCCGGTGAAGAGCCCCATCTGGGCGACTCCTTCAACGACCGGCACCGCGCGGACGAATCCCCATTCGTAAGCCCGACCGCAGCGATTGAGGACGTTCCACTCCGTGACGCTGTACCGCGGCCGAAACAGGGCGACGGGGGCAGCGCGATGAAAACGGGGAACCGTTCGGGATTCGCCTGCGGCACCCGCTCTCTCCTCCGTCGCTCGGGCGGCCCTGGCGCCTTCAAGGACCAAGCGCGGGATATCCGCTCCGGAAGCCTCGATCCATCCTCTCCAAAAATCCTTTTCGAACGGGTTGATCTCTTTTTTGGGGCGCGGAGCGCTTTTCGACTTCGACGTCACCGGCACTTCCTTCGCGGGAGCTTCCGGTTCGCAAACCAGAATCAATCGTTCCCGCGCCCGGGTCAGCGCCACATAAAACAGGCGCTTGCTCTCGGCGACGGATTTGCGGATTTCCTCCGCTTTCCAAAGCAGCTCCTCGGGATCCTCATCGTCCCTCTCACCGTCCGCATCCTTGCGGGCGAGAAACGCACCCTTCGCCCGATCCCAGTACAGAGCGGGGGAGTTCGGACTGCGTCCCGGCTTGACCGGGAGGTCCACCAAGATGACATGCGGAAACTCGAGGCCCTTGGATCCATGAATCGTCAGGACGAGCAGTTGGCCTTGGTTCTTGGGAGGCGGCACATCGCGTTCGCGCCGACTCTGCTCCAGAGCGAGGCCGAGCTCAGTCACCACAGAATGAAAGTCGAGGCCCCGTGAGGAAAGCTCCTCCGATCGATGCCAAAGCCCCAGTACCGAAGCCCCCAGTTCCGCTTCGACCCGGGGATCAGCCAGCAAGGCCTGGAAGATCTCTCCAGGTCGGGCCTCCTTTTCCCTCAAAGGCTTCAAAAGGAGGGCCAATCGGTGGGTCGAAGAAAAAAAAGGCTTCTCCCAAGTCGCATCCTCACGAACCCAAGCGTCGAGCGTGAGGTCGTCGACGCCCACCCACGGAGCCCGAAGAAAAACAGCGCCGGAGAGCGCGTTGCCCGGTTGGTCCCACCACTTCAGGAGTGAACACAGCTCACGAACCCGGGGATCCTCCCAAAACAGTCCCCCGCTCCCCACGGCCAGCGGGATTCCCGCGGCCGAAAGCGCTTTGAGCCACTTCTCGTTGCCTCGAACCTTTCGAAGCAACAAAGCCATGTCCTCCAGTTTCACGCCGCGCGCCCGCTCGGCCTGGATGAACTGGCAAAGATCCTCGGGAGTTTCGACGTCGAGCCGAATCACCGGTTGAGCCAAAGGATCGGGGTCGACCTCTCGCTTGGGGACCAGGGGTTCGTAGGCCAGGCCCGACTCTTCGAAGGGCTGGGCGCAGGTCTGGTTGCTGAAATCGATGATGCCGGGACGACTTCTGAAATTCCAGGTGAGCGACAAACTTCGAGGCAAGCTCCTGCAAGCGTCTTCGAAAACGGTCACATCGGCGTCGCGAAACCGGTAGATGGATTGCTTCGGATCCCCGACGACGCAAAGGTTGGAGGAGTCCGGGCGCGCGAAGCGCCAAAGGATGCGCGCTTGCAACGGATTGGTATCTTGAAATTCGTCGATCAGCACGAGATCGAAGCGCTTGTGGAAAGCGCGCCTGACCTCCTCATGCTCGAGGGCGCGATCCGCGCCCCGCTCGAGATCATTGAAATCGAGCGCCCCCCTCCTGCGCTTCAACCTCTCGTAACGCTCGAGAACGTAGGCTCCGAGCCGTTCCAAAGCACGGGATGCGGGATCCTCCTGCTCAGCCAACGAGCGCGAGACGCCCAGAAGATGGAGCTCACGGACCCGACGGAGCAAGAGCAAGATGCCTTCGCGGCTCTCGCGCGAAAACAGCAGCTCAAGATCCAGATCGCGGCCCTCGGGGAGGTCCTCGAACCAGAGACCGTCCGTGGCGCGCTCCCATAAAAGCTGCGACTCGGACTCCGAGAGCATCGCTTCGTCCCCATCGAAACCCGCCTGCCGCGGATATTCCCGAATGACCGCACCACAGAGCCCATGGATCGTCATGACCCAGTGACGTGTGAGGTCGCCCGCATGCGGAAGCCTCAGCGCGAGCTTCTCCCGCAAGTCCCCCGCCGATCGTTCAGTGAACGAAACGGCAGCGAAGCGCGCTTCGGAATGGCGCTGAAGGAGCTCCAAGCATTTGACGACGAGCGTGGTGGTCTTGCCGGAACCCGCTCCGGCCATCACGGCAAGGCCTTGATCCCAACACTCCACGACTTCTCGCTGTTCAGGAGAGAGGTCTTTGAGTTCAGCCACCGCCGCCCTCGCTTTCTTCGCCGGAACCCGCGTTGCCCGAAGCGCTTCGCCTACGCCAGCCGCAAAGATCACTCAGGGTGCAGCGGGCGCACTCTTTTGGATCCTTAGGCAACGCGATGAAACGGCCGTCCAGGTAGTCCTGAGCGTGCGAGATCACATGCTCCTCGATTTTCGCCCAAGCCTCGTCGGGTTCGTCGTCCAAGAGGCTCTTCGAATTGGCAGTGGTCGCTGTCAGTTTCCCAGGTTCTTTGCCGTTATAGCGCTTAAAGAAGATCCCCGCGCTTCGATTGGCCCGTCGACTTAACTCCACGAACTGGACCCCGAGCGCGGGCTTACCAAACAGCTGCCGTGCCGCCAGTGCATAGAACGGAAGCTGAAGGCGCAGCCCCTGCTCCACCATCATGCGACCGTTGGGCAGCGCGGCCGAAGTCTTGTAATCCAGGACGAAAACGCCTTCGGAGTTCTCATCGATCCGGTCGGGACGTCCTATCAGCGTGAAACGGTCGAATTCCAGGCGGAGCTCCGGACCCTCCAGGCCGAGCACTTTCGTCCCCGAGCGCGCGACGTATTCCTTTTCTTTCAGTGCGAACTTCTCAAGTACGGGAAGTAGCTTTTTGCGGGAGTAGCTTTCGAGACGTTGACCGCGCAGGAGCCCCCGAGGACGCTCTTCTTCCCAGGCTTGGTCGAGAGCTTCAGCGATCGCGCGGCTGAAGCCTCCGCTCTCGTCGCGCGATTCGACTAGAATTCGAACGGCTGCGTGAAGTACGTTGCCCTTCATGTCCGGCCATAGATCGGCTTCCGGGGCCCGAAGATCGTAAAGTTTCCAACGACTCCCCCCCAGCGCCAAAAACGCACATCGACTGAATCGATCGAGCTCAGTCGCGCGGATCTCCGGCTTTCCGCCCGCGACTTTCACTCGAGACGGGTCCAGTGGCAGCTTGATTCGGAGGGGTGCCACCGTGGGCACCGGTCCGAAGCTCGAAATCCAGCGGGAATGAGCCCCCCGATCGAGAGCCTCTTGAGCCTCCGGTAGTCCGAGCTCACGGAGAACCGGAAGCAAGCTAGGCCTCTCGCGCCCATCCCAATCGTACGAGGCGTCCAACACTTTCACTTCCGACGCGCTCGCGACCCAAGCCTTGAGAATGGAGAGTCGCTCCTCGCGAACCTGGTGGGAGGAGCGGACCGCGAACTCCGTGGCCAACACTTCCCTCTCCGCATCCGAATACCAATAGTCGCCCGCACCCTCGCCATTCAGCCAGTCTGGAGGCAGGCCGAGGAGCCAGACACGCCGAACGGGACGAAGTGGCGCTTGAGCCAAGCGATAGAGCGCGACTCCTCGACTCGGGCGCGTCTGATCGGCGGGAGGAGTGGCATCTTCAAGGCGCGCCTGCAGCCTCTCGAACCAAAACAGGAGCGGCGCACGCCTTCGGCCTTGTCCGACGCGCTCCAGGTCGGTCTTGAGTTCGGTCCAGAGCTCTTCGAAGAACTCGACCAGCCAATCGCGACTCGCGTCCGCTCCCGCTTGGATCCGAAGGAGCTTCAGATGAGCTTCGGCCATTTCCTCGGCAGTGCGCCTCCCACCGATCTCCTTCTCGAGTTCGAGAAGACGGGAGTGCACGACCTCGAGACTCCCCCCTGCGTACGAAGCCAAGCGGTTCCGGATCCCGCGCGAATAGATTTCCTGCACCCATTTCGGGTTCTTGGGCTTGAGCCAAGCGACGACTTTCTCGCGCTCGAAGCCACGGGCCACCACTTCCAAAGGGAGCAGCGCGGCCTTGATGCCCTCGTCCCATCGGAGTCGCGTCGGATCCCGGGGATCCGCCAACGGCACCCCTCGGTCCCCCAATGCGCGCTTCAACGTACGCCGAATCGCCGGAGTGTCCGGCATCAGCACTGCGTCCCCACTCCAATCCGTTTCGGCGGCCAAGGTTTCAGCCAAAGCGTCGGCCGCGTCGTCCAGGGTATGCCAACGATCCCAACTCCAATCCAGGGTCGAAGGGGGAGCGCTCTCGATGGTCTCCCCGGAGCCGCCAGGTGTTGCCCGCGCGACTCCCGCTGCAAAATCGTAGTCACGGATGACGACGACCGCAGAAAGGCGCTCCCAGAACTCCAGCTCCAATCCCTCGGGCTTCTGAGTGGTGATTCGCCAGATTTCCTGCGGAAAAGTCATTCCCTCGGGGATACCTCGCCGAAGCGACTCCACCGCCTGCAGAAGGACCGCCGGTTCATCCCAGAGGTCCAGACCTTCGCACCAAGCACCATAGGCCGCGGCCAAGCGTCGCACTTCTTGGCGAATCGGACTCGACCCCAATCTCTCCATTAGCCGCTGCTCGAAGACCGCTTCCTCTTCTTCGTGCGCAGCCACTTTCCGTCCAGCTTGGAGGGCCTTGTCCAGTTTCTTGTAAAAAGTCCGCTGCCGCTTGAGACGTCGAAGCTCCGGCATTCGAGAGGAGATTCGGGGCTCCGCCATCAACATCCGCAGGCCCTCCTGCCGGGAGTGCGGACCCAGCAGGCGCTCGAAACCCGATGCGACTCGTCCCGTCGCAACGAGAATCCTCACTGCGATCTGGGTCAGGTCTTGAACTGAGTCCCGGGTCAGTCCCACACCTCGGGCCAGGAGCTCAGTCTTGATCTCCTCACGCGAGAAACCCGGACCGACGCAGATCCAGGCTGCGGGCCTCAAGCCTCCGAATTGAGCGGGATCCAGACCACGCATTTCAGTAGTCCAAAATCACAGTCTCGCCCCCGGCCTCGCGAAGCGTGACTCGGGAAGGGGCACCGGGACGTGTCCGGACCACACTCCCGATTTCCCAAGCCTGCTCGCCGGAACGACGAAGAGACTTCAGGACAGCGGCGACCTGGGAAGGCGCAACCACACCCACCATTCCCAGACCCAGGTTGAATGTTTGAGCGAGTTCCGCGAGAGTCAAACCGCTTCGCTCCTTGACCCATCCAAACACGGAAGGCAGTTGGTGCGCGGGCGGCAAGTCGATCTCGTAACTCACTTTTTCCGATATTCTCGGAACGTTCAGGAACCCCGACCCCGTGATGTGGGCCAATCCCTTGAACTTCCGCTTCTCGATCAAAGGCCGCAACGCTTGAGCATAGATCCGGGTCGGTTCGATCAACTCACCGGCTCGCTTCTTGCGCTCCACTCCCGATTTGGGCAGGAGCTTTCGCAACAAACTATAACCGTTGCTGTGGCAGCCCGAGGAGCGGATGCCGATCAGCGCGTCGCCCGGCCGGATGTCCTTGCGCGGGAGAGCGTGCGAGGGCTTGAGAAATCCCACGGCGAAGCCCGCCAAATCGTACTCGCCGGGTTGATAGAAATCGGGCATCTCCGCGGTTTCGCCTCCGACCAGTGCGCACTTGGCCTGCTTGCAACCCGCGACGATCCCTTCGAGCACCTGGACTCCCACCCCCGCATCCAGTTTTCCAGTCGCGAAGTAGTCCAGGAAAAAAAGCGGCTCCGCCCCCACGCAAAGCAGGTCATTGACCGACATCGCCACGAGGTCGATGCCGATAGTCCGATGATCCCCCAGTTCAAAAGCGAGCTTGAGCTTGGTTCCGACGCCATCCGTCGATGCCGCCAACCAGCGACTTTTATCAAGCTCATAGACCGAGGCATAGCCCCCCACCGAAGCTTTTACACGCCGGTTCAGGGTCGACTTCGCCAAGCCAGCGATCCGCTCAACAAAAGCATCAGCCGCAGCGGTGTTCACTCCCGACTGAGCGTAGCTCACGGACTTTTTCTTCAGACTCGCCATGGATGCCTTCCCTCTTTCAATCGCGCTCAATGCCTGAAATGCCTGACACCCGTGAGGGCCATCGCTACCCCGTGCTCATCGCAAGCCTGCACGCTTTCGGCGTCTTTGATGCTTCCGCCTGGCTGGACTATGGCACGAATGCCCGCTGCGGCTGCCAAATCGACCGTATCGCGGAACGGGAAAAATGCGTCGCTGACGAGGATGCAGTCACCCATCTCCCCTCCCGACTCCTTGAGGACCGCACGTGCGCGAGGGATCGCTAGCTTCTCGAGTGCTTCCACGCGATTGGGCTGCCCTTGGCCGGTTCCCACCAGTTGAAAGCCCCCTTCGCCAGCCATTCCCGTCCCCAGTCGCCTGACTAGCGCCAAAGCGTTGGATTTGAGAGTACGGCTGACTGCGACTCCAAACTGCGCCAGCTCCCGCAGGGAGTCGGGCCAAGGTTGCCGCGTCACCGAACGAAACTCGAGATCCAATCCTAGATCAGCACCTTGCTTGAGCACTCCCCCGGGCACGTTCACTGCGGTTGTGCGCGAAACTTCGCCGAACCGGCGAATCGCGAGGGCCTTCAGGTTCTTGCGACGGGCTAACATCGTGGTCAGCACTGGACTCCCGGGTTCGAGCCCGGGCGCACCGATGAGTTCCACGAATTTTTCGGAGAGCCAACGCGCGGTTTCAGGCTCGATGGGATCGGTGAAGGCCAGCACCCCTCCGAACGCCGAGACCGGATCGCCTTCCCAAGCGCGCTCCAAGGCTGTCAATTGCGCCCGCGGAAAACTCCTGGGAATCATGGCCACGCCACAGGGATTGTTGTGCTTGATGATCACGACTCCCGTGGCTTCCGGATCGATCTCCCGAATATCGCTGGCCAAGCCGTAGGCGGCCGAGAGGTCGAGGATATTATTGTAAGAGATCTCGCTCGGGGTGAGCTTCACTTCCCAAGCGATCGGAGAATCCAGTCCGAACTCGAGCTCACCCGATTGATGGGGGTTTTCGCCATAACGAAGCTTCCGGGTTCCGCCCCGAGGCGCTCCCAACTCGCTCGCAATGGCCACGTCATAGGCCTCGACTCGTTGCCAGGCCTCGGCGGCGCAGCGGAGGGAGGTCGCGCCCGCAACCGCTCCTGCCCCTAGGAGCTCAGCGATCACGCCTGGATACTGCCCGGGAGCCGTTAAAACCAAGACATCCGGTGCGTTCTTCGCTGCGGCTCGAACTAGGGTCGGGCCACCGATGTCGATTTCTTCGATCAGCTGGGCTCGGGTGATGCCCTCTTTCTTCAAAGCAGCTTCGAAGGGATAGAAATTCACCACCACGCAATCGATGGGAAGGATCGAAAGCTTCGCCAGGTCCCGAGCATCGTCCGCGTCGCCGCGGCGATAGAGGATCCCGCTGCAGACCGGGAAGGAAAGCGTCTTCATCCGACCTTGAAAAGCTTCCGGACTGCCGGAAATCCTCTCGATCGGAACAACCTTCAAACCAGCGGCTTCCAGAACCTGAGCGGTCTTGCCGGTGGCAACCAGTTCAGTACCCGATGCCACAAGTGCATGCCCGAGCTCCACAAGTCCGGCTTTGTCGGAGACCGTGAGCAAGGCTCGGCGGATTTTCAGGGGTGCGGGGGTCGGAGACATCATCAGGGTTTCCTCGGGGAGAGCAAGGTTGAGGGCGAGCTTCTGCTCGATTTAAATGACGGAACAACAGGAAAGCGCAGTCCGAGGGATGGGCTCCCTGGGACTCGTTGGTCCGCGAGGCCCGTCCTCACAGAGACGCCTCACGATAAGCATTCTCGAAAATCGCCAACCCCTGCCCAGGCGAGCTCGCTCGTCCCGGAGTCGCAGTCCACTCCGGATGGGAAGTCCAACGGATGAAAGCTTCCGGGTGAGGCATCAACCCGAAAATACGGCCCGAAGGATCGCAGATTCCGGCCAGATGCTCATCGCTTCCATTCGGATCGCCTTCATAGCGGAGGCACATCATCCCGTGCCGCTCCATCTTGACCAGCACTTCCTTCCGACGGAAGCTCGCGATCACGATCCTTCCTTCGCCGTGCCGAACCGGAAGGTCGAGCAGCCCGATGCCTTTCAGCCAAACGCAGCGGGTCCCGAACGGCGACGCCTTGATCCAGGTGTTCATGAACTTGCCTTGCGCGTTCTGGGTGATGGAAATGTCTTTTCCAAAGACCCCCATCCGGATCAGCGCCTGAAAGCCGTTGCAGATGCCGATGACTAGGCCACCTCGCGAAGCGAACTGGGCCAGGTCCCAACCCAGGCCGTACTGAAGCTTGAGGGCGAGCACTTTGCCGCTCGTCAAGTCGTCGCCAAACGAGAACCCACCCGGCAACGCCACCACTGCATACCGGCTCGAAAGCTGATCCTGCGCGAATCTCTCGGCGATCAGATCGTTCAGATGCCGGATCTCGGCCTCGAAACCCGCGGCGCGGAACGCGTGGGCGGTTTCATTCTCACAATTGATTCCATCGCCCGTGATCACCAGGGCACGGGGTTTTTTGCCGCCCATCATTCCCAATACCCTTCCCTCTTCCAGGTCTGTCGGAGAATCCGGGTTTCGACGACGAAACCCCTTCCTCCCAAGGACCGTGCCTCCAGACGCTCAGTATTGTTCACTTGCCCTATCCTTCGGAACGGCACACCCAGCTCTCTCCACTCCCCTTCGAGGATCGGCGCGTCTATTTCCGCCATCGAGACCACGAAGCTGTGGAACCCTTCCCCGAAGAAGGCTTCCCACGGCTCCTCATTCGTCTCGACGACTGCACCGAGATTTCGAGCGAGCAGGGACTCGGCGGTCGCCACGAGCACACCCCCGTCGGAAACATCGTGAACCGACTTCATCCGGCCCTGCTCCTTCCCGAGCGAGCCCCCCATCCAGGAGTAGATCTTGCGGGCCAAATCCCAATCTGGCTCACCTAATCGGGTCAGCAGCAGCGGCAAGTCGGAACCTCGCATCGAATGAAGCTCGGAACCTGCCAATCCCAGCACGGTCCCACCGAGGAGGTAGATCCAGTCACCTGGCGCCTTGAAGTCTGAAGTTCGCGACTTGCGTGAATCCGCCACTCGCGCCACCGCGGTCACCAGGAGTGTGGGCGGAACCGAGATCTGGACATCCTTACCGTCGAGTTTTCCACGAAAGTCGTTCTTCATGCTGTCTTTGCCAGAAACGAACGGGGTGCCAAGAGCCAATGCTGCGTTTCGGAGACCGAAGCAGGCGCGAACCAAAGCCGCAGCTTTCGTCGGATCCTGAACCGGATCGGGCCAACAGAAATTATCGACCAGGGCCAGGACCGAGTCCGAACGTCCATACTCGGCACCGACTGCGAGCACGTTGCGGATCGACTCATCCACTGCCGATTGCGCCATGAGAAAAGCGTCGATATCGGAGAGTTTCGGGTTGATCCCGCAACCTACCGCGATGCCGGCCACACTCGAAGGCTTGGGCTGGATCACCGCTCCGTCATTCGGCCCCGAAGTCGCTTGAGGAGTGCCCGCCCCCACTGTGTGAAGCGGCTTCACCACGGAAGTCCCCTGGACCTCGTGATCATACTGACGAATCATCCACTCCTTGGAACAAATATTGGGCCGTCCGAGGAGATCGACTAAAACCTGCGCCCCTTCGAGTGCGAAAGAAGCGTCCCGGGGACCCCGAGGCAAGGGAGGACGCCCCCGCCATTCGGCCTTCAACTGGAGTCGAGGCCCGCCTTTGTGAAGGAACTCGAGTCCCAGGCTCGCCACGCATTTCTCACCGTGAAAAATATCGAACTGGCCCGAGTCGTTGAATTCACCCAGGTCACTCACTTCCACTCCCCTTCGCTCGGCGAGGGCTACGAAAAGGGGAAGCTTCTCAGGAGGAACGGCGAGCGTCATCCGCTCCTGCGACTCACTCACGACCAGTTCGAAGGGCTTCAGGCCAGGGTACTTGGTCTTGGCGAGCGAGACGTCCATTCGAGCCCCGCCTGAAAGTCGTGCCATTTCGCCGACGGAGCTCGAGAGGCCTCCCGCTCCATTGTCAGTGATGGCGCGATACAGACCCAAGTCGCGCGCTTCGAGGATGAAATCGGCAGCACGCTTCTGCGTGATCGGATCCCCGAGCTGGACCGCAGTCGAGGGAGAGGTTTCGTCCAAGGCGAGCGACGAGAACGTGGCGCCGTGGATGCCATCCTTGCCGATCCTGCCTCCCACCATGCAGATGCGGTCTCCGATCGAGACCTCTTTCGTCTCGCAGCGTCGCCCGGCACTCATTCGAGGCATGAAGCCGCCCGTTCCACAGTAAATCAAAGGTTTTCCCAGAAACCGATCATCGAAAACCAAAGCTCCGTTGACCGTGGGGATTCCGCTCTTGTTTCCTCCGTGCTCCACTCCCCGACGGACTCCTTCAAGGATGCGGCGAGGATGAAGGAGGCGATCCGGCAGCGGCCCTGAGAAGTCAGGCGTCGCCAAGCAGAACACGTCCGTATTGAAGATCGGACGAGCTCCCAGGCCGCAACCCAGGATGTCGCGATTGACTCCCACGATGCCGGTCAAAGCACCGCCATACGGGTCGAGCGCGGAAGGACTGTTGTGGGTCTCGACCTTGATGCAAAACGCGTCCTCTTCGTCGAAAGCGACGATGCCCGCGTTGTCTTCGAAAACGGAGAGGAGCCAATCCTTGGGGAGCTCAGCAGTCGTGCCGGTGATCGTGGTTTTGAACAAGCTGTCGATGGCCGAGGGAATCTCCTCAGTCTGCCCAGCCACCGTCGCTCCCCCGCCAGCTCCTGCCGGCGAAGTGTCCTGATAGTCGATCTCCGCAGCGAAAATCTTGTGCTTGCAGTGTTCCGACCAGGTCTGGGCGATGACTTCGATTTCGACGTCGGTCATCTCTGAAAGCCCTAGCCCGGATCGACGTTCCCTTTCGGAAGCGGATGAAAAATGATTCCGAACCGCTTGCATCTCGGCTAAGGTCAATGCCCACAAACGGTTGCGGCTCAGGGTCTCGAGCTCTGAATCAGGAAGACCGGTCAAAGTCACCGTATCGACCTTGTCCGAGCCGCGCATGTTGACCTTCGGGAGATCGCGCTTCGTCCGCTCGGGATGAAAACGATCGCTCTTGACGAGCTCGGGCTCCGTCAAGAGCGTCCAAGTCTCGATCAGTTCGTTGCAGAGCAGATCGCGGGCGATCACAGCCAAACTGTCCTCGTCGAGCCGGGGTCCTTCAAGAAGCAACAGGCTTCCTGAAGCGGCGCGACCTTCGGGAAACTTCCGGCGCGAAACAATCTCGAACGCTTCGAGAGCCGTCCGGCCAATGTTGTCGGTGACCCCAGGGCGAAAACGCCGTTCAAGTGCCCAGAACTTGCCTGGCCGATTCGGAGCGGCTTCCATCAAGTCCAGGATCCCGCCATGCTTACCCGCCGCCGAAGGAATCAAGTTGCCCGTGAACAACCATTGAAGCACCCGGTCCCAAAACACTTCCGTGATCGCCGGGATCAGTTCCTCGCGACTCATCGGGAGGTCGAGCCAATAGACATCCACCCAACGCGCCCAGCGTACTTTCTGCCGGAGCTCGGGGTGAGCCAGTTTCAGGCGGCGAAGGAACCCCTGCGCGGTTGGGTCGGCGAACTCGGGATGCTGGGCAACTTCAATTCGGGCGAACACAAGGCCTCCTTGGGGGAGCTAAGGCTGATCGGGTTTCAATTTCAAACTTTTCAGGAAGGATCCACGAGAGCGTCTGCGGGTACAGGCGGTGCTCGATTTGCAAACCTCGCGCTTCAACCTCCCTCGCGCTCCGGCAATCGGAGATCCCGAACGCTTCCTGCGCGCAGATCGGTCCACTGTCCAGCCCCTGATCCACGAGATGAACGGTCACTCCCGCGACCTGGCAGCCGTGCTCAAAAGCTTGCGCATAACCGCTAGTGCCCGAAAACGCGGGCAAAAGCGAAGGGTGAACGTTGACGACCCGACAGTACTCGCCCCGTTCGGACCGAAATGCTTCGAGAATAAGCGGGCTCACGATCCGCATGTAGCCCGCCATTACGAGAAACCGCGGAGTTTCGGAGGAGATTCGCCGCAGGATCTCCTCATCATGACGGACTCTCCGCTCTTCGATCCCCGCACTTGAAGTGGCTGGGGCGAAAGGAACCGAGTGAACTTTCAATCCGCGGGCGCGGGCCTTCTCCAGCACAGGAGCTTCCGGTCGATCGCTCACGACCGAGGTGATGCGGGCATCGAGATGTCCCGACTCGATGGCGTCAGCGATTGCGTCGAAATTGCTGCCACGACCACTCGCTAAAATCGCGATGGGAACGGGTTTGCTGGACTCGATCATCCAGACACCCACTGGGTTAACTCTGCCGCGCTGAGCGCGATATCCATCCTGGCCTGCATCCCTGCGAATCGGAAGCTCTCGAGATTCCGATATGCTTCCGCGCGAGCTTCCGCCAGGGTCGAGGCGACGCCCATCGCCCCCAAGACGCGGCCCCCCGCCGTCACCCAATTTCCATCGGAAGAACGCCTCGCTCCCGCGATGAAACACGGAGGAACAGTCGCTCCCACTCCAGATGATTTTTCGAGGGACGCGGGGAGTGCAATCCCTTTTTCCGGCGAATCCGGATAACCCGGTGCAGCTCCCACGACCACCACCGCTGCGCCTCGGGAGAAGGGCACCCTTTCCGGCAGTCCCGAAAGGTCGCCTCTCGCGGAGGCCTCGCACCAGTCCCAGAGATCGGCATCCATGCGCGCCAGGAGGACCTGCGTTTCAGGATCCCCGAATCGCGCGTTGAACTCGATCACCCAGATGCGGTCCTTCTTCACGTCCACCATCAAACCCGCGTAGAGAATGCCGCGAAAGGGAGTGCCACGGGCTTTCAGGTCACGAAGGGTCGGCAAGAACACCTCATCCCTGACCCGCGAGTACCAAGCATCCGGGACACCGGGCACCGGACTGAATGCACCCATCCCACCCGTGTTGGGACCCAAGTCCCCATCCCGCAAGCGCTTGGAGTCGCGCGCGGGTTCCATCAAGGCGCAGCGATCGCCGTCACAGAACGCGAGCCACGAAAGCTCTTCGCCCGCGAGCCGCTCCTCGATCACGAGCGAACCCGATATTGCGATCAAGCGATCCGCCGCCCGCAGGGCCGAATCCCGATCCGCACAGACTTCCACTCCCTTACCCAAAGCCAAGCCGTCTGCCTTGATGACCCAGCCCCCTTGATTCCAAGGTGCGGAACGGAGGAACTTCCGCGCGTCGTCCGCGCTGCTGACAGCGACGAATCGAGCCGTCGGAACTCCGGCTGCGCGCATCACGTCTTTGGCGAACGCTTTGCTCGACTCGAGACGAGCCGCGGCCTGCGTGGGTCCGAACACCTGGAGGCCCGCACGCTCCAGGCGATCCACGATCCCGTCCGCAAGCGCGTTATCCGGTCCCACGACGACCAGCCCCACTCCTTGATCGACCGCTCGGGTCGCCAGGCGATCGAATTCGTCCTGTCCGCCGTCGAGCCTGAGCTCCCAACGTTCCCACTGGGGATCCATGCCGTCATTGCCGGGAGCGACGATCACGCGAGGCTGGCGGGAGGATTGGGAGAGTTTCCAGGCTAGAGCGTGTTCGCGTCCTCCCGAACCGATCACGAGCACGGCGGGCTTCATTCTGAAATCTCCCGGAGCTCGGAAACCACTCGGTCCAAGGACCAGGCCTCCGGAAACCAGCTCTTGCCGGTGAGGTGATTCGTGAGGGAGAGATAGACTTGAACCGCCGCTTCCCGATGCTTCGCGGGCAGCTTGGGTACGGCCTCAGTCACCCCTCGCTTCCAGTCGCTGGCACCGGATTTTTCGGCATGGGACTTTGCCTGCCCCAAAGCCGTGTACCAGGGAGTCCCCCGATAAAACCCGCGGAGGAACTCCTTCGAGAGTTGAACCCCCCCTTTCAAGAGGCGGAGCTCATCGGGTCCGATGGCGTCCACGAGAAGCAATCGCCCCTTCTCGTCCACGCCCCACTCGAGCTTTCCGTCAGCCAGCTCGAGCCCGGCGCGCGCGCAGTTCGAACGCAACCAACCTGCGACCCATGCCGTCGTCAAAAGGAGTTCTTGAAGTTTCTCGGCAGGGAGTCCCGAAACGGATAATCCTTCGTTCATGCCCAGCGGGCGATCGGTCGTTTCCAGTTTGGTGAACAACTCAAGAACCGGAAACTCCCACGCGGCACCGGCATGAACGCGCGCTTCCGGAAACCCGCGCGACGCGAGGTAAGAAGGATCCCCCTCAACTCGTTCGATCAGCGAACTCCCGGCAGGACACCCAAAACGAAAGACCACTTCACAAGCCACCAAACGAGGGGTTGGCGCAGCCCAAGTGGAGGAGTAGTCCGGGACAGAGCGTCCCAGGACCGAACCCATCCGGGGCTTCACCACGCTCACTTGACGGACGACAATCCCTTGGGCTGGCGTTGATCCCAGCTGGGCCAAAGGCTGCGCATCCGACTCCTGGAACCGGTCCACCGACAGCGAGGCCGCTTTTCCCGAAGGAGTTCCAGCGAGAGCTCCGAGATAATGGGTCCGGAGGCCTTCCGACTGAAGCTTTTCGCCCAGCTCGTTGAACGCGACTCCAAAACGATTGCCCTTCCGGAGAGCCAACGCTTCCGGAGTCTTCGAAAAATCCTTCCAAGTTGCGGGGCGCTCCAAGCTCTCAAACCAGTGCGCCGCCAAAGTAGCCAGCGCTTCTCCCTTGCGGGGGAGCGCATCCGGCATTTTCCCCCAATCAAAGACCGAGAAAGCGTCGGAGTAATCAAAAAGAACCGCATCCTGCCCGGAACACTTCACCGGCCCCAGCACATCTTTCACGGATCCGCGGTACAAAGGTGAGGTCACCGAATCTCCCTATCAGGACTGTTGTTCAACCGGTCTGGGCCTTGCCCCGATCCTCGGTTCGATCGGCTGCGAAACGTTTTCCATCCGCGACATCGCTCGGATACTCCCCGGTCAAGCAAGCCATGCAGGGATTCTCCAAACCGATCGAACGCTTCAATCCATCGAGGTCTTGGTAAATCACCGCATCAGCGCCCAAGGCTTCCTCGATCTGTTTGCGATCGCGGCCATAGGCGATCAACTCGTCGTGACTGGGGAAGTCGATGCCGTAGTAACACGGATGTTTAATCGGAGGACAGGTGGAGACGAAGTAAACTTTCGACGCGCCCGCATGGCGGACCAGCTCAACGATCTTCTTGGACGTAGTGCCACGCACGATCGAGTCGTCGACCAGCAGCACGCGCTTGCCGACGATCTCGGAGCGCACGGGCGAGAGCTTGAGATTGACCGCTTTCTGGCGCTTTTCCTGCGAATCGAGGATGAAAGTTCTCTTGATGTAGCGGTTCTTGATCAGGACCTCGCGATAAGGGATTTTAAGCTCTTCCGCCAAGGCGATCGCCGCGATCCGGGAGGTCTCAGGAACCGGAACCACGATATCCGCCTCGATGTTCTTCGCCCGAATCTCTTTCGCCAGCAGCTTGGCCAAAGCTTTGCCCAAGTTGATGCGGGTCCCGTAGACCGGCACGCCGTCGATCACACTCTCGGGAGAGGCGAAATAAATCCATTCGAACATGCACGGCCGATGAGGGCGCTTCGTCAGGACTCGGCTATGGACATTTCCTTCCATGTCGATGAAGACGACTTCTCCCGGCTGGACATCCCGAATGCTCTCGTAACCCATGAACGAGAGGGCGACGCTCTCGGAAGCGATCATATGGGCCTCGCCTGACGGCAAGGAGCCCGATCCGTCTTCGAACCGCTTGGACTGTCCGGAGGTGGGTCGCCTCCCCCAGACCAGGGGGCGAAATCCACTGGGATCCCGGAACGCGAGCAGCCCATGATCCGCAATCAAGCTCACGATACTGTAGCTTCCGTTCACTTTGTCGAAAATCGGCTGGATCGCGGCACAGATGTGATCGAACTCGAGCTTGCCGCCCGCGCTCCCCGAAGGACTCGCAACCAACCCTTCGGCCAAGAGGTTGAGCACAATCTCGGTATCCGAATGGGTCTCGAGGTTCCGCCGACGCTTGCGGAGCTCTTCCTTCAAAGTGACCGTATTGACGATGTTGCCGTTGTGAACGATTCCCAGACCGAACGGGTAATTCAGGACAAAAGGTTGGACGTCGACCAAGTCACCTCGACCCACAGTGCTATAGCGGGCGTGACCGATCGCCAGGTTTCCCGTCAGCGACGCTACGCCGTCCCGAGTGAAAACCGACTCCACCAATCCCAGATTCTTGACCCGATGAAAGCCGTCCGCATCGTAAGACAGAATGCCCGCCGCGTCTTGGCCGCGGTGCTGCAATACCGTCAAACCGAGGAACGCTTCCCGAGCCGCATCCGGGGTTCCAATCAAGCCGACAACGCCGCACATAGATGACGGTTCATACCATAGGGCAAATCCGTGCTGGGGCACTTTCTTTGAGAATATCAGGATTTGTGCGCGCCAAAACAGATCGGGAGCGAGCACCCGACTCAGTCCATCGTCCAGACCGATTCCGCCAGAGCATTGACGGGTGTTGATCTTACGCGCAGCAGCCATTACGCTAAAGAAGTACTCATCCAAACATGGAGGTTGCTGTACACATGAGTCAGTCAGGAAGCCCGGTTACGGGAATCATCGACGAGAATCTCGTCATCGTCGATTTTGGAAAATACGAAGGCAAAACCGTGCAGGAAGTCTCGGCAGTGGATCAGGAGTTCTATCATCGACTCGCCACTGAAAAAGAAAACGGCGTGTTTGCGATCCGCCGCCATCGGGACAAGACCTTTCGTCTCTACATCAATCCGCTCTCGAAAATCGATCACTGAAGCGATCCCCGATCTGAGCGCTACGATCGGAGCACTCAGACCCAGTACTCTCCCCGGAACACTTCAGCCGCCGGTCCTGCCATGACCACGGATTGGGCAGGACCCGGCCAGACGATTTTCAGCAGACCCCCGGGGAGCTCCACTTTCACTTCGCCTTGAACCCGCCCTGTTCCCAAAGCCGCGACCGCCGAAGCACAAGCGCCCGTCCCGCAAGCGAGCGTTACTCCCGCGCCTCGCTCCCACACGCGGACTCGGATGCGATCCGGCGCCATCACTTGGACGAACTCCACATTGGTTCGAGCCGGGAACCTCGCATGGACTTCGAACCGAGGACCGATATCCTCCAGCGCGACTTTCGCCACGTCGTCCACAAAAACGACTGCATGAGGGTTGCCCATGTCCACTTCGAAAAACTCGAGCGACTGCCCGCCCACTTCGATCCTCTCTCCCGGTCCCTTCGACGGGTTCCGATCCGGTCCCGAAGCCGTCGACTCGAACCCTCCTCCCAAACTCGGAGGCCCCATGTCCACTGCCACTTCGTCGCCATGGATTTGGATCGTCTTGATGCCTGCCAAGGTTTCGACCGAGTAGAGCATGCGTTTCGGGAAAGGCCCGTGCTTGGCCAAGAACAAGCCGATCGCCCGGATCCCGTTGCCGCACATCTCGGCCACCGAGCCATCTGAATTGAGGATCTCCATCCGAGCGTCCGCTTCGCGCCCCTGGGCGGGACGGAGCCAAAGCAACTGATCCGCCCCCACTCCGAACCGTCGATCGCAGATCTTGCGCGCCAGATCGGGAGTGACCTCGGGACGCCGCCCGATCGCCTGCACTTTGCCGATATCATCGATCACGATGAAGTCGTTGCCGAGGCCCTGCATCTTGACGAACGGAAGCTTGAGGGTCATAGAATGGTCTTACTTCAGTCACGGGAGTAAAGCCAAGGCCGCGAATTACCGGTCGGCGCCTCCGGCGGTACCATCGCCATTGCCCGTGATTTTGGCGCCTTTTTCGGTCTTGTACTTCAGTTCACCGATCACGCTCGCGCACTCGGAAGCTGACTTGGCGTTCGACTGACTTCGCTCGGTTGACCAGTCGTCGCATTTCGCGCGGGCAGCGGCGGTTTCCTTCTTCACGCATCCATCCATTTCGGTCGACTTGGGCTTGCCCGAGCAGAGCGAAGTCACATAGACCGTTTGCGGCCGCTTGCAAATATTCACTGTGGAAGTGGGATCACCCTCAGGTTTACCAGGATCGCATTGCGTATTGTACTCAGCCTTTTTTTCGTCAACGCAATGAGCGTAGTCGGACGAACCTTCATCGCTCTTGGAGTCCTTGCAGGTGGTGCCCCTGAGGTAGTCCGCGATGTCATCCCGCATCACGGCTTCGCTAGCGCCCTTTTTACAGACCTTAGGAATCGGATTCGACTCCTTGCAAAGTTCCGCCATCCCGGGACTGGTCAGTGCGGTGTCGCCACTTCCGCCATCGTCCGTCGTTGGAGCATCCAGATCTCCTGCGACCTTGTTTGCCGCGTCCAGGAGGGTTTGTAGCGAGCTCGTTCCGGCACTGTCAGGACAGTACTCGCGATTTCCTACGCAAAGGCTTTCCCGAAGTTTCGCACGGGCCTTCTCAAGGGCATCCCCCGCCTTCTTTTTATCGGCATCCGTGCATTCCGCCGCCTTGTTCGTCACGTCCGTCAGCGCTTTCTGCGCCTTCGCCAAATCGTCATCGTTCTTCGTCACTCCCGACGCCAGTGCCGAGTTGGCGCTTCCAAACGAATCCCCGGCCACGTCGATCAATGGAGGGCTCATCCGGCAACCGAGGTCCTTGACCAAGTTCTTGGGAGGTTGAATCACGCCTTGGCCGCCGTTGCCGGAGCTGTCCCCCTCCTCCTTGTCGAACTCAGGAGGGTCGCATGGACTCAAGGGCTTGATGTCGACGGCTCCGCTGACCCCGAGCTTGCCCAAGGTGAGATTGAGCCTCTTCACCATGTTCGAAAGCACCGTGCTCTGGCCATTGAACGAGGCTGCGGCCCGGCTCTCGTAGCTGATCACGCTGTTGTTGAACTGGGTGAGTTGGATCTGCCGCTGCCGGGTGACGCGTGCTTCCTCCTTCTTGAGGGCCGTCCCCTTGGCCTGCATCTGCGCAATGCAGCCAGCGAGTCCCAAGCACTTGAAAGTGACGTCCATTTTCGCGTCGGTGCCGTGGATCTTCATATCGAAGGTGACCGCGTCCTTACCCGAACCATTGATGAGTCCGGTGTATTTCTTGGTGAGCTCCTCCAGGCAGGAGGACTGGACTTCGGGTTTCTTGTCCGTGCATCCGGAGGTGTCGAGCGGCAGATGGGCGCCAGTCAAGGTTTTCATGGCTGCCGTGTATTGGGTCGACCACTCAGTCAGCAGGTCATTGGCCTGCTTGCTGTTGTCCCGCTCGGTCTTGGTGATCGCGTTCTGGGCTTGGCCGATACTGGAGTTGGCCTTGGTCTTCTCGACCGCGACCTGGCGCTCCGCTTGGTAGAAGCACTGATCGATCTGTCTCATCACGAAATCGTAGACACTCGGATTAGTGCCGCTGAACCGTTTGAGACTGTCGGCGTAGTAAAGCTCAGCCAACGGCGCGGACTTGATTCGGTAGGTCGCGTCTCCCCCAACTTGGGAGTCCTGGGCATTGGCTGGAAGCGAAGAACTGGTCGCGAAGTCCGAGGTGATTTGATCGAGCAGCGAGCGGAGCTGTCCAGCCATCCCCGCAGCTCGAGCTTTGTTCAACGACGAATCGTCCCGCCGTCCATTCGCCCCGACTCTCTGAAATGCCTCATAGCTGCAAGCGACATATTCGCTGAGACTCACGGGCTTGGCTCCACTCGTGGTGCGATCGCAGAGATAGGTGGGATCCTTCTTATTGACGAAGCAATCCTTGGCCAGTCCTGAGGTTCGAGTATCGATTTGCTCTTCGAGCGCTTGGCGCTGGATCACCATCGCCCTTTGCGACTCCTTGAGCCCTTGAACCGCCGAAGGCATCGACTTGACCAGGGCCTGCGCTTCGCCTTGGAGCGGAATCAGCCCTTTTTCGCCGTTGTCGCCGCCGTTCAGCTTCTTAGTGATATCTTCCTGCTGCGCTTTGCGCTCGACGATGTACTCTTTCATCTGCTGAAAATAACCGCGAGCGCCCTGATTTTGGGGTGTCCCGTTTCCGTTGATCTGCAGCTCGAACGCACTTTGAAGCGAAGCGATCTGCTGATTGAGACTTGTGGCGGCGTTACTCAGGCAGCCCAACTCCCCCTGAAGGGCCTTGAACTGATTGTCCCTGCAGGAGAGGTTGCTCACCGCAATCGCATCTTGGGTAATGAAGGTCTGAAGCTTCGCAGGGTCGAACTTGCCGTCCGTCCGCATGGCTTCGCATTTCACCTGCTCGGCTTCAGTGACTGCCGCTTTGCCGCAGTCTGTATCGATCGTGATCGGGCCGCGAGGAGGAATGATCGTACTGGCCTTGCCGCCCAGAATCTTGGTCAGGATATCGAGGGCGTTCTTAGCCGTCCCATTGGCGGAATTCGTTTGGTTGCCACCGCAGCTCGTGAACAACGCTTCTGAGCCCGTGAGCGGCTGCCCGGGTGAAAATGTCGGAGGCAACATGCTCTTCGCTTCAACGCCCTCCGCAGCCCAAGCCGACGGCGGGCTACTCAGCCCACCTATCGCCATCAGCCAAGCCGCTCCCGCCCCTAAAACCTGACACGTTGCGCGCGACGCGCCTCGGCGCTTTGATCCCCGTTCTACCATCCGTAGCCTCCCCTGAAGCCTTGTCTTTTTATTTTAGCGGCTTATGGAGCTTTGGAAAGAGATAACGCATTGCATTAATATAATTGAGCTTTTTACGACCCTTTGAGACGCTTTCGGACGCTGGGGTTTGACACACCCCTGCACCCCTGATAGCCCGCGTCACAGCCGATTTAACCAGGAAAGCTCCGCTTATGAAAAAGCATTTTACTCATATTCTTGCGATGGCCTTGATTTCAATCACAGCCTTCGCCGACGAGAGCACCTCTTTGGGCTTATTCAAAAACACCGGGTACTTTTTACGGGAAGAGTCGGAGTTCGAAGGCCAAGCCAAAGATACCGATGTGCTCACCCCCTCTGGAACGGTTCTGGCCCGAGTGAATCACGAATACAAACGCCTCCTGAACATCGAGGGCTCCGGCCTCTTGATGGACGGCCGAGTGATCACTAACGCGGGGACTCGCGGAGGCGTGATCCGTTATGTGGAGAGTTCAATCCATGGATTCGGAATCACTGCCTCGGGCTGCGCGGCGATCCCCTTCAAGACGATTGCAGTCGACCCCCACTTGATCCCCTTGGGCACAGTGGTTCACATCCAGGAAACCGAGGGAATGCCGCTTCCTGACGGCTCCCATCACAATGGCAACTGGGTGGCCATGGACACGGGCAGCGCAATTCAAGGCCATCGAATCGATCTCTACATCGGGAGTCGTAGGCTAGCGAGTACCCTCAACTCCTTCGGCATCCGTGACATGATGTCCATGACCCTGACCGTCGCACGGCCGCGGGACCCGAACGACCTCTGCCAAGTTCGACCTTAGTTTCGACCTTAGAAATGAAAAACCCC
>JAYVNB010000169.1:0-15149 GCA_043759365.1 Bacteriovoracaceae bacterium | reverse complement strand
TCCTGAGCAACCAGCCGATGACTGGCCTGGCGCCACCGGATCACCAAACCGACCGCTACCGCAGTCAGGCCGACAGATAGGCCGATCCAAAGCCCCTGAAGCCCGAGCCCTTGTCGGAAGCAGAGAAAAATTCCAGCGGGCAACCCTATGCACCAGTGCCCGACCCAGTTGACGATCATTGAACTCCGGGTATCTCCCGCGCCTCGAAGCGCGCCCGAACCCACGACTTGAAGCCCATCGGAAATTTGGAACAAAGCTGCCACAAAAAGTATGCTCGTTCCGACGCGGATCGTCTCCACATCGGAGGTGTAGACTCGGAGCAAGGGCCCCGGGATCAAAAGCATCACGATGCAAGTGCCGGTCATGAAGGCCAGAGCCAACCCCATTCCCCTCCAGCCCCATTTCACGGCGATGAAAGGGTCGCGTCTCCCCAAGGATTGGCCGACTAGGACCGCGGTCGCGGAACTGATCCCCATGGTGACCATGAAGGTCGTACTCGCGATATTGAGCACGATTTGATGAGCTGCCAGATCCACTGGCCTCAGCCTTCCTGCCAAAGCAGTGGCCACAGTGAACACTCCGACTTCAAAAGCCAATTGAAGCGAGGCTGGAATACCCAGCCTCAGCAAGGCCCCGGTGCGCTCGGGATCGAAATGCCAGGCGCTGCCCCGAAGCACCCGTCCCGTGCCATTCAACCTTCCTTCGCGTGAATCCCAGGAATGAAGGATTCCCGTCATGGCCAACATCATGGCGACCCGTCCGAGAAGAGTACCCCAGGCCGAGCCCTCCGCTCCCATGGGCGAAAATCCGAGGTGCCCGAAGACGAACACCCAATTGAGAAAGGCGTTCAGTAAATTGGCGCCGATCAGGACCATCATGGCGGGTCGAACCAAACTCATCGCCTGAAAAAACTGTCGGATCGCACTGAACACCAGCGCAGGAAGGAGGGAGAACGCGAGCACCGTCAGGTAGGGCTTCGCATGAACTGCCACGTTTGGATGAATCCCCAAATTCTCCAAGTGGGAGGCGACCCAAACCAGCGCCAGAGTGAACGGAATGGAGGTACCGACCGCAATCCAAAGCCCTTGGACCAGCGACTCCCGAGTGGACCTTAAATCGCCCGCACCGTAAGCCTGAGAAATCAAGGTATCGAGTCCGCTCAAGAGTCCGATCCCGGTCACAATGGCCCACCCGAAAAACGCCGAACCCACTCCCACCGCCCCCAGGGCTTCCGGTGAAACCCGCCCCATGAAAAGCAAGTCGACGAGCTGCATGGTCGTCAGGCCCAGATATCCCAGCACGACTGGCCAAGCGAGCCGAAGCAGTGAACTCACAAGACGAGGACCAAATCAGGGAGGACTTCCGTAGCCTCCAGCACTTGGATGACTTCATCGGCCGAGTCGGCTTCGAACTCGAAAGTCAGGGCTACGTGCGCTTTGGCCCCGCTCTCCCTGCGGGACTGCTGTTTGAGTTTCGGAAAAGCCGCTTCAAGGCACTGGACCCCCATCAGGAACGCGGGTGAATTCTTACCGATGAATTTGTGAAGGTACCGGAGCGGAAACTTCTCTTGCTCGGACAGAAGCTCCCGGAGGGTGGAATAATCTTTTGTCATGGTTCTCTCCTGACCCCTTCAAGCCCCGTCAAGACGCCCGGAAACATCCTCCCACTGGGAAAGCTTCTCAGAGAGGCTTGATTCGATTTTACGTCGTTCTTCGAGAAGCTGCAACATCGCGGCTTTGTCAGAATACGTCGAGTCGTCGGCCAGCTTGCGGTTCATCTCGGCAATGACCGCTTCGAGTTGGGTGACTTCGCCCTCCAGTTGGTCGCGCTGCCGCTCCCACGACCTTTTCTGGTTGTTCGATGGCCCAGGGCCCTTGCGGGATCCCGCCGGCGCTTCCTCGACTCCCCCTACAGTCGACTTCGCTCCCGCCTGTGGTCCCAACTGAACCATCCTCTTGGCGTCTCGCGCAGCGATTTCCTGGATCTTGCGGGCTAGGTAATCATCGTAACTTCCCAGAAGCGCGACGACTCGGGACCCTGAATCGCTGGGCTCAATCTCCAGCACCGTGTCCACGAGTGGCGCCATGAAAGCGCGATCGTGGGAAACGATGACCAGGGTACCGGTGTAGCCCTCCAGGGCTTCGAGGAGGATTTCGCGAGAATCCACATCCAAGTGGTTGGTCGGCTCGTCTAGGATCAGGAAGTTACTGGGCGACAAGAGAAGTTTAGCCAAGGCGACACGCGCCTTTTCTCCGCCCGAAAGGATCCCGCATTTCTTATCCACGCTTTCACCCGAAAAGAGGAAGGCACCCGCAACTCCCCTCACCTGGCTCATCGGCATCTCGGGCGCCATCTGCTCCAGCTCTTGAAGAATCGTTTTCGACATGTTGAGCTGCTCTGCCTGGATTTGGGCGTAATAACCTACCTTCACTTCGTGACCGAGACGCGCCTCCCCACCCGTGGGCTGCATCTGACCGCTCAGGAGTCGAAGCAAAGTCGTCTTGCCCGCGCCGTTGACTCCGACAATTGCGACCCTCGCCCCCCGCCTGAGCACCCAGTCGACGTCCCTAAACACCGTTTTAGGTCCGTATTTCACTTCTGCTCGCCTCAACGTCACCACTTCCTTCCCACTGTGGGGAGCGGGAGGAAACTTGAATCGGACTGTGGAACGGTCATCCGGCAGCTCGACTCTTTGACTCTCGAGCTTCTCGATCTGTTTCACGCGGCTTTGGGCCTGACTTGCCTTGGTGGCCTTGGCTCCGAAGCGTTTCACGAATGCCTCGAGGTGCGCGATTTTCGCCTGCTGGCCGTCGAATTGCGCGCGGAGCAAAGTCAGGCGCTCCTGCTTCTGGACGGCGTAAGCTTCGAGGTTGCCCCGGTAGGTGACGACTTTGCGCTGATCGATCTCGATGACTTCGGTCACTACCCGGTTCAGGAACTCGGTATCGTGACTGACGATCAAAAGCGCTCCCTGGAACGACTTCAGAAATCCCTCGAGCCAAAGCAACGACTCCAAGTCCAAGTGGTTGGTCGGCTCGTCGAGAAGCAGCAGATCGGGGTCCATGAGGAGAATTCGCGACAGGGCTACCCGCATCAACCAGCCCCCGCTGAACTCCGAGAGCTTCCGCTCCCAGTCGCGGGCAGTGAAACCCATTCCTTCCAGAATCGCCTTGGCTCGGGACTCGAGACGGTATTCGTCCAAATGCTCGAGTTCCTCGATCAGGCGACCCAAGCGCTCGATGTCCTCTTCCAGGGCGCTTTCGCCAGCCATTTCGAGTTTTGCTTCGACTCTAGCCCGGGACTCGAGCAGTTCCTCGCGGCGGCCGTCGAGACTCATCACTTCCTCAAGCACCGGGCGGTTCGAGAAACGAGGCACTTCCTGGGCGAGATGGCCGATCGACAGACCGCTCGCCCGCCTCACGGAACCCGAATCCGGAACGTCCTGACCGAGAATGATCTTGATGAGCGTGCTTTTTCCGGCGCCATTGGGACCGACCAAGGCGGCATGGGAACGTTGTCCGAGGTGAAAGTCGGCATTTTCGAAGAGGACTTTGGCTCCAAACTGCTTGGAGATGCCGTTCAAATGAAGCATTTCGGCTTCATAACACGGGAGGACGAGTCAGGACAGGTTGACATTCACCCGATGTAAGTGGCTTCGTCCTTCGACGTAGGCCAGCCACCGGGTAGCGGATTGCCCGCGTCCGCGCGTCTCGATCGAGATCTCGCCCTTGGGATTGAGGTTCACTTCCGTGAACACGGCTCTTTCCCGGATGACATCGAGACGGACGACGAGACTGCCATGCTCAAACCGGAGATAGGAGAGGAAATCGGCCGGCGTCCAGCCATCCACCCCTTCCGTCGTCCCGGCTTCGAGGAACGCCAAAGTAGTGATGAGAAACATCACCGGGATCATGCTCGTTTCGGACAATTCCGGCAGGCGGGCACGAACCGCATGGTAGGCATCGCCGCTCCGGTTCTCGAGCACATGCACCGGTTGTCCCATGCCTTCCCTGAGCAGCTTCAACGTCGAGGCTTTTTCGGAGTTCATCTATACATATTGTTAATGGAAATTATAATGAAGCGCGAGCCCAGGCGCGCCAGCGCAGCGCAGCTTGCGCACCGTCACTTGACGCCCGCCATGCCCGAACCCGAGGCACGAAGGCCGCCGCTCACATGGATCACAATCCCAGCTTGAAAATCTTCAACGCCTTGTCGAGCTTTTGCGGATCGAACTTCTCGCTCATTTCGTGATCGAGCTTGGAGATCGCCATCTTCTGCCGTTCAGACAGGGAGCCCCTACCCGAGGATACGAGCTCGTCGAACTGATTGGCGATCGAGACGATCCTCGCGAGATCGTAAATGGCGGCGCCGCGGAGTCGCTTGGGATACCCAGTCCCGTCATGCGCTTCATGGTGCTGCGCGACGATCAGCTTAACCTCGTTCGGCACCTTCGGTTCTTTTTCAAGGAGCTGCGCGCCAAGCTCAGGGTGCAATCGGAGTTTTTCGGCGGCCACTTCACGAGTATCCTTTTCGTCCACGGGTACCACGGTCTTGCCGAAGTCATGTAGCAGAGCACCTGCCCCGACATGCTGCAAGATCATCGCGTGGGAATAACCCATCTGCATCGCGAGATAGACCGAAAGGATGCTGACGTTGACCGAGTGGTCGACCGTGCCCTGAGAATAGCTCTGGAGCTGCGCCAAGGGTCTGACGGCGAATGGGGATTTCATGATTTCAGCCACCAGCTTCTTGCTGGCGGCCAAAGTCTGGGTCACGACTTTGTTGGAGTGATTGTCCTGGAATATGTCGTACAGCTTGCGGCTTGCGTCCTCGCGAAAATCCGATATCGCTCGATCGTCGTCGGTCACCGGTGGTGGCGATGTCGGCCGAGTCTGCGCCCAAGCCAGGAACCGGGGACGGTCTTTCTCCTGGATGAACAACTGCTTAACCTTCTTCGAGATCAGACGGTCGAAAGCCACCCGGTCCAGCACATCTCCCTCACCCCGAAAAGTGATGAAGCGAAAATCCACGTAAACGAAGAGTGGGCAGGGAAGGGACTCACCCACCAACAGCTGTTCAATTTCAAAAGTGACGTAGGATTCGGACACGCTGTCTCAATTATAAAGTCTGCCAGGCGAGGTGTCTATTGGGTTCCCTCATGATATGCATTACCGCATGTCGGGAATCCTCAAGGCTCTGTCGCAACGTTCAGGGAAGTTCGAGGGAGAAGGCATCAATCATGAAGGCTCCCGTTTCATCGGCCGCTTGGAGATCTCGCCCGTGATCGATGGCCACGCGATTCAGATCGCGTTTCAAGCCCAGGGGATGGATGGCACACTTCTCCACCAAGAGCGATCCACGATCGCCTACGATCCTAAGGAGACTCTCTGCCTCTGGAGCGTCCACTCGAACCACCCGAAGATGACCACCCATGAACTCAGGAGCGAAGGAGTTTCTGAGGCGGGCTCGCTTCAAACTCTCGTTTTCGGACACGGCGCGCTTGAGGATCGCTCGGTTTTCCGGGAAGAGATCACCGTGGAGATCTGGAACTCAGGCGAAGTGGGGTACCGCTACGCGTGGGGCATGCCCGGCGGCGACTTCTCAGCGCGATCCAGCGTCAAACTTTCGCCGGAAATGTGAAGGACTCCTGGCGCCTGACTGATCCCATTCGATTCAAGCAGCCTCAGGCGTCTCCTGCTTAGCTTCCTCGAGCTTCGCGCCGAGCTCCTCCAGCTCCTGAGAGTCGAAATCCGTTTCAATTCGAGGGAACAACTCGTTCTCCTCCTCGTCGACGTGGTGCTGGACCGAGTCGATCAGCTCATCGATCTTGTCTTCGAAATCGTCCGGATCCGTGCACTCCTCGATTTCATCCAAAAGCACCTTCATTTCCTGATGTTCCTCGTAAGCTTCCTCGATCAAATCTCTGAATTCTGACTTGTTCTGGAAGAACGGGTAAAACACGATCTCTTCGATATGGGAGTGGGACTCGAGCGCGCGGCGGACTTTTTCGAAGGCGCGACGACGATCCGCCATCTCCGAGGCTTGTTCAATCTGGTCGAATAGCGCCGAGACGCGTTGGTGGTCTTCCTTGAGAAGTTCGAGTGCGTTCATTGCCTGGGTTTCCTCCGGTTGAAATCCGGCAGTGCAAGCCCGAGGCCGGGACGATGCAGCTCAAGGCCGACGTGACGATCTCTTCTTTAAAGCCCAGCCTTCAACGCGCCGATCCGACTGAGTGAACAACGACGACTTCATGAAAGAGCTCCAGTCCCAGTGCCTCAAAGACAGCCTGGAATACATTCACGAATTCCAGGAAGCGCTTCCCGACCTCGCGGTCGCGACCTCGGCCACTCTGACACGCCTCATGAAGGCTTGCCACAGTCTCAAGGGCAACCTGCAGGCGGCTGGCTTCCAACATTGCGGACAGTTGGTGCACGGGCTCGAAAGTGCCTTAGTGGGTCTTCAGGACGCCACCGGCGCCCCGCTCGCTGCTTTGTCTGACTCCGACGCACCCGTCCTCGAGTTCCTCCTTTCCGATACCATCCAATCGGTCGAGGGCTACTTCACTGATCTGGCGCAGGCGTCGACCGACTCTCCAGAGCTTTACGAAAAGCGAAAGCACGCATTGAAACTCGTAGCGACCTGGAAACCGTCGGGGGAGTCTCTGGCTCTTTCGGCCTCCCAGCAGATGGCGAAGGAAACCTCCAACGCGCTCGCCACTCCTCCTGCGGCGCCCAACGGAGCCGATTCATTTTTTACTGAAATCGCGATTCAGCCACCGGCGGCGGTCCCGGCAGCCATCGTTGCCCCGCCGGTTGTCGCTTCCGCGACGACCCAAGCCTCGACTCCGAGCGAATCGCGCAAGCCCGAAACCGCGATCTACCTACTTTGCCGCCAAGACGAACGGCACTTCGCACTGCCCATCGACAATGTGCTGGAGATCGTCCGATTTCAACCGATCGTCGCACTGCCTCTGGCACCCGCCCACTATCTTGGAGCGTTGAACCTCCGGGGCGAAATCCTTCCGGTGATCGACTTGAAAAACACCTTGGGTTCGGCATTGAACACTCACGAGGGCTACATCGTCGTTTGTCATACTCAAGGGGTGAAGTTCGGGTTTCCCGTCGAGGAAGCCCAACAGGTCATCGAGCTCAAGCCCAACGGATTCCAGTCCGCGGACGCCATGGCAGGTGACTCCAGCGGACTCGTTGCTCATTTCGCCCTCCTCGACGACCGTACGATCCAAGTCCTCGATCTCGACCGGGTCCTCGCAGCTTGAAACAGATCTACCTTTTTCCAGGCACCCTCGCTGCCTCGCGGGAACCGGCTGAGATCACCACGATTCTCGGCTCATGCGTCGCCATAGCCCTTTACGACAGAGAACTCCACTTGGGAGGACTCAATCACTACTTGCTTCCTGAAGCCCAGTCGAGCGACCCCCGATCCGCACGCTACGGAAACTGCGCGCTTCCATTGCTGCTGCAGGCACTCGAGGCTTTCGGCTCGCGACCCCGCACGCTCTTGGCCAAGGTCTATGGGGGAGCCAACGTCCTTCTCAACGTGACCATCGGAGAAGGCATCGGCCGCTTGAACGTCCAGCTCGCCCTGAATTTGCTCGCGGAGCTCAAGATTCCCGTGATCGAACAAAATACGGGCGGCACCCTAGGCCGACGGATCGTGCTCAATACGGGCAATTTCGAAGTTCGCCATGAGTTCCCTTCCGAACGAAATCACGGAAGCGCCGCTTGACAGCTTGACCGGGAGGAAGCTTCAATCATCCGGATGCACCGCACCCATCGACGCCTTCTTCTTTTCGATATTGACGGAACTCTGCTTCACGGCGGTCCGCTTTGGAAGGAATGCTTCGAGGCCGCGATCCTTCAAATTTTTCCTGGGTTCAGCATCCCGAAAATTCACTTCTCCGGGAAAACAGACGGCCAGATCTGTCGCGAATTGCTCCTCCAGGGAGGTGCCTCCAGGACCGGGATCGAGGCCGCCATCCATGAAGTCCTGACGATGTACCTCCGCCTGGCGAGAGAAGGCATCAAGAAGCGCGCTCACGAGATCGCTGTCCTACCGGGAGTGCAGCGACTCCTAGAATCCCTAGCGGAGAATCCGCGATGCTCCCTGGCTCTCCTGACCGGAAACCTCGAGCAAGGCGCTCTCCTCAAACTGGAGGGAGCTGGGCTGGGCGGATGGTTCGAATGGGGAGCCTATGCCGATGACCACTGGGATCGATACGAGCTTCCCACTGTGGCAGCCCGACGGGCTGAGGAAAAGCTCGGCATTCGCTTCGAAAGGAAGCAAATCGTCATCATCGGTGACACGATTCACGACGTCGGCTGTGGTCGGTCGATCGGAGCCAGGTCCATCGCAGTCGGGACCGGCACCCGGATCGACCAAGATGAGCTTCGTGCAGCGCAACCGGACTTCTACTTTCCCGATCTGAGCGACACCGACCTCGTGACGCAGGCCGTTTTCCAGGAGCTCCCGGGCTGAGTTTACAAGCTCGGAACGTTCCGCTATTCACTGCCTATGCGTCTGAAGCAACCCGCCTGGCTTCACGAATTCCGGACCCATCTCCCTCCTTTCGTGCACTCCCAAGAGCAAGCCCTCCGTTGGCTGTCCAAAGCCCACGCGCGGGCCGAAGCCAGCTCTCGCATGGATGCCTCGGATCATCCGATGCCTGCCGACGCGCTCGCGGATCTCGAGCATGGCTTTGAACGCAGGCTCAGGCGTTTCGGATGCGCTCCGGACAAGATCGGCACGCGGCGAACGTGGCTTTCGGATTTTTCGACTATGGATTTCGAGAATGCAAAAGTTTTCACTTTGGACCTGAACGTCCTAGGTCAAGGCATGAGTTCCAGAATGGAAGAGTTCTCCCGGGCGATGTCGATCGCTGTCCCCGAGCTGATGGATGGACGCAGTCCTCCGGACGAACTCATCCACGTCTCCTGCACGGGATACGATGCCCCCAGCTTCCCGCAGCGCTGGCTCTCCTCGCTTCCCGATAATCCGCAGACCCGCGTGACCCATGCCTATCACATGGGTTGCTACGCTTCGATTCCAGCCGTACGCCTAGCCGCCGGATCGCTCGCGGCTTTCGAACCGATCGATGAGACCCTCGGAGCCCGGGTGGATATCCTACACACCGAGTACTGCACTCTCCACCTGAATCCCGCGAACCACGAGCCGGAGCAGCTCGTGATCCAAAGCCTGTTTGCGGACGGGGCGCTTCGCTACACAGCTCGGGCCAAGGCTCCACAAGGACGCTCCTTCAAGGTTCTCGCGTGTCGCGAAGAGCGCGCACCCGATTCCACCGACCACATGACGTGGGTCCCGGGCGACCACGGAATGCGGATGACCCTCTCCCGCGATGTCCCCGAGCGGATCGCCGCACGCCTCGAAGGATTTCTTGCCCGTCTATTCGAGGATGCCGAAATGGATTTCGAAGCCGAGCGACGGGATGTCGTTTTTGCCGTCCATCCGGGAGGGCCTAAAATCATCGATCGCGTGGAAACCCTCCTGCAAGCCCGCCCCGACCAAGTCGCCCAGAGCCGCAAGACCCTCTTCGAACGGGGAAACATGAGCTCCGCCACTTTGCCCACGATATGGGAAGCCCTCCTCGGAGATCCTGATTCCGCTGGAACCGGTCGCAAAATCGCCAGTTTGGCATTTGGTCCCGGCCTGACCTTGTGTGGCGCAATCTTCGAAGTCGAGGTTCGATGAGGTCCTGGTTCGCCGCTCCCATCCTCCTCCAAGGCGTTGCCATGGCTTTTGACGAATTTCATTTTCATCGCAAACGGGGACTGGGGAAGTGGGAGAGGATCGGACACCCTCTCGACACCCTGACTGTCCTGGCCCCATTTTTCCTGATGCTCATGCTACCGCCGAGCGCGACGGCTACGATCGCTTTTATCGCTCTTTGTGGCTTTTCTTGCTTCTTCATCACGAAGGACGAATTCGTCCATGCTCGGGAGTGCGAGCCGATGGAGCACTGGCTTCACAGCATCTTATTCGTCCTCCATCCCGTCGTCTTTCTCACGGCTTACCTGATTTGGCCGGAAGTGGCCGCACTAGGATGGCGGGCATGGCTTCCGGTCTTACCGATCCTCTCCCTGCTCCTCCACCAAATCCTGCATTGGAACTCTCCATGGCAACCCCTGACCTGACCCGGGTCGACAATGACTTCTACCATCGCCTCGGAGCCCGCTGGTACAGCGCCGACGATGACCCGATTGCACTGCTGCGCGCCGAAGCCCGCACCAAGAATCCCTGGGTGCTCGGGAAACTGAAGGCCGAATGGGGTGCCCGTACGCTGAACCTCCTCGACATCGGCTGCGGTGCCGGCTTTCTCTGCAATGACCTCGTGGCCGGCGGCCACCAGGTCACAGGCGTCGACGCTTCAGAGGAAAGCTTGAAGGTGGCCCGATTGCACGACGTCACAGGTCGCATCGACTACCGCTTGGGCGATGCCTACGCCCTCCCCTTTCCGGACTTCACTTTCGATGCCGTCTGCGCGATGGACTTCCTCGAGCACGTCGAGGACCCGAGGCGGGTCCTCACTGAAGCTGCGCGAGTCCTCAAACCCGGCGGCCTTTTCTTCTTCCACACCTTCAACCGGAATTGGCTCTCCTGGCTGGTCGTGATCCAGGCCGTGAGGTGGCTAGTCCCCAATACTCCGAACCACCTTCACATCCTGCGCCTGTTCATCAAACCGCGGGAGCTTCAGATCATGTGCCAAAGCTTGGGACTTGAACCCGTCGAAATCAAGGGACTCGAGCCCGTCATCTTCAGCTGGGCAGCCCTGAACCTTCTTTTTCGCAGGCGGGTCCCCAGGAACTTCGGATTCAGGATTGTCCGAAGCACCTGGGCAGGCTACATCGGCTACGGGCGAAAAAAGCCGGAGAATCTACCTCATGCGTCTTGAACGAACGATCGGCTTCCTCGCAATCTGGGCACTTTTACTTTCATCGAGTCCGAAATCCTTTGCCGATTCACCTCTGGGGCTCTTCAGGAACACCTACTACTTGCTGCTTTTGGAGGGGGACTTCCCCGCCAGCACTCCCGATGCATCCCTTTTGGATCTGCAGGGAGGGGTTCTCGCCCAAGTCACTGCGCTCTATAAGCGGAGGCTCGACATCGAAGGCTCGGGAAAACTCCGTGATGGCCGGGTGCTCAATTTCGCGGGAAGAGTGAACGGGCAAATACGCTACGCGCAGACCGTACACCCTTATGGGCGTGGAGTAGGCGACTGCGAACTGCTCCCGTTCCACACGCTCGCTGCGGACCCTTCACGGATCCCGCTCGGAGCGGTGGTCCGGATTGCCGAAACCCAAGGCATGCTCCTGCCGGATGGAACTTCGCACGATGGCATCTGGAGAGCCGAGGACATCGGCGGAGCCATTCAGGGCGACCGGATCGACTTGTTCGTCGGAGCAGGCGACCAAGGAACATGGCTCGACCGGGCGGGCATCGGGCACTTGCAGCCGCTCACCGTGTCCTTGATCAGCCCCCCTCCCGAAGAGGGCTGTATCCAGCAGGCTCCCCGCTGAGGACTCACACCACACGGACACGCTGGCACCTGCCGTGCACCCCTGCGCGGTATGCCTAAGCGCAGTCCCCCGCCGGCCCTCCGGATCATCGTGACCTACTTGGTTGCAGCCAGCTCCTGGATTGTCGTTTCGGACGCATTGACTCAACATTGGGCCCTGAAAAATAGGTCGAGCCGGCCTTTTCACATCGATACTTTTTTTTTCAGAGTGAGTCTCCTGAAAGGTCTTCTGTTTGTGGCTGCAACCGGGACACTTCTGGCTCTCCTGATTCGCCGACCGATGCGCGAGCTGACTGACTCCTCGCGCGAAGTCCGGTCGATCATCGACAGCATGCTCGACGGAGTCATTTTAGCGGATCCTGGTTTGAAAATCGTCGACGCCAACCATGCCGCCATCGAGCTGCTGGGTCTGCCGGGCCGGGATGCCGGAATCCGCCTACCCCTCGGTCGACTCGCCAACTGCTTGCGACCCATGACCGATACGTCGGGACGCTTGCGGGAAATCCAGGGACTCGCACGCCGCGCGATCGCGGAAGGAGTGACCTTCAAGGATCTAGAACTGACTTTCGAACATCCGGATGGGCAAACACGCTGGATCAGCCTTTACGCGTCGCCGGTCCGAATCGAACGACTCGGTCCCAGTCAGCGCCCCACTTCGCTCGCAGTCCTCACCCTCCGGGACCTTACCGAGATTAGAAAACTCGAAGTAGTCCGGGATGAATTCCTCTCGACCGCGGCCCATGAGCTCAAGACCCCCCTCACCGTGATCAAGGCCAATGCCCAGCTGCTCCTCGAGTACGGCGGGGGTTGGGACCGTTCAAGGACCACCCGGATCCTGAGGATGATCGATGAACAGACCGATCGGATGAACCGCCTGACCCAAGAGCTCCTTGAGAACTCTCGAGTCGCAGTCGACCGGCTCGATCTGCACCGACTGGAGATCGACTTGTCGGACCTGATCCGCAGAACCGTGAATCGGGTCGGTGCACTGAGTGCACTCCATCGCTTCGCGGTCGATGCTCCCGCCCATTTTAAAATCGAGGCTGACCCCACCCGCATCGAACAAGTCGTCCTCAACCTCCTCGACAATGCCATCCGGTACTCCCCACGAGGTGGCGATATTCGCGTGAAGGTCGACGCCGGACCCACTGTCCTGAAGGTTTCGATCGAGGACCAAGGCCTTGGAATTCCTTACCCCGCGCAAGAACGGATCTTCGAGAAATTCTTCCGCGCTCATTTCGGAAGCTCGATCGATTACGGAGGGATGGGGATCGGTCTGAACCTCTGCCGGGAAATCGTCCGCAAACATGGTGGCGAAATGAGCTTTCAAAGCGTCCCCGGACACGGGTCGATCTTCACCTTCACTTTGCCCGTCAGAGAGCCGGCCAGGATTGAATATGCAGCGTAACAAGGTACTCGTCATCGACGACGACGCCCCACTCCGGTGCACTCTCGAGATGATCCTTGAGGAAGCTGGGTACGAAGTATCCTCCGCAGGCAATGGCGAGGAGGCCTTGCAATCGCTCGAGCATTCAATGCCGGAGGTGATCGTCCTCGATATGAAAATGCCGATTATGGACGGTTGGCAGTTCGCTAGGCGGTTTCGGGAGCGCTATGGCCACCAAGCCGCCCTCGTGGTCAACACAGCATCCGCCGACAACGACGCATGGGCCAGTTCCATCGATGCCGAGGCCTACGTCGCCAAACCGTTCCGGATCGACGAGCTCCTCGGGGCGGTCAAACGATGCGTGGAAATGCAGCGCGAAAGCGCCTGAATCATGCAATCATCAACGGATGAACGCCCCTCTGTACTTGGCTCTCGTGGCTTGCGTATCCTTCGCCCTCTCTCCTCTGACTTTTCGGATGGGATGGCTCACGCCCCGGACAGCGTTCCTGATCCTCATCCTGGGAATGGTCGCGGGAATAATCGCGGCGACCCTGGGAGCCCTGTCCTGGAGAAAGGGCGGAGGCAGCTTCGCGCTGGTCCCCGCGGTGATCGGTCTCTGCGTCGCGGCGGTGCCGCTCGCGGGAATCGCCCGGGCGAAGTCCCACCCCATGATCCATGACCTCAGTACCGATTTGGACAATCCTCCCGAGTTTGTTGAGCTGCTCGCGCTTCGCGAAGGCGCACCCAATCCTCCCTCCTACGACGGATCGGAAGCAGCGAACCTGCAGAGGAAAGGGTACCCGGACCTGCAACCCCTGAAGCTGACCCTCCCACCTTCCGAGGCTTTTGGGCTCGCGATCCGCGCCGCGCGCGAACTGAGATGGACCCTGGTTGCCGAGGAACCGTCTCTACTCCGGATCGAAGCCTTCGAAACCAGCCGACTCTTCGGGTTCACCGACGACATCATCGTCCGAATCCGGGCCGAAGGAGCAGGATCCCGCCTCGACGTCCGGTCTAAATCGCGCATCGGCCTGAGCGACCTCGGAGCCAACGCCGCGCGGATTCGTAAGTTCCTCGCCCGAGTCTTAGAATCAGCGTCCCTGGCGGCTATACCCAATTGAATGGCACTGGCAATCCGCGCATTTCCGAGTGAAACTTCTCTCCATGGCATCTCCTCTCCTCTTGGTCTGCTCTGCCGCCGCTTGGGTGACTTCCGTCCTTTTGACAATCCCTTCCGCCCTCGCCGAGCCCGCTCATTTCGACTTTTCCTACCAAGTGGAGATTCCCAAGCCGGCTTCTCCCTTCAAGCGCCTCCGGGTGTGGATCCCGATGCCGAGCCAAGGACCGGACCAGAAGATCTTCGGCCAAAAGATCACGACTGGACTCCCTTACACGATCACTGTTGAAAAAAAGCAGGGCAATACGATGGCCTACTTCGAGATCACGGATTCGTCGAAGCTCCCTGCACAGGTCCGATTCGACTACGAAGTCCGGCGCGACGAGACTGTGATTCGACCTCCGGGCTCGCCTGCCCATCAAGAGCACTGGGACCCGAAGGCGTTCCTGTCCATGGACCGGAAGGTACCGATCAACGGCGTGATTGCGGATATCGCTAGCTCCCAGGTCCAAGGCGCTGGAAGCGAAGATGAGAAGATTAGGAAGCTGTACCAATATACGGTCGAGACGATGACCTACAGCAAGGACGGCACCGGATGGGGACAAGGCGACGCTGTCTGGGCCTGCACCAACAAGCGTGGCAACTGCACGGACTTCCACTCCCTCCTGATCGGAATGGCGAGGAGCCAGAAGATCGCCGGCAAGTTCGAGATCGGCTTCCCCCTCCCGCCCTCGGGTCAAACCGAGGTCCCAGGGTACCACTGCTGGGCACATCTCTATTCCAAGACCCAAGGCTGGATCCCCATGGACGCCAGCGAGGCGAAGAAGGCTGGAAAAATGTTCGAATTTTTCGGACACTTGCCCAACGACCGCATCCAATTCACAGCTGGTCGCGACTTGAACCTTGAACCCAGGCAGGAAGGCGACCCTCTCAACTACTTCATCTACCCTTACGCCGAGTTGGACGGGCAAATCCTAGACGGCCTGAAAAAGCGATTTGAGTCACACCGTTTGAACTGAAAACTGGGCCAACTCTTGCATCGGGCGGCATGACGGAGATTTTACCCCATGCCGCTGCGCCCTGTCGCCCTAGAT
>JAYVNB010000168.1:0-1548 GCA_043759365.1 Bacteriovoracaceae bacterium | reverse complement strand
TTTACGAGAACGAGTCGTACACGGACATCGATCCGCTCGATGGGACGCTGATTTGCTTCCTGAGTCGGGAGCAGGAACACGAGGTTCTCCCAAGCCATGCGAACCGGATCAGCTTCGCGGGCTGGTTCAAAACCCGGGAATGGAGCGGCCCGCATTGGCCTTCCCCGTAGATTGAATAGGCGACTGGGCACTCTTCCTTTCCTTCCCTAAAATCAAGGGATGAAGGGCGTTGAGCGGGATCCTCACTTCAACCCTGATTCAGAGTGCATTCAAGTGGCCTCAGGCTGGTGAAAATTCGCCGCATCAATGCGTATGGATTTTACGAGGCTCAATCTCTCCTGCGGCCGCTCGATCCATGCGGGACAACCTCTTGCCTAATGACGACGCGAAGGTCGAGAAGTCGCAAGTCCCTCAGTCTTCTGTTTCAGTTGGGTAAGTCGCAGCAGCGCCCTCCCTAGCCAGCCACTTCAGTATTCGAGAAATCGTCGAGCGCCTCCCCTCGTAGTACTTCTCAGCAATCGCCGAAATTGTCGGTCCCTCGACCCAACGAAGTTTTGGCAACTCAGCCGGGTCAATTTTTCGCTTCGTCCACCGCTTCAGGCTTTCCCGAGCCATAAGGAGTGGTTCGACCAACTTACCGTAGCGCCCATCAATAGTGAACAATTCGCAAACCAAAAACATCTCCTTTCACGATAGGGAGAGGAGCTAGTCGAAAAAGCTGCAATACCTGCGGCTTTTTAATTTTGGAGGCCAGGGGGCTGAGCTGGGCTCCACGTGCCACGCATGCCGTCCAGTGTTCCATTGTCTTGGAAAGCCATGACGTTTTTTTCCCCTTGGAGCCCACCATCTTTCGTGCAGGAGATGGATAACTGGAGACTGCGCGTCGGGTCGACCGGACCCTAGGTGGCTTCGACCCTGCTCGTGGTGAACGAAAATTCGCAGGGATATTCCTCAGCGTGGTGGTTTCTGGACATCTTGCCATCGCCGATTCACTGACCGTCGAGCGTATGAACCAACTGAGTGGCGTCGGGGTTGCTTGCATGCGCGACTTGCGCCGCTTTCAAGATGCCTGCTGCAAACAGAAACAGAATGCCCGCGTGAAATTTCAGTCTCATCGCAACCTCCAATGGATTGAGGTTCAAAGAAAGAGCGTAGCATCGCTCAGGAGAGCTGACCGTGGGGAGGGGTTTGCCCAGCGGGCTTCCATCCTCGCTGAACGGCGATTATTTGAGCCCGTGGTTACGAGGACTCAGCCTTTTACTTTCGAACGAGATAGACTGGGTGCGTCGTGATCGGGCTTTACTTGAACGCGTCGCGAGTCGCCAGGGTCGAATTCGTGCCGACCACCTGGAAAGAAGCCTCCGCGGACCACCCTATTGAGCCGCTCGTAGCCATTTGAGCAGGACAGGAAGCTTGCATCCTCCAGTCGGGCAATCCTGCTCGCCCCGCGAGATATTTGAAGCAGGAGGACGAAGCGCTCTTGCTTCAGGTCCGGAAGATCACCGACGAAAGAGCTAGCGGCGGCTACCGCCGCGTCACTGCGAAGCT
>JAYVNB010000167.1:0-5116 GCA_043759365.1 Bacteriovoracaceae bacterium | reverse complement strand
CTTTCTAGGTGCGACATCTTTCCTGACATAGGGGGCTACCAAAGGATCTGGAAACACTGGCTAGGAACCGAGACGCTCCTGGTCCTCTATGTGGCCACTGACCCAAGGCTAGCTAGCTTCCTCAGAAAAATGGTCCTCCTTGCCCCCAAGGGCGTCCGGCTCGGCGTTGTCGAATGGAGCCAGCTGGAGGCGGACTGCCCATTGGTTTGGACCCCCAGCGGGGAACTTCCGCTCTTTGGAAAGAGGGAGTTCTGACCGTGGTCCACCCGTCAACACACACGAGTTCATGGACCTCGGCTTGGCAGGGCCTTACCCCACAGCAACAGTACTTGCTGTTCGCTCTCCTGGGCTTAATCTGCGTTGGCAGCGCGACTCAGTTTGGCTGGGTCTCCGTAGCAAAAATTTGGAGCTACCTCAGCCCCCTTCAGCTTCTCAACCGGGTCCTTGGAGTCCGGAGCAACAGAAGGGGCGCGATCAGCGTCAGCACGCTCAAGCTGACCGACGACGCGAGAATGCGCCACACCCACATCATTGGGGCTACAGGGTCGGGCAAGACCGTGATGATGGAACATCTCCTCTATCGGGATCTAGCGCGGGGATACGGGGCACTCATCATCGACCCCAAAGGGGAGCGGGATCTCTACGACCGCGTCCGCTCCTACTGTCAAAGGATCGGTAGGCTCCAGGACCTCCATCTTCTGTCAGCTACCCACATGGAAGAAAGCGCACGTTGGAATCCTTGCCGCCTCGGGAGTGCGTCGGAGCTTCAGAGTAAATTCTACTGCGCCTCCAAGTATGAGCACTCATTCTTCGCAAAGGCGGCCGAGCTCGCCTTATTGAGGTCATTTGAGTCAGCGAATCGAAAGAGACCAGATCACATGCTCCTGACCGATCTGGTCGATGAGCTCAATGCCCAGTCGAACGAGGGGCGCGACGAAAACCTCAAGGGCCTTTACTTCGACGTGCAGAATCTTGCCCAAGGCGAGTGGTCTCCGATTCTCTGTACGGCACCTAAAAGCGGTTGCCAGACCGAAGTCTCCCTTCTCGACATCACCCGAAAAAACGAGATCCTTTTCGTCGACCTCCCAACCGAAGGCAAGAGCGTTCAAAGCTCCCGAGTGGGCTCACTTCTTCTTCAGGAGGTCACGCTCCTCTCAGGCATCCGAAAAAGGATGCCGACCGTCAGGTCGGATCGCCCATTCTCTATCTTTGTTGATGAGTTTGATGCCTTTGCTACGGAGCCCTTTGTCTCGTTTTTGAACAAGGGGCGCTCTTCCGACTTCATGATCACAGTGGCACACCAGACGCTGTCCGACCTGGACCGCGTTAGCCCGACCTTCAAGGGCCAAGTCATGGGGAACTTCAACGTCTTCCTGGTGTTTCGTGTCAACACAGCAGACGACGCTGAGCACATCGCCAAAATGTTTGGGACTCGCAAAGCCATCAAACGAACCTATCAAACAGATGGAAACGAAGTTAGCGGGAAAGGATCGCAGCGCGAGGTACAAGAATTCCGAGTCCATCCCGACTCAATCAAGGAACTCTCCACTGGAACCTGCTTCGCCAGCATCAAAACTTCGCGGTATCTCGAAGAAGTCAGAGTACCCATGCTCGACTTCAAGTCCCTCCCCTACCCGAAGGTCCCACAGCACCGCAATCCAGTCACATCGATTCCTTTGAGCGGCAAAGCTTCTCTCAGTGATGTCGAGATGACCTACTCAGCCCTTCTTGCGGAAGTACTCCCTACCCCACCCAGTAAGATCGCAAAGCCAAAGAATAAACCCCAGTTCCAAAAGGAGCTCCTATGAGTCTCTCCCGTTTGTCCGGAGTCATGTTCAGTGTGGTTTTCATTGCTTCTGGAACTGGATGCGCTTTCAAGGGAGCTACAGCCCAGCCCGAAGCGCTTCAGTCAGATATCGGATTCCAAGTCAGCTTCGACTGGAGCCCAGGCTCCCGCCCGAATCCTACATCCCATTTGAAGGCCGTCCGCCCGCTCATTGCTACGCCCACGGGATGGTCAGCACAGTCACCCGTCACGCTGCCAGCCCGGACACCGGAGGAACTTACCCTAAGTATCCAGATCCCCGAGACTGCATTGGCTGAGCCCATTGCCTTTATCCGGTCTAGTGTGACCACTGAGTCCCGTACTCTCTCTTTAGGAACCCAACTCATCCAATCAGGGAAGGGTGATTTCGGAAAAAGTCAGATCGCGATTCAGGTCTCGGGCCTCAGCCTTGCCCTGAGCGCAGACCATACCGACGAAGGCGGGCTTGAACTCGAGATCTTTAGCGCTTCCCGAAAGATCACCACAATCGACCTGAAGGTTCGAACCCCGCCGAGCGACATCGAAGTCTCTACACAAGGACTTGAGGCTTGGCAAAGCCTTGCCCCAACGATCGGAGAAGCACTCCGAAGCGTTTCAATCCAAGGAAAGCCGCTCAGCTTGGTACGAGTCATAGAGTTCAAACATGGAGCTAACAAGCCCGTGGAATTGACTCTGCCCAAAAGGACGGGAGGAAGACTCCTCCAATGGAGCAATCCGATGACCTACCGCGACCTGGGGTGCGTTGATGCAGGCTACGCAGTGGACTCGTCGCCGAGGTGGGAGCCGATATCAACTGACCTCCTCATCCTTCCCCTAGATGAAACCCTAATCACCGCGGCCACAGAGGTTCTCGACGACTCGAGCACCCTCGGAACGCAGGTCCTCGTTGTCCCTCCCGGAGCGGTCAAACGAATGGGATTCTATGCAGCCGGCGAATCTGCCGCTCGGTGGTCCAGAAATGGACCCGAACGATCCTCCCTGCAGGCCATTACCGTTCCAGGCCAGTGCTACACAGTCTGCACGGCCCGAGAATGCGACTGCACAATCCACTGCAGCGCTCGAGTCAAGGAGTTCATAGACGGCCTTCTCAGGCCGGCTGAGCCGATCCCAATGGGCTGCACTTGCAGTGACTACGACTCAAGACGCCGAAGCGCGACCATTACCGTCGGTACCGACCGCGGTGCCGTCCGCCTCGAAATCCCGGCCACTGGGACCGGAATGACAGTTCGATATGGCGATCTAGACCCCCTCCAAGATGGGGAAACTCGTCCAATCACCTTCTCCCCAGAACAGAGCGAAGTCAGTTGGCTCTAACGCGGGGCAAGCGCCCGGCACTGAAAGTTTTAGATAGAAAGGGCTTTGCCTCATGAGTACGCTTAGAAGTGCGACAGATCAGGAACCAGGAGGGCCGGACTTTGACCGGCTCACTTGGTTAGACTCTCAAGAAGCTGCGGAATATCTTCGGAAGACGGCCAACGCATTACGAATCATGGTGTTCCGAGGGTACCTTCGGCCACGAAAGTTTCGGCGAAGGCTCTTCTTTCGAAAGATTGAACTCGATCGTCTGCTTGAATCCTCACCCTTTTAACTAAGGAATCGGAGGCTTCATGGCAGTTTCGAAGTACGAGAAAGACGGCAAGACATTTTGGCGAGTCTACATCGACCTGCGGGGTCGGGCAGATCCTAAGGTCCGGGTGCAGAAACGGATTAACGGGCTTGAATCGGAACGTGAGGCGCTCTCAACAGAGAAGCGCCTAGTTCGGGAACTTGCAGTGCAAGTCACTCGCCTTGAAGCCAAGGGCGTGTCTTGGGCAGAGATCGTGGACCGCTGGGTGAGCCAGCAGCAACTCTACCCATCTACGAAACTCTCTGCCACAACTGTTCAAGACTACGCGGCTGCCCTTCGCAACTGGACCAAGGATTGGCTCAAAATGAAAGCCTCGGATATCACTCGCGGCGACGGCCGAGCTGCGCTGAACCATGCTCAGGCCTCAGGAAAGAGCGCGAGCTTTAGGCGAGGCCTAAAATACACCATCAACATGGTCTACAACTGGGGACTCGAGGAACGCCTGATTGGCGGAGTCCAACAAAGCCCAGTGCAAGGCCTTGAAGTTGATCCAGACCGCGAGGAAAAACGGCCCGAGATCTTAACGGTCGAGGAGATACGCGCCCTCCTCAAAAATGCCAAGGAGCAGAGTCATCCCTGGTATCCCGTCTGGGTTGCAGCTGTTCTCACAGGCTGCCGAAGTGGCGAACTGCATGAACTCAAGCGCTCTGACGTTGAAGTCATACCCAGGGACCAAGCAATTGCCGAAGACTCTAAAGCCTTTGATCGCCGACGCTACGGTTTTCTGAGAGTTCGCCGGGGCTGGAACACTCGTTTTAAGTCTGTTGGTCCAACGAAGGCCGGATACTGGCGAAACGTCCCAGTTTCAAGTGAACTCTACTGGTTCATGATCCACGACCTAAAGCTAACGGAGCTCAGACCAAATGATCACCTTCTTCCGCGATTTTGGGAGTGGGACAAAGGTGAGCAGGCGCGGATCCTACGGATGTTTTGTATTGGAAATCGCCTGCCGTCCGTTCGATTTCACGCCCTGCGGGCTTGCTTTGCTACCCAGCTAATCTCGACGGGGATACCAGCGACTGTCGTAATGAAAATATGCGGTTGGAAGGATCTGAAAACCATGCAGAGATACATCCGCCTGGCCGGCATTGATGAGGCTGGAGCAACGGAGACATTGAAATTCATACCTACCGAAGAAGCAGTTATGGAAAAAGTCGTGAGCCTCTACCAACACCAAAAGAAACCTTGATCCAATCGTCTGATCGTCGTCGTGCTGACACAGCCCCCCGCTCGATTTGAGCGGTACAACTAAAGTGCCACGGACAAAGGACTCAAAACGAAATGGCGGCGCTAGTCCAGGCGGCTAAACGCAATCAGCTAGTCGGTCCGGTATTGCGAGGCAACTCCAACCGCGAGCTCCATAAAACAACCCGAGCAGGCCAAAATTCACTACAGACGTATTACAATTTCTTCACTGTAGCGTCGGTTCTTTCCGCCGATAAGTCCAACAGACCCACCCACGGCCAGGAGAAATAGCCCATGTCGACTACTGCGAGAATTCTTGAAGAAGTACGGAACGAAGACCAGAGTGAGTCAAACGGAATCATCGCCGCAATCAATAGAGTTCAAGCCGTCATCGAGTTCAACCTCGATGGGTCGATCATCACTGCGAATGAAAACTTCTTGAAAACTCTTGGCTACAGCCTGAGCGAAATCCAAGGCAA
>JAYVNB010000166.1:0-1556 GCA_043759365.1 Bacteriovoracaceae bacterium | reverse complement strand
CAGAGCGGCGGCTAAGACTCCCACGATCACGATCAGGAGAAATGGGGCGTGCCAACCCCATAGGTTGGAGAGGTATAGCCCGAGCGGGAGGCCGAGGAGTGTGGCTACGAGAAACCCGCTGTAGAAAAACAGCAGCATTTTCTTTCGATCGTACCGATCGGCGAACCCGGCGGCGACGATCCCAGAAATCCCCGCACTGAACGCGTACACTGAAACGGCAAGCCCAAACTGGGAAGTCGAGATCCGCAGCGCGGGCATGATCGCCGCCCCAAGCGGCGACATGATCATGAAGTCAAGGATGAGGGTGAACTGCAGAAAAGCGAGGGTCGCGATGACGAACTTCTGGTAACTCGTAAAGGGATCGATCGGAGAACCCGTCCGGCGGAAAGTCATAGCTCTAATATCACCCGGGTATTATCTGAAGTCAATAACACCCGGGTGATATTACTTCGCTGCTTTTTCGTGCGGATTGATCAGTCCCTCATGGGTGCTCCTCAACTGTAGCGATCATGCCGTCGCCGATTGCATACCTTCTGTCCCTTTTTGGACTAGGGCACGGATAACGCAATACCGAACTCCAGCGATCGGGGCAGGACCCCACTGTCCCTATTCTGAACCATTACTTCCCCAAACCAGGGAGAGTCGACTGGCGACTCTCCCAATCCTTTCGAGAAATAACCTATGTCCAAACCGAGGAACTCCCTACTGAACGAAGCCAACCGACTTCTCGGTCGGTGGACAGGCCCAAAACAGCCCGAAGACCTGGTGGCAGCGATCCTCCTCGATCACGAAGCCCTGAAGAAACTGATCAAAACCTTGAAGGACCACGAGTGCTCGGTCCCGCAGAAGAAAGTTGCTTTGAAACGTTTCTCCTCGTTGCTTGCGTCCCACGTGACTTCCGAGGAAAAGGCTCTCTATTCACTGTCCGAGCACCTCCGCGGATCGCGACTCAAAACAGAAGAAGGAGTGATCGAGCACGAAGTTGCAGACTCCCTCCTCGGCAAGATCAAGCCGGCACGCGGAGTGGCGGGCGTGCGCCGCTGGAAAGCGCAAGTTCAGGTCTTGGGCGAACTAGTCGAGCACCACCTCAAGGAAGAAGAGCGGGACTTGCTTCCGAAGATTGAAAAGCACCTCGATCGCGCGACCAATCAAGAGCGCTGCGCGGAGTACTTGAAACTCCGAAAGCGCACCCAAAAGTACAGGGACAATCAAAACTCTGGATCATTGGCGTTCGAAAGTTCTCAACGCTGAATCGCAGGACCCCGTTTCCAAGTGTTGAAATTCTTGCCGGCAGTAGAAGTGTTCGACACCAGGAATTTTAAAAAAAGGCTCTACCGGGTTCCGCGTGGGTAGAGGCTAAGCGCTCCGCAATGAAAAAGGATGGCAACCCGGTAGTTTCCGAAGTTCCGAAATCCCCGGGCGTTGGCTTTCAATATCTGAATCTTCGAGTTGAGCCTTTCGGCGGCAGCGTTGGTGATCGGGTGGCGGCAGTAGGCAAGTAAGCCCGGGAGGTGGCGCTTGAGAGTGCGGGCGGCGGCGATGATCGGGGCAAGCCG
>JAYVNB010000165.1:0-15244 GCA_043759365.1 Bacteriovoracaceae bacterium | reverse complement strand
CCCGCTTCGCGGTTCCCTCGGCGGCCCTCACTCTCGACACCTATATCGCCAGTCAACTCTGGGAGGAGCTGCATGGGCTCGCACGGGAGTTCATCAAGATCAAGACGTGGAAGAAGTTGGATTTCTCGAAACGCCTCTTTGCCGTCGCCGCGGATGCGTTCTACAAAACGATAGAAGCACGGTTCCAAGCCCGCGACTTCAAGTTCGCCCTCAAGCGCTCGGACGAGTTCCTGGACGAATACGCTTCCAGTGCGCGACTCTCGGATACCCTCTTTTTGGCCGGAAGCTCCGCTCTCGCAGTACCGGACCGCAAACGCGCCACCCACTATTTTTCGCGTCTTATCCAAGAAACCCCTAAGGCCGACACGATTCGAGCAGCGCTTTTGAACCGCGCCTCCCTCCTGGAAGAGCGTTACCAGTTCGCCGAGGCAGCCCGAGATTACAAGTCTTACCTTTCCCTTCCTTCCCTGCTGTCCAAAGCCGATGACCGAATCGGCGATGAAGCGATCCGGAAAAAGGCCCTCATGCTCGCTTGGCTCTCCTCGAGCCCTGCTGACCTCAAGGAGATGCTCGCATCCATCGCCGTCTGCAACGAGAAATCCGAAGTCGATTGCGACCGGTTTCGAGCTCTTCAAAAGCTGACTCTGCACGACAGCGATGCTTCGACCGCCGAGGCTGCTTTCGACCTCGCCCGCAAAGGCGAAGAAGCGAACAAGTCCCTCTGGGCGATCGTCGCTTTGGAAGGTGCCAAACACCTCGCTTTCCGCGATCGCTTGGTAGCGGTTCGTCAGGCCGTTGCCCACTTCGAGGATCTGGATCCTTTGATCCGATTCGCCCTCGTCCCCACGATTTCGGCCTCGATTCCGCGCGCTTTCCAATTGAATCGTGCGGGAATGGCCGAAGCAGCACCCCTCCGGGCCGATGCCCGTTACATCACCCGCAGGGTCGAAGTGATCCGTGAGATGGAGAACGCCGCCACGAAAGCGATGAAGCTTCCCTGGGCCCGGGTCCGGGCCCTGGTTTTGAGCGAGATCGCGGGCCTCTACTTGGATCTCTCCAAGGGAATCCAGACTCTGCCCTCACCCAAGAACCTAGCCGAGGCCGATCTTCAAGCCTATGAGGATACCGTCCACAAATTGGTGATCCCATTCGAAGAGAAGGGGCAGGACATGCGAAGTAAAGCCTTCGAGATCGCTTCCCGTTTTGCCATCGAGGACCAGTCGTTTTCTCAGGTGGCCGATCCCTTCTTCCAGGACAATCCATCGCAAGCCAAACGACTCAAGCCCGACGCCACTACGATCACTCCGAAGATCGCCGCGGACCTCGCTCTTGGCATCCCGTTCCTCGACCGCATTGACCCTCGGGGACGCTGGAGCGAACTCCAGCCCGACTCCGATGATCCTGCCCTTCATTTGAAGGGTCGTTGGGCCGCTGCGATCCAGGCCAAACGCTGGCCTCAAGTCGCATTTTTCCTGGGAGAAGCGCAGGAAAAAGCGCTGATCCAGGTCGGCGTCATGGGGGCGGTGCGCGCGGTTTCACTCGCCGCCGCCGGCGCGCGAGGAGAGGCCTTGGCCGAGCTGGATGAAGCCCGCAAGGACTTCTCTCCTGAAGCCAAAAAGCATGCGGTGATGTCCCTGCTCAGCCATTACTACGCTTCGCTCTCCCGCGAGCGAACCCAGGACTACGTAAAGCAGGCCCTCAGCCTCCACCCGGAGATCGAGTTGGCTCTCAAGCCCGTTTCACCCGAGAACAAAGGAAGAAAGCCCAGTTCCGACCCCACAGCCTCGCTCATCAGCGTCGCCGCAAAGTGGTCTGCACCCTGATCGCAGGGTTTCAGCGTCCCTGCTAACCTCCTGAACTGATGAGCTTTTTTCACCTCAAGTTCTGAGCTGAAAAAGCCGTAAAATCATTGATAATGCTTACTTTATTAACTAAAATTAACTATAAACCTATGCGCCTCACACTTCTGAGACTCCTCATCGCTGGACTAACTGCCGCCACGCTCGGGAGCGCAATGACGATTCCAGCATCGACCACATACGCGGCCGACAAGAAACCCTCACGCCAGAAGGTCATCGATTTCGAGGATGAACTGGTCGAAGGCATGAATAAGCGCCCCCTGGACTCCCTGAGCCAGATCTCCGAGCGGGAGAAGCGTAAGCGCAAGCAACACCTCTATCGTAAACGGGTAGGATTCCGCGCCGAGACTGGCGAATCCATCCACGAGTTAAGGTACGTCCAATGAGCGGACGCAGCGCGAGCGCAACTCCTGAGTCCAATTCCTCCTCCACAGCTTTCGTGGTCACGCTCCTCACCGGTGAGCATCGCCGGAGCCAGATCTGGAACTCCTCCACTCCCCTTGCCTTGGGTCAGCCGTTCCGTTGGATCGTCGAGCGCAGCTCTGAAGGCGTGCGCGTCCGTCCCATCGGATCACCCACCGGGCAGGTTCAGCCGCTTCATGCCCAATGGGTCACGGATGATATGCTCTCCCAAGGGACGGCGGTTCGCCTGAGCGACGGACTCTCCATCGCGATCAAGCCGGTCTTCGAGCTCGATCCGGTATTTTCAGCAGCCGCTTCCGGCGAGGGCGAACTCCGTGTCTACTCCTGCGTCGGCGATTGGGTGGTGCGCTCGGAAGTGATCGGCGATCGCTTCACAGCGCTCCATAAAGGCGAGGCTGCTTTCCGCATCGTGCGCCAAGGCACTTCCGAATTTCGCCTCGAGAGCCCCCATCCTCGCCTCGTGACCGGGAGCGCTTCCAGCACCTTCAAGGCAACAGAACTCGCCGCCCACGTTTTTCGCCTCGGAACCCAGACTTGGCGCTTCGATCTGCGCGCGACGCCCCTCCTCTCCGAGAGCCCTACGAGCGCAACCGATGACGGCGACGCAGATTTCAAGTCCTCACTCCGAATCGTCGGACTGCTCTTGGGAGCATTCCTCGCGGCAAGTCTCCTCTGGCCAAAACCCGGCCCTCATACCGAGGAACTCATCCCACCCCAATTCGCCAAGATCGTCCTCACTCAGCAGCTTAAAGAGAGTGCTCCCCAAGCACCGACCGGCGCAGTCGCACCGAGCGCTTCTTCGAGCAAGGCCGTGCCGAAAAGCATCGAAAAAGCCGCCGTTGTGCAGGCGTTTCGCGCGACCCAGCTCCGCAATGCGGTCAGCGGCCTCTTGAAGGGCGGAATGACGAGCCTTTTGAGTCAATCGGATTTTGTCGCAGGCGCGACCAACACGGCCGATGCCCGTCGCATGCTGGGCGCCAAGAGCGATGCATTGGTCGCCACTGCACCGGACATCGGCGATACCGCTCACCACAAAGTGGTCGTTTCGGCGGTCGGAGGCGGCGCCTCCGGAGGACGCAATGGTGCCAAAGGGGTCGGCTACGGCAAAGGCGAAAAAGCCGGCGTCACCGGCCAAGGCCGGAGCTTGGTCTCGATGGATACCCCCGGCGCCAGCGTCGAAGAGGGCCTGACTAAGGACGAAGTCGGAGAAGTCATCCATCGCCATATGAGCGAAGTCCGCTATTGCTACGAGTCCGCGATGCTGCGCCAACCGGACATCGAGGGCAAGCTACTCGTCAACTTCACCATCTCCGGTAGCGGAGCCGTAAAAACCGCGGATATGAAGCAATCCACCCTTCCGGATCCAAGACTCGACGACTGCATCATCCGCCGTCTGATGACCTGGAAGTTTCCGAACACCAAGGGCGGCATCGAAGTCGCTGTCACCTATCCATTCATCTTCAAGACGCTGGGGAGATAATCGACCATGACCAAACATCTCGCATTGATCCTTCTTTTAACGATTCCCGTCCAAGTGCATGCTGCCAAAAAGGACAAGAAGGACCTCCCCACCGCCGCCGAGCCCGCACCGGTGATGACCACCGGACCAGTTCCGGTCGACGGCCCCGTGACCGGCGATGGGATGGGCGACGCCGAGCGGGTGAACGTGGACCGCATCAAGGAGAAGTATTGGGCACGGGGGGACGAATCCGAAATCGGAGTCGTCCAAAATCGGCTCTATTCCAAATCCCGGAAGATCGAGCTCGGCTTGTTCGGTGGCCTGCTCTCGAGCGACCCGTTCCTGAGCGTCGCTGCGATCGGTGCTTCAGCCGGATTCCACTTCAACGAATACCTAGCCGTCCACGCTTTCGCCTGGAAAGACGCCGTCTCCCGCTCGACGGCCCTCGAAGTTCTGGAAAAAGGCGGAAAGAAGGCCAACACCAATCCTCCGAAAGTGTTTTACGGAGCGGAAGCGAGCGCGAGTCTCCTCTACGGAAAACTCAGCGTCGTAGGAAAAGCCATCATCTACTATGACTTCCACCTTCTCGGCGGTGCGGGCATCACGTCCACCGAGAGCGGAAGTTATCTCACTCCCTTCATCGGAATCGGTCAGCAAGTCTACCTCAACCAATCCCTCTCGCTCCGGGTCGACTACCGGCACATGCGCTACACCGAGGACATCAAGGAAAAGGAAATCACTCCCCTGCTTGGCACGGTGGTGGGTCAACGCACCAATTTCACCGGCGCCGTCACCCTGGGACTCACGATCCTTTTCGGAAAGTAAGGCCATGTTGAAACCGAAGAAGACAATCACTGCGATCGCAGTCCTCGCCTCCTGCATCCTGGGATCCGTTCCCTCCGCGGGAGCCGACGAGACCGGCCCCCGCTTCACGATTCGCGGCGCCTGCTCCGATTCTGAGAAGATCAGCTACAACGACTCGGTGACCGATCGTTGGCGCCGGGAGCTCGACGGGTTCCTTTCGCATAAGTATTCCGCCGTACGCGGATTTTCGAACGCCATGGCGTTTCGCAAGCAGTCGCAGTTCCAAGCCGAGCTCAAGCTCCTCTCCGAGTACTGGCTGGCCCGCGCGCTCTGGGAATCCAAAATGGTGCATGTCGCGCACACCGGATTCCGAATGATCGCTTCTCAAACCCCTTCGCCCCGCCTCTACGGAATTCAACTGGCCGCTCTCGAATGCCTGAGTCGCATCGAGGACCGCTACAGCACTTTAGACTCGGGAGCGAACGTCCACAGCAAGCTTCCTCAATACCTTCAACTGGCCTCATCGCCGGAGGACAAGGAAGCGGTCTGGGCTTCGGTTGGCGGATTTTTCCGCCAACAGCTCGCTGAAAACTCCTCCAAGACCGACCTCAAGGCCACTCTTTCGCTTCTGCAAGGAGCAGGTGCCCAAGAGTCACTCGCTCGGATGTCTTGGAGCGCTAAGTTGGGAGACCACACTGGGACCGTCAATGAAGGACAGAAGTTCCTGGCGGACGCCTCGAGGAGCAAATCCCTGAAGCGTTTCGACGACCAGGCCCACCTCCTGCTCGCTCGTTCGTTCTTCACGACCGGTAACTATGAAGCCGCGAACCGACACCTTCAACTCGTCAACAAACGTTCGAACGAACTTGCCCGAGCCCTCTCCGAGCTGGCCTGGACACATCTGCAGTCCGAGAAATACGCCGACGCGATCGGAACCGCGATGAATCTCCAAGCGGGTGGTCTCCGCCACACGTTCGCACCCGAAGCCCCGATGGTCATGGCCATGGCCCTGAACGAGCTCTGCCAGTACCCCGAGTCCCTCAAAGCGGTGACCGGTTTCAGGAAGTACTACGAGAAATCCTACCGTTGGCTTGAAACTTGGGCCAAAGCCCCGGGTGCCGAGCAGTCCCCCCTCTACAGAACGGCCGTTGCCTTCTTGAACAAGAAGGCCTCAGACAAGCCTATTCCGCCTGTCAGTGGCGCCCTCGAAGTTCCAGACCGGGTGGGCAGCGAGTGGGTCCGCTCACCGTTCTTTATCGCCCACCAAGACCGGATCAACCTCCTTTTCGACGAACGTGACTCGGCCTCACTCCTGGGACGGGGTGGTGCTCGCGAGCAGCGCAAGCTGGCCTTCGATATCCAGGAAAGCTGGAAGAAGCTCCGGATCCGAATTCGCGATGAGCGCAAAAAACTCAATCCGGGTGAGACGCTCGCTTCACGATTGAGGCAGGACATCAGCGACCTTCGCTACGACATCTCGGTTTACCGGCGCTACGTTTCGGCCGCGCCCGCATGGCGTACGATCCTCGCCTCCCACCAAGAAAAAGCGCCTTCGATCGAAAAATCCCTGGTGAAAGAGATCAACCTCGATTTGGCCAACCGGACCCTCGACATGTACACCCAGCTTCAGGAGATTGCCGAGAACAACCAACTGATCGAAGTGGAGATCTACAACGGAGCGAGCCAGGACATCATCTGGCAGAACGCACATCCCGAGTACAAAGAGATCGCCAAGCAAATGAAAGAAGAGAACAACCGTGCCACAGCCGAGAAGGTCTGGGACTGGGGACGCGCCTTGGCCGGAGCCGATGAAGCCGGCGGAGAGGTCTGGGAAGACGAACTTGGATCCTTCAAAGCGGAGCTTTTCGACAACTGCGGGAGCAAAGATAAGTTCCTCGCCATCCGGAAACGGTGACTCCATGATTCAAGCCATCTGCCACGACAATCGAACTTTGATCAGCGGTGTAATCCGCAACGTCACCGAAGCCGGCTGCGAGCTGCTTTGCACGGTGGACACGGGGACCCCTGCGTTTCCAAAAAAGGCCCAAATCACTCTAAACCTCTCGGACGAATCCACGGGCCGAACCATGAACGTAACGGCTCGCTTGATCGGCGTCTCGCGGCGGGAGGGCGCTTGGAGTTACCGGATCAAATGGAAACAGCTGCCTGAAATTCTCTCTGGCGCTTCTGCCCACGAGGGGACTTCACAACGGCGGCCGATGAGTGCATAGTCTGGCCGAATGGCCGACAAGCCTCTGAAAGTCAAAGAAGGCATCCTCCTCGATCGCGATGGCACTGAGATCCGGCGTCCGGAATCTCCCCGCGAAGCGCCCCTGAGCGAATTCATCTTCAGTCGCCGCGAAGGGAGCGCGGCCCGCATTTTCCAGCTAGGCCCCGTGGCCAAATTCTCCCTCGCCTTGGCGATCCCGGTTTTTCTGATCCTCGGAATCGCATTGGTCGGTTTTTTCATCGTCGGAGCGATGGTCTTGATGGTTCTGCGGGCGGTACTCCGCCTTTTGGGATGGATTCGATAGACCAGAAGTGAAGCTAAGGCTCACTTCACGGAGAGGACGCGATACTCACGAGTAGCGCCCCGTACATCGACCTTCACCACGTCGCCCACTTTTTTTCCAAGGAGGGCTTCTCCCAAGGGAGACTGCGGGGTCACGACCTGGACCGGCTGACCGTCGACGCGCGTGACGAGTCCTCCCCCCTGCGGGGCGACAAAGCAATAGGTCGTCATCTCGTGGAGATTGAGTTCTACCAAAGCGGACGGAACAATCACGTCCTCGGGGCCATAGTGGCGTTTGGGCAGGAACCGATACATGACCTTTAAACGCGCGATCTCCGCACCGCGCTCCTCATTGGCTCCGGGGATCTGTTGGTCCAAGTACTCTTGAATCGTTTCAATCACTCGTTCCTTGTTCACTTCGTCAGTCTAGCCCATCTTCGCGCTCCCGCCAAATCAGCCGTTTTTTTGCCTAGACGCAGTGAGTCCGGCACGAGGCGTGCTTCACGGTGCGCCCATGAGGTCGAGACCCGCCGCATCGTTGAGCTTCACTTTCGCTTTCCTACTCACCACTGTCATTACGGCTTGTGGGTCGAGCCCGGGCACCCTGATGACCCTGGCACCCCGCACACCGGCGGGGTCCGAAAGCTTCACTCCGGTTTTCTCCCCGCCTGGCGTTCCTGCTCCCCTGGAGTTGAAAACGGAGTCCGGTGATCCACTTCAAGCTCGGCTGTGGCGCACGGAGACTTCCCAGAACCGTCTCGACGGCCAAGTCGGAATCCTGTTTGTCTCAGGAAACGTGGACGCCCCCTTTGTCGAGCCAGTCGACGGCATCTACGTTCGCCTGGCCAATGCTTACGCCGAACGAGGAGTCGTGTCCTTGTTCATCAATTATCGCAGCGCCGGCGATCTCGAACCCTCACTCGCGGATGCCAAAGCGGGTGCCGACTACCTCCGCAAAATCGGAATTCGTCGAATGGCGCTGGTGGGTTGGTCTTTTGGGGGTGCGATCATTACGACTTTGGCACCCCAAGTGCCGGAAGTCGTCACCGTGGTCGGCATCTCGGCGCAGTCACGTGACACGGAGCCGGTGGCGAACTTCAGTCGGCAGTCCTTGCTGCTGCTTCACTCCCAAGAGGATGACAACGTCCCCTTCATGGCGGCCGGCCAGATCCTGGACGAAGCACCTAGCACCATCCACAAAGAACTCCATGCTTTCGAAACAGGAGACCACTACCTCACAGGAATGGCGAATCTCGTCGATCCGATCGTGAAATCGTGGTTGGAGACCGAGCTTCGCCTCTGAGCAGGATTGAGTTAGGGTAGCCCGGTGACGTTAAACCTGTCGCTCGCCAGCAAGCGGAAGTGGATCTGGATCGTCCTTTTCGTTTTCGTCGTAGTGCTGCTCACATTGCTCGCAACCAGTTGGAACGTGGTGATCGTACGCGACTATCAACGGGTTGCCGAACTTGCCCGCTCATTTCGCCTGAGTGGGGTCGAGCCTCCCGCCCCTTGGATCAACCTAGTCCTCGGCACGCTGGGATTCGCGATCACTCTCGGGGGATTGATCCTGTTTTTCGTCCGGCTCCTCCAGGAGATGAGGCTCAATCAGCTTCAGTCGGAATTTTTGGCGACCGTGAGCCACGCACTCAAGACACCGATCGCCACCATGGAACTCAGTGCCTCACTGATCCGGCCAGGTGATCTCCCTATCGAGGAGTCTGAAAAACTCTGGACTTCCTTCTTTTCAGACCTCAGTCGCCTCAAAGAGGAGGTCAACACCCTGCTGGAAGCCACGCGTTGGCAAACGACCCAAGTCAAGCTGCATAGAGTTCCGATCCGGCTCGAAGAATGGGTTCAAGACTCGATGAGCCACTGGAAAACGATCCTCGGCCCAGAAGCGCGCCTCGAACGCAGCGGAACCCCGCTCATTTACGAAGTCCTTTTGGATCCGAAAATCCTGGCCCTCATCGCGGACAACTTGCTGGACAATGCGCGCAAGTTCTCGCGCGCCACGCCTCAAGTTGTGATCGAAACCCGAAGCTTCGAGACCGAAGGATTCTGGAAAAAGCGCCGGTGGCAGATCCGCGTGACTGACAATGGATGGGGTTTCGACCCCAATGACGCGAAAAGGCTGTTTCACCGATTCTTTCGAGCCCGCAGCGAAGCTCCCTACGCGATTCCCGGCACAGGCCTAGGACTTTACCTCGCTTCGTCGGCCGGACGAGCGCTGGGGCTGAGACTCTCCGCTATGAGCGAGGGCTTCGGGCATGGCGCGACCTTTCAGATCGAGGGCCCGGTCCCATGAGTCGCGGATTCAAGTCGGTTCTCCTGGTGGAAGACGAAGTCAACCTGGCGCGCGCCATCACTGTCGCGTTCAAGAAACTCGGGGTCGCGCTCAAACACGCGACCACGTTGCACCAAGCGCGCGAGCTTTTTTCGCAGCTTGTTCCGGAGCTCATCGTGCTGGATCGGCAATTGCCCGACGGAGACAGCATCGAGCTCTGTCGCGAGCTTCGCGCCGGGGGCTACCTGGGAGCGATCCTCATGCTTACCGCTCGGGGGCAGGTGGAGGACCGGGTGGAGGGACTGACTGCTGGAGCCGACGACTACCTCGCCAAGCCGTTCTCCTGGGAGGAGCTGCAGGCTCGGATCATCGCGCTTTCCCGCCGACAATTCGCTCCTCGCATGAGCGACTCGCCTGCCGATGCCTGGGAACAGGACGTGGATCGCCTTCGCATCCGGGGCGCCAAGGGCTGGGTCGAACTCACGCCGCTCGAGTACAAGCTCGCGACGCATCTCATGGCGGCCGAGGGCGCGATCGTCAGTCGCGAAAGCCTCCTCAAACACGTTTGGGGCTTCACTCTTCTCCCAAAAACCCGGACTGTAGACCATTTTCTCGGTCGGCTTCGAAAGCTGTTCGAAGCGAATGCCGAAGAACCCCGGCACTTCATCACCGTGAGGGGCGCTGGCTACCGATTCGAGCGCTGAGGCGTCGGAGCGGCAATCGTCGGAGAGTCAGTAGTCGGAGAGGCTGTTGCCGGGCCGACTTTCGCCTCCGAGCCTGCGACCTTGCGACCGGTCTCCTTCAGGATCCGGATGATCACTCGGCGATTCTGCGATTGTCCGGCAGCATTGGGAGTCCCGTCCGCGTCCCGGTTCGGGAGGACCGGCTGGGTATCCGAGTAGCCGATCGCGGTCAGGAGCTTGCGATTGTAGCCTTCTCCCTCGAACAGCCGGATGACCTGTGAAGCACGAGCCGCCGAGAGCTCCCAGTTCGAAGGGTAGATCGCCGAAACGATGGGAGTGTCGTCGGTATGACCCTCGACGACGATCTTGAAGCCGCTTGTCTCCGCCCGCACGAGGTCCGAGATCTGCTTCAGGATGTCGATGCTCTTGGGCAGGATCTCGGCCCGCCCGCTTTCGAAAAACACCGTGCCTTGGAAGGTCAGAGTCAAACCCGTCTCATCCACTTCGATGTTCACGAATTTTTCGAGGCCCCGGTCACGGGTCACCTTCTTCAGTTTGTCGTAGAGTCCTTGATAGGGAAGCTGATAAGTGCCGCCGAAATAGGTGATGGCGTTCTTTCGGAGTTTCTCGATTTTCGCAGGATCGGGTTTCGAGAGCGTGTACATGAGGACGAAAAAACCACAAAGGATGGTCATCAGGTCGGCATAGGACACGAGCCAGGATCCCTCGCCCTCTTCACCTCCATGCTCTTCTTCTTCGTGGACGACCTGATGTTTGGACATCTGATTTCCTCGACCTCAGGCCGCTTTCTTGGCGGTCTTGGCGACGCTGCCAGCCTTGAAGGAAACGCGCTCATTCGGCAGGAGGTAGGAGTTGAGCTTCTGCTCGATCATGATCGGATGCATCTTGGCCTTGATCATCAAGGCGCCTTCCATGACGATCTTGCGCATGATCGTATCCTCGCGATTGGATTCGATCAGGTTCTCGGATATCGGAATGAAGATCAAATTGGTCATCGCGATCCCGTAAAGGGTGGCCACCAGTCCAATCGCCATCGCCGGTCCGATCTGCTTGCTGGCATCCTCGCCTCCCAGCTTCTGCAGCAGGGCGATCATGCCGAGCGTGGTTCCGAGCAGCCCGAACGCAGGCGGGAATTTGGCGAGGGTCTTGAAGATATTCGCTTCGGCGGTGTAGCGCTTCGAATGGGTCTGGATGCGGAGTGAGAGGATCTCGACCATTTGATCTTCGTTCAGGCCCTCGGTGATCAACTGCATCGCATCGGCCAAAAACGGGTTGCCGATCTTGGGAATCTCGTTCTTCAGGAAGGCGGCGTCGTTCCTGGATTTCTCGCCCAAATCGATGATGCTTCGGATGATTTCGGGATAATCGACCTTGGACCCGAAGAACATCTTCTTGATGGCGATCCATCCCAGCGTGAGGATCTTCTTGATCGGGAAGCAGATGGATCCGGCAGCCATGGTCCCGCCCACCACGATGATGATCGCGTGTTCGGTCATGAAAATCTCCCGGTTGTCCGTAGAGGTCAGAACCGAGTGGAGAAAGACGACGGCAGCCAGCGCAAACCCGAAGAGCGTTGAGAAATTCATGCACCCTTCCCTTCCCATACAGTTCGGAGAGACACGCGGGACTCTTGAATCATTCCGTCCATCAGAACCCCCTCAAGAGGGACAACGCTTTGGTCGAAAGGTTCATCAGGGAAATAGGGAATCTATGGGCCTGGAATTCAAGGAAACGGATGCAACCAACCCAGTGGAAGCCGATCCGGTGGTTCAGCTGAGCGAGAACCGCTCCCGGCACCTCCTTGAGCTGGCCCAGCTTTCCGATTCACGACAGGAGCTTTCAAGCGCTCTGGCTTTGGATCCCCCTTCCGCACCCCTGGCCCGCCTGGAGGAGCAAGTTTGCTGGTTTCGAGACCAAGCCGACCGGTCCGCCGCTTTGGCAGAACGCCATCGGCAGGACCTCGAGTCGCTAAAGCTCGGCTTGGGAGTCGCGAGGGAGCATGCCAAATCCTCGAGTCAACGAATTGCCACCCAACTGACCGAGCTCCAATCCGTTCGCGTTGAACTCGACGTCGAACGCCAGCGGTCGACGTGGCTTGCCCGCGAAAACTCCCTGCTCCTGGAGCGGATGGCTGGGGCCGAACTCGAATTGATCCGGATGGAAGGCTGCCTGGAAAGTGGCAACCAAGCCATTGCGCAGCTCTCCTTCGAGCTGAGCGAGACCAAAAATGGGGAAATCCAGATTCGGCGGGAATTGGGTCGATGCACTTCGGAAATCCAGGACCTCATTCGCCAGCTCCAGGAGTCGGAGGTTCTGAAAGCCAATCTGCTCGCCGAAACCGCCAAAAAAAAAGAAGTCGCCTCACGCATCGCCGCGGAAAGCCTGGAGTGGCAGATACGCACCGAGGAAGCCGAAGAGAGGACTCGGGCGGCCATGACTGGCGCGCGCGAGTTCCGCATTCGATGCACCCGCCTCGAAGAAGAAGCCGAAGCCCTTCGTTCTGAGCTCAGGGCGAAAGAAGAGAAGTTCGCCCATCTGCGCACTGAACTCGAAGACTCCCACCACGCGATCCAGACCCTTTCAACCCGGGAGCATCAAGCGAGGCTAGAGCGCGATCACAGTCAGCAAGAGCTGGAGAGAGCCCATTTGGACGTGCAGCACTCAAAAGCCCGCCTGCAGGAAGCCGACTCCGCACTGGCAGGAGTCGGAGCCCTTTGCGCCCAAAAGGACTCCGAGCTTGCTGCTTCTCGCCTACAGAGTACTGAAATGGCTAAAAACATCGCCGATCTCCGTGAATCGCTCGCAGCTCGGGAAATCTCCTTGGCGAAAGCGAATCAAATCCGGGAAGGAACCGAGACCCATCGAATTCGATCCGAATCCGCGAAGCTACGTGCCACTGAGGCAAAGCTGAAGGATCTAGCCCTCCACTTGGAGACCGAAAAAACCGAAGTCCGCAAGTTCTCGAAAATCCTCACTGAGGAACTCGATTCCGCGATGGCGGTCCACCCGCTCCAAGACTACCTCGAGATGACCCGATTCGAGCTGTCGAAGCTCGAGCTTCAACTGAAGAAGACACCCTTCACTCACCCGGAGCGTCCAAAACTCGAGACGGCCCTGACTAGTCTCGTCGAACAACGGGATTTCCTCGACTCCCTCATCCTGAACTCGAGGCGCCAGCTCCTGGAGCACGCTGCTGCCGTAACGCGGATTTCCAACCAACTTCCCCCGACTGGGACTCGTCAATAATCCGCCATCCCGATAATCTGCCAAAAGCGCGTCTTCCCTGTAAAATCATGAAATGCGCAGTGTCGCCGCCCGGTTCGGCGGCTTCTTTTTCTTCTTCGCCCTGATGAGCACTCACGCTGTTCGCGCCGAGGAAGGGATACCTGCGCCGATCGCGACAGCGTCCCCCTCTCCGACCCCTTCGCCTACTGCATCTCAGAGTGCCCTCGCCGGAACCTCGACTTTGACAGGAGCCACGGCAAGCGTCGTCAAATGGAAGAGCTCAGACCCAGGCATCCAAGGCCTGACCCTGAAGATCCAAGGCATCCCGGTGGCATTGGTTGAGGACAAGAAATCGATCCGGACCTATGTCACTTTGATTGGCGCCTACAATCGTCCCGGTTGGACGCTTTACGCTGGGAAAGACCTGATTCTTGCCAGTCAAAGATCGAGTGACCGGTTTTCCTACATCGCGTTTCTTTCCTACCGCCGAAGCGGGCTGGTCTTGACTGCGGTTTCCCCGACCGGCGTCATAGAAACCTCACGCCTGGTCGTCGTCACTTCGACCGTGAAGAACTTCGCGATCATCCAGCCGGGTCAGAAGAGCAGCATCAGCGTATCCCTCGGAGGCGCAAGCCTGAGCTTGTTCCAGACGGGCTATGGCAATTTCTCATCCACGAACATCTGGATCGGAGTCGACTACTTGAGTCCCCGGAGTGCCTCACGCTGGGGATTCGCCGGAGGATTCGACGGAACGGTCGCCGCTTTGACCACAACAGCCACAGGCCAGTCGCCGCAATTCCTGAACGGACGCGCGAACGCGACCTATCTCCTCACCCCCGGCTCCGACCGCTTCACTTCACATCTCCTGGGCGGGATCGGCTACTTGACGATGCTCTCGAATGGATGTCCGTGCGGGTTCACGAACCTCTTGACGACGGAGTTCGGCCTCCGAGCAACATGGGTGATCGGGCCCCTCGATACTCTCGGCTTCCGGATGCACTACATCGCGCTCGGTAGCGGGCTGGGCGGGCTATTGAGCTTCAAGGAAAAATACATCGACCCCACCCTCTCCTGGTCGCGAAAGATTCAGGGTCTGCACAGTGCCGAGCTGGGGTTGCGCCTCTCTGATCTCAATTATTTTCCGATCGAGAGCACGAATATCCATCTGAAGGTCCTCTCGCTCTCCCTCAGCTACTCGATTTAATTCGCGGAGGGGAATCAGAAAAGACATCAGAGGAAGAAGTAGAGCCCGAACTGCAGCCAGTTCGTCTGCACACCCCCATTGCTCTGCAAAGTGTTCGAGTTTCCGAATTCGACCCGAACCCCTTTGCCAGGCGAAAGCGGATACTCGGCGCCCAAACGGTAGCCCCAGCAGATTCCGGAGCCTTTGACTTCGGGCACTTGGTCAAAATCCCGCGAGATGTCCGCGGCGGCTACTCCCGCACTGAAGCCTAGGTAGGGAGTAATCCGTTTCACGAGCAAGGTGCTGCCCTCGGGGGATTTCCTGGATACGCTCGGGACCGGGTTGCGAAAATACCACCTGCCGGCGAAACCGGTGAAGCTCACTCCGCTCGAAAATGGGGCGAGCCGAAATCCTCGATAGTGCTCGAAAGCCACGGTCCAATCATCGTCAAGGAGGTAGTCCAACGCAAGCATCAGGCTCCCCGGCGCCTCGCTTCGTTTGACGAGGACGATATCAGAACCGACTGCGGTCAACTTGCTCACGCCCCCCCCTCCATAGCCCAAGGATGCGCTGAACCTGAAATCACCGGCCAGGCAAACGCCGGGCAAGATCATGCCGACGGCCACCAGCGACAACTTGAGTACCTTTGACTCAGGCAGCTTGAGCAGGATCTTCATTCGCTTCGGCCCGGATCGGGGTAGGGGGTTCGAGTTTCGGATAAATGGTTTCAAGATTGAGCTCTTGGCCTTGGATCATTTCAAGGACCTTCCCTTTGAGCGACTTGAGGAGAG
>JAYVNB010000164.1:0-1565 GCA_043759365.1 Bacteriovoracaceae bacterium | reverse complement strand
TTAAACAAAACTCCGTAGTTCTCTTCGACCGCCTCCTTGCGTGCCTGGATCACGGCCTCCCGAAACGCTTGATCCAGGAACGGCGCGTTTGCCCGCCCCACGTAGTTCTTGAACTTCGGGTCGTGCTTGGGGGTGCTTTCGCACCAAGAGGGGGCTGCCTGGGCTGACCAGGCTTGGAGGAGTCCGAGGGTCAAAGCAAGAAGACTGACTAGAAGGATAGATCTCTTCATGATGAGTTCCTCAAAACCGACTCACATCAAGGAAGGTCCGAACCAGGCCTCCTCCGGATAAAGTTATGATCACCACTTGGCCCCCACCGATCGACACCACTGCAAGGGCGCCCTGTAAGAGGAGGTCTGAGCCGCCCGGAAGTGCTGCCCATGCCCCTCCGTTGCCTTGGAGGTCGAGCCTCCAAAGGGTTGAGTAGGCCAAGACCCAAATGGCGTCGTCCCCCACAAACGCCGAGTAGGCATACGAGAGCTGAGTGCCCCCAAGCTGTGTGGTCAGGACACGAGAGGACCAAGCGCCCGTCGTCAGGCTCCAGGATTTGAGCAGGACTTGGTTCTGCGGGTTGTTCCGGGCGATATGAAACTTGCCCGCACTCAAGGATCCTAGGATGCCAAGGTTCGAGGTTGGATTCAGGTCCTGCGCCGTGTCTAGGGGCGCGACTTCCGAACAATCAGCCCGTTTGAACCGTCTCAGGTACTGCTCGTGATAGGGATCGGACGCAATCCCACCGGGCAGGTAATAATAGCTGGCATCCACCGAAAACCCGAGGCGACTGGATCCGTCCCCAAGCCAGTCGCAGAGAACTGTCCAGGTGGCGACTCCGGTGCCAGGCTGAGTAGGAGTCGTCAGGACCTTCCACCGCTGAATCCCTCCACCAAGGCTGACTCTCTTCAGCATCAAAAAATCGTCACCGATTACGGCAAAACCCAGCATTGATTCGCTTGAGTCGAGAGCCAAGGTCCGCCTTTGAAGGATCGAGTAATATCCTCCCGGGTTGGTACTGGGGTAGGCGCCGATCGGTAGTGCGCCTGGATCCAAGCCCGCCCCATCTCCGCTACTTGGGACAGGGGCTAGTTTCGATACCGGCCCGCCTGCGGTTTGGACCGAGCCCGAAGAGTTTGGGTTGATTCCTGCGCAGGCTGACAGAAGCACGATCATGGAAAAAAGTGCGATTGAATGAAATCGAAACGCCTTCATGTCTCTATTTCACAAGGAGGCGATGTCAGCTGGGGACCTAGGTTCAACGGCTGCGGGAACTGGGAGTTTCAAGCCGGGAGAGTGTTGCCAGGTATTCGTTCCAGTCGACCCGGGCCAAATCGCAGGTGGAGAAGCCCGTCTTGGCACAAGTGAGTCGCCCCATATCGAAGTCGTGCATGATCTGAGGCAGGGACCGAAGTCGAATGACCGAGGTTGCCCCTGACTGCACGACGCCTGGCTCAATCCAGGCCAAAAGCCGTTTCGGACGCGGGGGACTTTGGACAAGAATGAGACCGGATCCCACCAATCGCCCCACTTCAAGGCTCGTGACCGTTGCAGCCGTGTGGCTGAGTCCAACC
>JAYVNB010000163.1:0-5174 GCA_043759365.1 Bacteriovoracaceae bacterium | reverse complement strand
GCGGTCCACGGGACTGAGCTGCTGCGATTGGGTTACACACTCTCCCACGTCGTCCATGCCTACGGGGCGATGTGCCAGTCGATCACGGAACTGGCAATCCAGAAGAGAGCCCCGATCACCAACAGCGAGTTTCACGACTTGAACCGCTACCTGGACATCGCGATGGCAGGAGCGGTCACTGGATTTCAATTCCACCGGAACGAACAGGAAACGAGGCGCGCTCCCGGAAACAAGGAGTCGAAGTCCAGATCAGCAGCGAGCTCAAGGTCGAAGCCGATCAGCAGCTTTTGTACTCCGCTTTGTCGAATCTCGTTCAAAACGCACTTAAATATATGCGAGAGAGCGGAAAAATCGAGATTCGGGGGCTTTTAAGAAGTGATCGGATCGTGATCGTGATCGTGATCGTGATCGAAGACGAGTGCGGGGGACTGTCGTCGGAGCTGGGCATTCAGCTCTTCAAGAAGTTCGAGCAAAAACACGAGAACCGCAAGGGTCTCGGCTTGGGGCTACCGATCGCCCGCCGAGCGATTGAAATGAATCAAGGCACCCTCGATGCTCGGGATCTTCCGGGCAAAGTCTGCATTTTCAAGTTTAACCTTCTTGCAAAGTCCGGGGTAGTACAAGCGTCCGCTCCAATACAGCCCCGCTGCCTAAAGGAATCTCGTGCCCCGTGAGGGCTCAGGCGGCAGCTGGGTCGCGGGAGGAGATCAGTTTCGAAAGGAATGTTCCGAGATCCTCGCTCCGAGCGAGTGATAATTGCCGGGCGCAGAAGGTTGTATCAAGGTGATCTTCGGTGACGGTCACTTGACCCAACGTCCACTGGCTTCCGATATGCCGGAGCAACGGGGTGACGAAGCACGCTCCCTCGTGACCTGCGGCGAGAAACCGTTTTTGGAGCTCGACCAACTTTTTAGCGCGTTCGAGGTCGGCCACGCCGAGATCCAACCCTCGGATGGCGCAGGGCGGGCAGAACCCATGGGAAACCTCGAAGTTCTCGAAAGGAGCGGTTTCGCCCATGAACTCCTGGCAGCAGACACACCATCGAATCGTCATGTCAGCCACCTCGAACCTGCCTATTGGTCGCGAAGCAATGAATCCCGAATTCCGTCAAAATCTTGATGGAGTTCCATCATTCCTCGGGGGGTGCCTCCAGCCTAGGGAGAGGACGAGTCTTCGCCATGCGGACTGAGCGGCTCTCGCGTGAGCCAGGACAATCGCTTCTCAGACTTTTCTTCGAGCGACTTTTCGGCTGTCCGACCGACGACTTTTTTTTACCAGGGATATCGCTGAGGCTTTGGCCAGGGTTTTGGCCGGGTCCTTCAATTGAGGCATGTCGAAGAAATCCACGAGGCCGGACTCGATGTCGTACTCCGCCCCGACGATCATCAGCTCATTGTCCCGGACCATATCCTCGAGAAACTTGCTGCCATGCCGTAGATGATCGGCTGAAGCGAGCACATTGGCCCGAACCGCGTCCCGAAGGACCTCTTCACGCTTGTAAGCGCCTTTTTTGCGAGCGACCAAGCGCTGGATGTGGGGAAGGATCCGATCGACGATGTCGTGGATGTTCTCGGAAAGCGCTGCTTTCCTCCCTTCGACGACGTCGAAGGTCGCTTGAATGGCTCCGCACTGGGTATGCCCCATGACGACCACCAGACGGGCCTGCGTCGTTGCGGCCGCGAATTCAACGCTTCCGATCAGCGAGGGAGCGACCACGTTGCCGGCGACCCGAATCACGAACAAATCACCGAGGCCTTGATCGAATAGGATTTCCGAAGGCGCCCTGGAATCCGAACACGAGAGGATGATGGCGAACGGGCCACGGGATTTCAGAAGAAGCTTACGAACGTCCCTATGAACGCTCAAAAGGCCGGTACTCCGGTTCTTGACGAAACGTCGATTGCCCTGAACCAGTCGGAGCAAAGCTTTGGCAGCCGGGATCGGTTTGGGTTTGGCCATGAGCGGCCGAATCTGACACGGAATCCCAAGATTTCCAAGTGGCTCCTGCAGAAGGCCTCCCGGGGAGACAAATTTAGATTGGCGCCGCCCGCTGAGCTAAGTTAACCCAGGAGACAGGTGCCACTGAGCGTTTTACCCACCCCTTCAGATCTCTGCATCCTTTTCCTCTACCACCGCGTGGATCCCCTCACCCTTTCGAATCTCGCCGCGCTTCGGGAGTCCAATCCGGATTGCACGGTCCTGCCGCTTTCCGATCGACCCTTCCAAAGCCTACCCGGAGCCATCGACGTCTCCGAGTTCGACGACTTGAACGGGATCGGGACCTCTCCTAACAAATGGAGGTCCACCGACACCGTCTTTTACCGGTGGTTTCAAAACCGAACGTTCGACTCCGAGCGCTACCTTCTCCTCGAGTACGACACTCTCGTGACCACTTCGATCCGGAAGTTTTACTCTTCGGTCTGGGAAGCGGATATCGGCTGCGTCGACTACTTCAAACGCTCCGACCGCACCGACTGGGAGTGGTTTTCGCCGGGCGAGCTCGAGCCCTTGGGAGCCCAACTAAGCCCGTTTGCCGCAGGGATCATGCCCGGCACCTGCACGCTGATTTCCCATCGGGCGGCCTCGCGAATCGTGGAAGCACTGCCCCACCACCCCCATCCCGGAGTTTTCAGCGAACTCCGGCTCGGAACCTGGGCGAACTACTTGGGTTTGAATGTAAAGCGACTTCCCGACGCGGCACAGCGGTCCATTCGTTGGCATGAGTACTTTGGATCCGTCCAGGAACCCGGAATCTACCATTCCATCAAAACGTTGAAACGAGGTGGGCCTGAGCAATGGTTTAGGTTTGCACGATTCCATGTCGGGAGACTAGGCTGGCGCCTGTTGCGGACGATTCATCAACCCGAAACATTCGGAAGGTAGTTCGGCATTGAGACACCCTTTCTCGAAAGACAGCAGGATCCTGGTCGCGGGCCATCGTGGGCTTGTCGGTTCCGCGCTGGTCCGGCGACTGAAGGCCGGGGGTTACCGCAACTTGATCCTCAAGTCGCGCCAGGAACTGGATCTGCTCGACCAAACAGCGGTGAATTCGTTTTATCGCACTCACCGACCCGAGTTCGTCTTCTTCGCGGCCGCACGTGTTGGCGGCATTCTGGCGAACCAGGGTGCCCAGGCGGATTTCCTTTACGAAAATTTGACGATGACAACGAACTGCATTCACGCCGCCCTGGACTGCGGAGTGGAAAAGTTCCTTTTTCTCGGCAGTAACTGCATTTATCCGAAATTCGCGGAGCAACCCGTCCGTGAACAATCCCTGCTGACCGGGCCCCTCGAGGCGACCAATGAAGGCTATGCCATCGCCAAGATCGCGGGGGTCAAGCTCTGCGAAATGATCCAGCGTCAACACGGCCGGCGTTTCATTTCTGCGATGCCATGCAATCTCTATGGCCCGGGCGACAATTTCGACTTGGAAACCTCCCATGTCGTTCCTGGACTTCTCCGGAGGTTCCACATCGCAAAAAACCGTCAGCACTCCTCGGTTCGGGTCTGGGGCTCAGGGCAAGCCTATCGGGAGTGCATGCACGTTGACGACTTGGCCGACGCGCTTCTCGTCGTGATGGATCGATACGAGGACGCCACTCCCATCAACATCGGCACTGGAACCGACCTCTCCATCGCCGACCTCGCCGAAGCCGTGAAACGAGCGACCGAATACCCCGGAAACATCGAGTACGACCGAACCAAACCGGATGGAACTCCTCGAAAGGTCCTGGAAGTGGGCAAACTTCGGCAGTTAGGATGGCACCATCGGATTTCCCTGGAAGAAGGCCTGTCGCAAACCTACGGATGGATGCGCGAGTCACTGACCGAACCCGCTCGCCCTCGGTCCGAGGTCAGCAACGATCAGGTCGCAACCCGATGATTCGCCTTCCCAGAAACCTTTCGCCTGGAGTATTTCTCCTCTGCCTCGCGACCCTTTTCATGGGGGTTTTGATCGAACCTCGGGTTCGTGGAGACGGCCATGAGTACCAAAGTACTCTTTTCGCCCTTTCCAACCACTGGGGAGCCGGCATCCGGGTTCACGATACGGAAGAATTACGGGAGTACACCCAGAATCGGCCCACAGCCTATTACGACCCCAATTACCTCGCCGAGTTCCGGGAAGTCCAAAAAAAGGGTGAGCTCCGACTTTTCCCCAATTGGGCCCGACGACTCGACGGCCAATACGGCGCCATACATTTCTGGCTTTACCCTCTGCTGGCCGTTCCGGCAGACAAACTCCTGAAAGTTTTTTCGGGAAACCGTTTGTCGGCATTCAATATCACCAATGCCTTGCTCATCGACTTCGTCATCCTCTACTTGACGATGTTCTGCTCGCTTCCCCGCCGACTGCGATTGGCTTTGGTCCCCCTCTACCTCGGCGTGGGAACCCTTTACTATTTCAGCTGGCCACATCCTGAAGTCTTCGCGGCTTCATTCACGTTTCTCGCCGGAGTAGCGCTGCTCGAGCGTCGCAGTTATCTGAGCGTCTTGTTCTCCGCGATCAGCGCAACCCAGAACGCCGCATCAGCGTTCCTGATGCCGGCGGCGTTCCTCGCGGAGTTCCCAGAATGGTGGAAATCCGCATTCCGCGACAAGCTCGTGTCCCTCTTGAAATACATCCTGGCGGGTTCTCTATGCCTGGTCCCGTTTGCCTTTTTCCAATATCGGTTCGGGGTGCCTTCGCTGTTTCCGACCTATGGCTACCTCGACCCCACTGCGCCGAGCCTGGGACGATGGCACTCCGTTTTCTTCGATCTGAATCAAGGGGTGTTCATCGGGATGCCAGCAGTTTTCGTGACCCTGCTGGTGGTCGCTGCTGCCCGTCTCCGAGGCCCTCTGAGAACCCTTTACCGGGAGGACTGGCTACTCCTGGGCTCCGCTCTCATGGCCACCGGAGTTTTGTCCGTAGCTGGGCTGAACACGGGTCAAGTCGTCTTCAGCCGTTACGCCCTTTGGATCGGAGTCCCGCTGGCGATCTGGACTACCGTCAATGCCTGCAGGCTACCCCCACGTTTTGGAACCGGATTGCTCGCGTTCCTCCTCGGGGGGCAGCTCCTTTGGTCGGGCTACAATCTGATCACCCATGAACTGAACGGGACCGATGCGATCCGTTTGAACTCGATCAGCCGATTCGTGCTCGATCGGTGGCCAGGGCTTTACAACCCCCAGCC
>JAYVNB010000162.1:0-15317 GCA_043759365.1 Bacteriovoracaceae bacterium | reverse complement strand
GGCGCGGAAGTCGGCCCGCTACAATGGCATCGAGGCGCGCTACGACATCCGGGAAGGGGATTTTCGCGATCCTAAGGTCTTGGGGGAGGGGGAGAAGTTCGATCTCATCTTGGGCAGTCCTCCGTACTTTCCTTTGGGCAGTGGAATTCTCGGCGATCATCCTCAAAAAATCGCCTGCCGCTTCGAAGTGAGGGGGACGGTCGCGGACTATTGCGCCCGGGCCGTGCAGCACTTGGAGTGGGGCGGAGTGTTCGCGGGTGTGTTCCCGGTCGCCCAGAGGGACCGGGTCGAGGAAGGCATCCGGGCAGCCGGGGCAGTGATGGTACGAGCCCGGGATGTGGTCTTCAAGGAAGGGGAGCCACCCCTCCTCTTCGTTTTCCTGATGATGCGACGAGATCACCTGCCGGAGTCGATGTGGAGCGCGACTTGGAACGAGTCCCCGTTGATCATCCGTGACCGGCAAGGGCAGGTTCATCCGGAGTATCGTGCAGTGAAGCTTTCGGTGGGTTTTCCGCCTTAGTTGCCGGCGGGACCGGTTCCGGCCTATCCTAGGATCATGATTTCACGCACGTTCAAGGAGACCCTGCTGCTTCGCGCCTTTGGTTGGATGAAGATTCCGGTCCTGGGTTTCTGCTCACCTTCGGTGGTTGAACTCGATGATGAGCGTTGCGTGGTGAAGGTTCCACTCAATTGGCGCACCCGCAACCATCTCGGCTCGATGTACTTCGGCGTGCTCGCGGTCGGGGCGGATTGTGCGGGCGGCTTGCTCGCCATGCGGTTGATCAAGGCCCAGGGGAATCGGGTTTCCCTGGTTTTTAAGGATTTCAAGGCGGAGTTCCTGAAGAGGCCGGAAGGCCACGTGCATTTCACCTCGACCGAGGGCAAGGGTGTCGCCGAGCTCGTTCAGCGTGCCTTGGTTTCTGGTGAACGCGAGAACATGACGGTGCACGTGGTGGCGACGGTACCGAAGATCTCGGGAGATGAGCCGGTCGCCCGATTCGAACTCACTCTTTCGCTGAAGCGGCGAGCGAACGTGAAATGACCTGAGTGCCGGTTACGGATCCGGGAAACTCGCTCAACCCCGGGAGTGCGGTCGGAACCCGGGAGCGGATGGCGAGCTTGCGGGGTCCTTGCGCCGCTACCCGGATGCGGTCGCACTGGACGTTTGAAAGTCCCGTCGAAGCCCGATAGATCACGGGGTTCATCAAGTTCGCGCGATCCTTGGAGTGGTCGAGATTTAAATAGTGGCCGAGCTCATGGGCGACGAGGTTCGCGTTGGAAGCATAGGGAGACTCGATCACCGTTCCGGAAGGCCGATCTCCCGGCATCATGGTCCAGGCATTGGCGCCGTCGGCACCCAATCCTCCGGTCTTGTTCCATTTACCGGTGTTGATGATGACTAAGCGGTTCGCATCGTCGTATTGACGGCGGATGGGGTCGAGCTCCTTCATCGTCGAGGGGTGATAGCCCAAGCCCGATTCTTCGGGGTGAGCGGTCACGAACTCTTCGAGGCGAAAATGGACCGAGCAGGAAGAATACACCTGGTTCACTTCGTCGATCACGTGTTGGGCGTCGCCTTGGGTGATGACCGGGGAGCCATTCTCGCCGACATACGTCACGTATTTGACGGCAAGCGTGAGTGGGCTTTCCATGGCCCAAACGCTCGTTCCTGAAATCAATGTGCAGGCGATGATTGCCTGCGCCATGGTTCTGATATTCCGCATCGCTCCTCCGTTGAGCTCCACTGGAATGAAAATTTACACTGTCATGGCGGGGGTGCTTCAATGAAAAAGTGCAATTTGCACAAGATTAGTTGAAAAAAGCCCCGGCGCAGCAAGCCGAGTCGGGCGGCTGAAGACGCCCTGGGTGCGGAATGACAGGGATCCCGACGCAAAGCGAGCCTTTGAGATCAAGGCGTCCCCATCACGGGAAACTGGGGTTCGAGTGTTGCTGGGCGATGTTGATGAAGTCATCCGCATCAAACGGTTTCTCGATGAATCCGGTGATTCCCGCTTGGACGAGTTGCTCTTCGCTGCCAAAAGACTGACGTGGATCGGCCGAAAACAAATACATCGCCGTCCCTGGGAGAACGAGAGGGCGCATCTGCTGCGCCAAATAGAGACCGTGAGTGTCGGGAAGCCGTCCATCGACGACGATCAAGGAGGGAGGCGTCGTCCGACCCTTGAGAGCCGCCAGAGCTTCTTCGCCTGAACCAGCGAAGGTGGCCTGGATATCGACCATTTCGAAAAGGCTTTTCATCGCCTCCCGGATTCCCACGTCATCCTCGATGATCAGGATGCGCGGCTCGGTCGAGGCAGTGGGGCAGGACGTCAAGGTGGAGGATTTCATCGTGCCTGGGGGAAGTAACAGACAGGGCTCGGAGTCAGGAAGTTTTTTTTAAACCGGGCAAGCCGGAGAAGGGCGCTTCCGGGAAGCTATGTCGCATTGCATCTAGCATGGGCCTCCTGGAGTACGGAGTCCAACATAGGTTCGGTGAGCCGCCCAGTGAAGGTGTTCTGCTGAGAGGGGTGATAGGACATCAGCAGGTGTCTGCCGTCAGAGAGGGCCACGGACTCCCCATGGCCGAACTTCGGACGAGATCTGGTTTTTTCCAAGTGACGCCAAATTCCGTGAAGTGCGATTTGACCGAGAGCCAGGATGACCTTCACATCCTTGAGCAGTTTCAGTTCACGCACCAGGAATGAAGAACAGGCTTGCAGCTCCTCGGGCAGCGGCTTGTTATCGGGGGGTGCGCAGCGACCGACGCAAGTGACGAAAGCCCCAGTCAGCGCGAGGCCGTCGTCTCGGGAAATCGACTCGGCTTGACTCGCGAAGCCGGACTTGTGGAGAGCGCGAAAAAGCCAGTCCCCCGAGCGATCGCCGGTGAACACTCGCCCCGTCCGATTCGCTCCGTGCGCAGCGGGTGCGAGCCCCACCACGAGGAGCTTGGCGCGGGGATCTCCGAATCCAGGGAGAGGCCGACCCCAGTAGATTTCCCCTTGATAAGCCTTGCGCTTGATCCGCGCGACTTCTCGACAATGATCCCTCAAGCGGGGGCACTTGCTGCAAACGATGATTTCTTGATGGAGTTTGCGAAGGGTCATGGCGATCTTCGCGATTCTAGCAAGGATTCAACCGCGGCGGAACGGCCATGCATGGGACGTTTTGACTTCCTTCGCTCCCCTGGCTCCGATGCGGAGTCCGCTGGCGAATACTCCTGGGGCCTGGCTGGGAGTGGGGACCTGTTGAGCCAATGCTTTCACCAGATCGGCTGCCCAATGAAACGCATTGTGCTTCTCGACCTTGTTCCGCATCGAGTTCATGCGGACCGCTTTTTCGGAAGGGCTCATGCGGATTGCCGCCGCAATGGCGTCGCTCATTTCTTCGATCGAGTAGGGGTTGACCAAAAACGCCTCATTGAGCTCCCGGCTCGCCCCGGTGAATTTACTGAGCACCAGGGATCCTCGTTCCGGTGACTGGCACCAGACATATTCCTTCGCAACGAGGTTCATCCCATCGTGGAGCGAAGTGACCAGGCACACATCGCCAATCTGGTAGAAGTACTGGATCTCGTCCCACGAGTGGTGGGGAATGAGGACGATCGGGCGATAGGCGGGATCGGAGCTGATCCCTTTGAAGCGCTCGTTGATGCGGGCGACCGCGCTCTCGAGTTCTTCGTTGAGGTGACGGTAGGCTGGAATAGTGGCTCGGCTGGAGGAACCCATCTGTGCCAAAGTGAATCGGCCGATGTATTCGGGATTCTTCTCAAGGAACCGGCCGACGGATTCCACCCTCTCCAGCAGTCCTTTGGTGTAATCGATTCGGTCGACGCCCACGGCCACGAACTCGGCGTGAATCCCAAATCGTTTTTTGAGGACTACACGCTCCAAGTCGTCGATCCGTCGGACGGGGGCCGTATCGATCCCGATAGGGAAGGGTCGGACGAGTGTTTCGTGCCTGCCCCGGGTGACGGAGAATCTCTCCCAGTCGATACGGGCCTCCAGATAGCGATCGCAAGTCTCCAGGAAATTATTGCAATGATACTGGGTGTGGAAACCGATCACGTCCGAACCCAGCATTCCGTGCAAGAGCTCCTTGTTCCACGGGCAGATTCCGAACGCTTCCGGATTAGGCCAGGGAATATGCCAGAAAAGGCTGACTTTGGCGTCCGCAGAGCGTTCCTTGATCAGGCGGGGGAGGAGCGCGAAGTGGTAGTCTTGGGCCAAGATCAGTGACTGGGATTTGAGGGAACGCTCGGGGATTTCCTGGGCGAACCTTTGGTTGACCTTCACGTAGTTCTGCCAGTCGGAAAGACGAAACGTGGGACGATTGTGGGCCAAATGGCAGAGTGGCCAGAGCCCTTCGTTCGAAAATCCGTAGTAGTAGCCCTGCTCCTCTTCTTCGGTGAGCCACACGCGTTTAAGAGTGTAGCTCGGTTTCGCGGGGGGGACCCTGACCTCATTCTGCTCGTTGACAGTTTCACGATCCGCATTGCCGCTTCCATGTCCGATCCAGAGGCCACCGCAGTTTCGCAAAATCGGCTCTAAAGCGGTCACCAGACCGCTGGCGGGACGCTGAACTTCGATGACGCCCTCGCGTCTGCGATGGATGTAGGGCTCGCGATTGGCGACGACCACCACCTCCCGACCCCTGAGTGTCTGCTTGAGGGCGGTGAGAAGCGGAGGTTCGGTGGGGACTGTCGAGGCCTGCGCGGCTTTGGCGCGGTGACGAACCGGAAGGGTGAGGATCTTGGCCGTCATCCGATCGATGTCGCGGGGGATGTTGAGGAAACTGTCGGGGCGTGGGATGCCCCTTCGCCCGGAAGCCATGGCTCGAAGGGCGCGATAGAGATAGAGGGCGTATCCCTTCAACCAGATTCGGATCTGCGAAGCGACGAGGAACGCGATAGCGGCGACTGAAAAGAGCACGATGAAAAAAGTTCTGGAAAATGCTTCCCTCCAAGCGCGTTTTGCTCCGGAAAGATCTTGGACGATGAGGAGTGTAGACTGTGCCCCGTTAGCGCGGATGATCGCGCTGGAGTTCACCTGAAGGTTCATCGAAGTTTTTTTCTGCGCGAGCTGCGTCGTCCAACTCGACTCGGTCCTCGAGGTTTTGGAGCAGAGCGCCTGCCACTCAGCCTGTACCGGCCAAGCGAGGGCTTTGATGCCGCCCGCTTCCGGAACGCAGAGGATCATGGCTTGGATCGGCTGCCGCTCCGTCATCCGTCTCAAAAGACCTTGAAGTCGGTCGACTTGCCCTTCGTTCAGAAAGCCGGTGACCCCTTCTTCGACGCCCGTCGCGACCGACGCGGCGCGAATTTCCAGTTCAGCGAGTTGCTTTCGGTATTCGACTTCCGCTTGGATGCTGGAGGCGGCTAGAGCGGCGAAGCAAATGGAGGCCATGATGACGGTGTAGAGTTTTTTCATTGCCGAGCAGCCGATTTGCAACCGGTATGCCTGCTTCTTCCGCGAGTTTCGAGCACTCCGTCGCAACGAGCGAGTGTGTTGGCTTCTTGTTTGCTTGGTCAGGGTTAACTTGACGAAGGGGTTGAAATGTCGCAACTGGACTATGGTCTGATCGGTAACTGCCAGGTTTCCGCATTGGTGAGCAAAAGTGGCTCAGTGGCATGGTGCTGCATGCCGCGCTTCGACTCCCCTTCGATTTTTGCATCGCTTCTGGATACCGAAGACGCGGGCTTTTGGAATATCGAGCCCGCCCCGGGGGAGCATTGGGAAACGCGCCAACATTACATGCGCAATACGAACGTCCTCGTGACGACGTTCACCAACTCGGTGGGGGATCAGTACGAGATTGTCGATTTTATGCCGCGTTTCGAGCGGAATTATGGATATTACCGCCCGACCCAGCTCATCCGGGTCGTCAGGCCATTGAAAGGGAATCCTCGGGTCGTCGTGCGTTGTCGTCCGAGATTCGAGTATGGCCGTGACGAACCGAGGATCGTCCCCATCTCCAACGGGATCCAATATCAGGGAAAGGACGCTTCCGTTTTTCTGAAAACCGACGCGTCGGTCTCCTATATCCTGGATGAGACCCCATTCGAGCTCAAGGAATCCAAGCACTTCGCATTGTCCTACGGTGTGCCATTCGAGGGTCCGCTCAAGTTCGCGATCGAGGAGCAACTGGATCGTACGATCTCCTATTGGCGCAACTGGGCAAAGCACTGCAACATCCCGTTTGAATTCCAAAACGAGGTCTTGCGCTCCGCGCTGGTGCTGAAGCTTCATATCTATGAGGACACGGGTGCCATCATTGCTGCGACTACCACCTCGATTCCCGAGGGGCCCGAAGATCAGCGATGCTGGGATTACCGTTACTGCTGGCTTCGCGATGCTTACTTCGTGGTGACCGCCCTGAATCGACTGGGCCAATTCGAGGAGATGGAAGCGTTCATCCAGTATCTCCAGAACATCTGCGCCTCGGAGCCGTCCCGAGTTCTGCAACCTGTCTATGGAATCGGCGGTGAGAAGGAGCTCCACGAGATGGAGCTTCCTTGGTTGAAGGGATTCAAGGGGTACAAGCCGGTGCGGGTAGGCAATGCCGCCTACAAGATGGAGCAGCACGACGTCTACGGAGAGATGGTGATGGCGATCACTCCGACCTTCTTCGATCGCCGGATGGATCGCACGGATCAAGCTTCCGCTTTGCGCAACGTGCAACAACTGGTGGAGCAGGCGATCCACAGTTTCGAGCTTCCGGATGCTGGAATTTGGGAGTTCCGAGGCGAAAAGAAGCATTCGGTGTTCTCGAAGCTGATGGGATGGGCTGCGGTCGATCGTGGGATCCGCATCGCTGGACACATCGGCCGTCACGATCTGGTTTCGGAGTGGTCGCCGATCCGCGAACGCATGCGCGGTGACATCGACCGGCATGGCTGGAACGACATCGTGGGCTTCTACACGCAAAGCTACGGGGGAAGTACGCCTGATGCCGCGAACCTCCTCCTGCCCGCAGTGAATTTCATTTCCTATCGGGACGATCGCTTTCAGAAGACGATCGATGCTTACGACAAGATGTTACGTGTCGGCAAAGGGGTGTACCGATATCGGAGCGCGGATGACTTCGGCGTGCCGAAAACCAATTTCAATATCTGCGCGTTCTGGATGGCGGATGCCCTTTGGGGTGCGGGACGAAAAGCAGAAGCGCGTGAGTTGTTCTCCGGTCTGATTCGCCACGCCAACCATGTGGGGCTTTTGTCCGAGGACATGGATAGTGAAACGGGCGAACTCTGGGGTAATTTCCCCCAGACTTACTCCCATGTCGGTCTCATTCTGACGGCGATGCGCGTCTCACAAGCGTGGGAAGATGCGTTCTAGAAATTGAAAAGCCTTCTCGAGAGCGAAGACATTCCCTGAAAATTCCACTCGATGGAATTTCCAGTCTCAGTTGAAAAATCGCTGCGTACCGAAGTGGGTGCGCACGCGCGTGGAGTGGTTCGCTCACAGCACCTCCAGAAACCTTTCAGTAACCCTCACCCAGGGCTATGGAGTGCGTGTTTCGGGCAGAATCACCTTGGAAAAAAGGGGATTTGCACGATGCTCCAGAAGATCTACGATCTGGACACGCAGCGCTGGGAACTGAGCGGGAAGAGTGCTGCCTCCCGAGCGTCATCGGCGATCGCGGTCTTTAGAGGCCTGGTCGCTTGTTTCGCGCGGATGCAGTCATCCATCGGCTGCCTGGCACTTGAGTTGCACAAGCTTCCGAACGTCGAACCTAACTCTTCTCCAGGGAGAAACCTCAGATGAAATTTACATCCTACTCGATGATTGCCGGTGCATTAGCCTTCGCCCTCGCGAACACTGTCGCGGCCATTGCCGACGACACCATGACGTTCGATAAAGGTAATCCGGAACAGAAGCCGGGACAGACGACTCCAGTTCAGTCCAAGCCAGTGGTCACTCCTGTTCAGCAGAAGCCCGGTCAAGCGAAGCCAGTCGAGACCAAGCCAGTGCAGATGAAGCCTGAGCAGAAGCCTGGTCAAGTGAAGCCGATCGAGCAGAAGCCTGGTCAAGTGAAGCCAGTCGAGACCAAGCCAGTGCAAACCAAGCCTGCGCAGAAGCCCGGTCAAGCGAAGCCAGTCGAGACCAAGCCAGTGCAAACCAAGCCTGAGCAGAAGCCCGGCCAAGTGAAGCCGATCGAGCAGAAGCCTGGTCAGATGAAGCCCGGTCAAGTGAAGCCTGGTCAGACTAAACCAGTTCAGCAGAAGCCCGGCATGACCAAGCCTGGCCAAGTGAAGCCTGGCGCGAAATTCCTCTAAGCGAGCCGGGGCTTGAAAGAGCCTAGGATCCTAGGGGATACTGGAGGGGGCGGCTCCTGGAAACGGGAGCCGCCTCCTCCCATTCCAGGGTCCAGGGACGGCATTTGCCCTAGCGATCCTCCAGTGGTATGACGCGTGTGTGATTCTCACCTTCATGAAAGCGAAACTGCACCAAGCGACGGTCACCCAAGCGGACCTGAACTATCAGGGAAGTGTGGCGATTGATTCCAATCTGCTGAAGGAGTCCGGCATCCTTCCTTTCGAGCAAGTGCACATCTACAACATCACCAATGGCGCACGACTCGTGACCTATGCCTTGGAGGCTCCCGCTGGATCGGGAATGATTTGTATCAACGGGGCCGCCGCGCACCTCGCATCTCCCGGTGATCGAGTGATCATCGTCACTTATTGTCAAATGACTGAAGTGGAGGGCCGGACTTTCCGTCCGCGCGTGGTTCTCTTGGGCGAAAGAAACACGATTCTTCCGCTCTAATCCGCTCCCCTCGACGCCAGGTCTAGATCTCATGGGGGTCTTCGGAGGGTGGTTTCGGGGCTGAAGTTCGAGGTGGACGGCCCAAGGTGACCAGGGCGCGGTGTTTTCAATTTCTCAACCTAGCTCGACGGAAATTCTCCGGGGAGACGAGAAGAAGGAGGTGTCGAGACTCGACTCGAATGGATCCGGAGAAGTCAGGACGGGGTTGATGGCGAGATTCCGAGCAGGAAGGCGATCTGCGGCCTTCAATGCCTTGCTGGAGTCACCCGTGAAAACCGTCAGTTTATGGAAGCGTTCCCCTTTTTCCAGCAGACCTACCATTTCATCCCAACTGCCCGAGGGTTGGAGGCCCATGACAGGGCCCACAAACTCTTCGCGCGAGAGGCGCATTTCGGAACGGATGCCGTCGAGCAAGGTGGGCGCAAAATAGTATCCCGAATCGGGAGGTGCCAAGCCGATCCGCTCGCCGCCGCAAAGCATAGTTGCACCTTCGGCCTGACAGATTTGGACGAACTCGGCGGTTTTTGCGAGGTGTCGTTCGCTGCACAAGGGAGAGATCGTTCCGGCGTCTGGACTCGTAGGCTCGCCAGTCTTGAAGGAGCGCACACGCTCTAGGATTTTTTCACGAAAGCTCGCATGGACCGATCCCTCGACGAATACGATCGAAGCTGATCCCTGCAGAAGTTTTGCGGCAGCGTGGGCCGCTTGGTCGAGGTTGGCATCGGCAGTGACGATCAATCCTTCGCGGCATACCGACTCGAGTTTCAGCGGGAGATTGCGTTTGGCGGCGGAAGCTGCGATTTGGAGGCCGGTTTCGTTGGATCCGCAGAAGGAGATCGAATGGATCCTTCGGTCTTGGACCAGCGCTGGCCCGAGGGAGGCTCCGCTCGCGTAGAGGAGATTCAGGGTTCCGGCGGGAACACCGGATTCTTCGAAGGTCCTGATCAGGATGGCTGCGATTCCGGGAACGAGGCTCGAGGGTTTGAAGACCACTGCGTTGCCTTCGAGCAACGCCGATCCGATTTCGCGGGCTGGGGTGGCCAAGGGAGATGCGCACGAACCGATGACGGCCACCACTCCGAGAGGGGCGCGATGGGTATAGATGAGTGAACTTTCGGTTTCGCCGGGCAGCATGGCTCCGACGGGTCCCCGACCTAGGCTGGCGATCGCTTCCAGGCTCTGATAGGCCCGCATGATCTCGTCGCGGGCCGAAAGCAGGCTCATGCCGTGCTCTCGATGGATCGCCTTGGAATGGTTTTCGAGCTTCGCTTTCAGGATCAGGGCTGCCTTGAACAGGGGAGCCGCGCGCAGCGGGCGGGACTTTCTGCTCCATTCGCGACTCGCCTGAGTAGCGGAGTCCAATGCCTTTTCTAAGTCACTGGCATTGGAGCGAGTGGCTTTGCCCAGCAGTTCCGAGGGTCGGGAAGGGTTCCGATTGTCGTCCCAGAGCCCCGTGCTGCCTTGCTTCCATTGCCCATGTACGAAATTCAGGTAAACGTCGCGATGATCCATTCCAGAAATTAGCGCACAAATTTTTTTCGATTCCAAGGGGCGGGGGATGTATTTTCCGGAAGAAGGGATCCTCCATGGAAAAACATCCGGACTTTTTCAGAAAAGCGCGACGGGAATGGATTGAGGCGAGTCAATTCGTCCAGGCGACCGACCTAGAGCTCCGCAACGAGGTTCACCGCCGGGTGGTGGAGTCGAATGGACGCGAACCTTGGGTCCTGTTCGATCTGGACTCCACGCTTTTTGAAGTGCAGCCCCGGACCGAGATCATTCTGCGCGAATGGCTGCAATCCTCCGAAGCCGGGCGCTGGCCCTCGCTTCGAGAGCGGCTCGGCAGAATGGAACGGCATCACTTGGGGTATTCTCTTTTGGATACCTGGCAGGCAGCCCGGAAGCATTGGGCTCGTTATTTTTTCAGCAATGATTATTTGATCCATGATCGTCCTTACCCGGGCTCCGCTGCCTTCGTTCGCAGGCTTCGCGAAGCTGGGGCGGGAATCGTTTATCTGACCGGCCGGGAAGAGAAATCCATGGCGGAAGGGACTCGCATGCAGCTGGTCCAGGAGGAGTTCCCTGAGGCGATGCATGTATTTGTCGACACCCATTGCAGCGATCGACCAGCGGCGGTCTGCGTGAACCTTTACCGACTGCGACATTTCGGCTAAGCTCCCGGGCACCCATGATTCACTTGACTGGTATTTCCAAGCAGTATGGCTCCCGTGTGCTTTTCAGAGAAGGCAACTTCCAGGTCCGACACGGCGACAAAGTGGGCTTGGTTGGCCCGAACGGTGCCGGAAAGACGACGATTTTCCGCATTATCACGGGCGAGGAGGGCATCGACTCCGGCAACGTCAACATCGCCGACCGTACGGTGATCGGTTACTTCTCCCAAGACGTGGGCGACATGAAGGGCCGCTCGGCACTTGAGGAAGTCAAGGCCGGCGCCGGCAAGGTCTCGGACCTCGCGGCGGAGCTCAAGAAAATGGAAGGGCAGCTCGAGGACTCGGCGATCAATCCGCTTTCCGACGACGCAATGATGGCGCTGCTCGAGCGCTACGGCGAAGCCCAATCCCAGTTCGAAGCTCGAGGCGGTTACGATCTGGATTCGCGCGCCAAGGAGATCCTCACCGGCCTCGGGATCGGGCCAAGCGATTATGATCGCCCGGTGGAGAGTTTTTCGGGGGGCTGGAAGATGAGGATCGCGCTGGCGCGAATCCTCGCTCTGGTCCCGGACGTTCTCTTGATGGATGAGCCCACCAACCATTTGGATATCGAGAGCATCATGTGGCTCGAGGAATGGATCACGACGAAGTTCAAGGGCGCGCTCGTTATGACGAGCCACGACCGGGAATTCATGAACCGCATCGTGACTCGAATCGTGGAAGTGGCCAACAAAGCCATTACCCCCTACACGGGAGATTACGAGTTCTATGTTCGGGAGCGCGAGATCCGCAAAGGACAGCTCCTGGCCTCGCATCAGAAGCAGGAGGATATGCTGGCGAAGGAGGAAGAGTTCATCGCCCGCTTCAAGGCGCGTGCTTCCCATGCGGCCCAAGTCCAGTCCCGAGTCAAGAAGCTGGACAAGATCGACCGTATCGAGATTCCAGCCGAAGAGAAGGTCATGGCGTTTGATTTCCCGGTTCCGCCCCGGAGCGGCAACGATGTGGTCAAGTTCGATGGCCTGATGAAGGAATACCCCCTGGAGAACGGCAAAGTGAAGCCGGTTTTCAGCGGAGTTCACGGAGTCGTCCGCCGTCTCGACAAGGTTGCGGTGGTGGGAGTGAACGGGGCGGGTAAGTCAACCCTGCTCAAGATCATGGCTGGCCAAACCGACCCGACGAAAGGCGGTTGCACCGTGGGGGCGTCGGTGCGCGCGGGCTACTTCAGTCAGCATTCGCTCGAAGTCTTGAATTCCGAGAAGACGATCTTTGACGAAATCCACGATCGGGTCCCCGATGCGACCATCGGCTACGTCCGCAACCTGCTGGGCGCGTTCCTATTCAGCGGTGACGACGTGTACAAGAAGATCGCCGTCCTCTCCGGAGGCGAGAAGAGCCGGGTGGTCCTGGCCACGCTGCTCGTGAATCCGGTCAATTTCCTGATCCTCGACGAGCCGACCAACCATCTGGACATCAAGTCGCGCGAAATCCTGCTCAACGCGATCCGGAACTTCGACGGCACTGTCGTGCTCGTCAGCCACGATCGCCATTTCCTCCGTCAGGTCTCCACCCGGGTGTTCGAAGTCGATCACGGCGAGATGCGGATCTACGAAGGAAGTTACGACGAATACCTCGCGCGCAGCCCTCTCGCCAAGCATTCGCACTGATCCCGACTTCAAGCGCTCGGCATCCGACCGATCAGACCTCGTACGGCCACTGAAGCGCACGCCAAGCCGAATGCACCCGTGAGGAATCCCGCGTTCCCCATGATCAAGTTCTTCTGGTCGCAGGTGTTGAATCCATTGTCGCCTTGCGGACAGACGCACTGGAACCCTTTACCCTTGTCATAGGTGAGATCCTCCGGCTCAAGCCACTCCTCGTTCGAGTAAACCGCGTGGATACCGAAGTCTGCACTCTCTGGAAATGCGTACTGCTGGCGCAGGATTTTACGAACTGCGCGTGCGAGCGGGTCGACCTCGGTGCGCGCGAGATCAGCCACCTGGATCCGGGTCGGATCCATGCGCCCTCCTGAGCCGGTCGAAGTGACCACGGGAATCCCCTGGGCGCGGCAATAGGCCAGCAAGTGGCATTTGGTGGTGACGTTGTCGATCGCATCGATCACGTAATCAGGGCGATCGGCGAAGATCTCGGGGTTGCTGTCGGCGTTGTAGAACCGATTGTGGACGATGACTTGGGCTTGCGGGTTGACCTTGCGGAGGCGCTCGGCCATCACGTCGGCCTTGAGTTCACCGACGAGGCCGGCCAGCGCATGGAGCTGCCGGTTGGAGTTGGTGATGCAGACCTGATCGAACTCGACGACCGAGATACGGCCGACTCCCGAGCGGGCGATCGCTTCTGCGGCCCACGATCCGACGCCGCCCAGGCCGACGATCATGACGTGGGCGCCCATCAGTCGCTTCATCGCTTGATCGCCCACGAGTCTTCCCATGCGATCGAAACGGCGGTGGAGCTTGTAGGTTTCGAGCTCGGCGCCTTCGCGTGGCGCGGCTGCCGGAAGCGGGGTCGGAGTCAGACTCGGATCGGATTCGTTCAAATGCACGTTTTCTAGCTCCATCGGTCAAGTTCCATCGGGTAGTTCAAAAATACGTTGAAGGATGATCCGGCTCCGATCCAAGATCGCGCCCGGATCCTCGCCCCGCAACTCGCCCACCGCCTGGGCGATCCTGAGCAGGGAGGACGGCTCGTTCAATTCACCAGGCCACCCTTCCGGGCGCTGGTCGGGAGAGTCGGTTTCCAGAACAAAGGCATCGGGTGGAATTCTTACCACAGCGCGTTTGAAGGTTTCAAAGCCTTCCTTGCGGGCTGCGGACCCACCGAGCGAGAGGGTGAGCCCCAGATCGAGATAGGCCGAGGCGACTTCGTAGCTTCCGTTGAACGAATGGACGATCCCGCGCAAGCCTCGACCCCGATACTCCTTCAGAATATTCAATGCTTGTGGATGGGCCCGCACGATGTGGAGCACCAAGGGTCGACTGCCTCGGGCAGCATCGGACGAAAGTCCCAGTTCGAGCTGGGCACGAAAAGCCCGGAGCTGGCGTCCCCGGGCATCCTCGTCGCCGCCCCGGCGGGCGTGGTCGAGTCCGAGTTCTCCCAAGGCGATGCCTGGGCCGAGCTGGCGGGAGAGGTGGTCGAGCCCTTGATCGATGACCGGGTCCTCGTTCTCGGCCACCCACCAGGGGTGTAGGCCAAAACAGGGGAAAATCGATTCCGGGTAGCGTTTCTGCAGGGCTTTCTGGCGCTCCCAGTCCTCAGGGCCCACGCCGCCCTGGAGGAATCCTGTGATTCCATGCGAGCGAGCGCGTTGAATGATCGCTTCCAAATCATCCTGGAGCCGGGGGTCGGCCAAGTGGCAGTGAGCATCGATGTGGCCCATGGTGTAGGATTACCACATGGCGAATTGGGTCTGCGTAGCGACTTTCAACCATCCCTTCGAAGCTCAACCCCTGAAAGGACTATTCGAGTCGGAAGGGATCCGTTGCCACCTCACCAACGAGAACTTGGTCGGAGTGAACCCCTTGGTCTCCAATGCCGTAGGCGGAGTGCAGTTGATGGTTCAGGAGGAGGACCATGAACAAGCGAAGAGGATCCTGCTTCGGCCGGTTGATGACGAGGATGACGACCAGGATCCCTCCTGAATTCCCTGGGGCCGCCCTCGGCGGTGCTCCGCGGTATGTCGTTTGCATTTTGAGCGTGAGTGAACACTCTTTCGCTCTGGCTTTCGACGATGCCGAAGTCCCGGTTTAGCAAGCTCCGGGGGAGGATTCACGTCGACACAGTGATTGTCGGAGGCGGAATCACCGGTTTGACCGCCGCTCTCGCGTTGAAACGTGCGGGCCGGTCGGTCGCGGTTCTTGAGCAGGGCAGGATCGGGGGAGGGGAGTCCGGTCACACCACGGCCCATTTGACTGAAGTCGTGGATACCCGTTACGAGCGCCTCCTTTCGACTTTGGGAGTCGATTCCGCAAGACGAGTCAGGGAGGCAAGCCGGACTGCGATCGATCGGATCGATCGATGGTCCCTCGAGCTCGGGATCGATTGTCACTTCAAGAGGGTCCCGGGCTACCTCTATGCCGAAAACAAATCCCAGGTATCGGAGTTGGAACGGGAAGCGCTGGCGTTGAGGAGAGTGGGCGCATTTCCAGAGAAAGTGGGTCGAGTTCCTCTGCCCCATGGGGATCGAGTCCGAGGAGCGTACCGGGTCCAGGATCAGGCCCAGTTTCATCCGGTCCGCTATTTGGTGGGTTTGGCGGAGGCGGTCCATGGGGGCGGTTGCCACGTTTTCGAACGCACTCCGGTCGCAGAGATCCATGAGGATGATCCTTGCTGGGTTTCAAGTCCAATGGGGGAAGTGATCGCGGGT
>JAYVNB010000161.1:0-5223 GCA_043759365.1 Bacteriovoracaceae bacterium | reverse complement strand
CTCGCGCGCGAGATAAGATGCTTTGAACCTCTCCGCCCTCAAGGTGAGCGGATCGAAGTAGAGGCCAATAGGAGCGGAGATCCTCTCCCCAAGTCCGAGTATCCGCTTGGAGATCTCACTCGCGGCCATCGCCGCGGAGATCTCCACTCCCGGGACGACGAATGGGATGTGGGTCGTTCGATCGATCGCCCGTACCAGTTGATTGTGCATGTACGCCGGGACTTCGGGCGCAATGAATCGCAGAAATCGCCTGAAATTTTCGTCGTAGGAGTTCTGATCGGAAATCCCCGAGAGCTCCGCGAAGCTTGGACCCCCGGGTTCAAAGAACACTAGGGTCCCGCTGTATCCGAGCGAGGCGCACGAAGCAACGGGCAGCCTCCGCGAGTAGGCTGCGGCGTTCAGGAGGAGTTTGTCGGACATTGCGAAAAGGTCGACGACGTCGACGACCCAATCCACGCCCCGAAGGAACTCACTGACGTTGGCAGCCTTCACTCCCTCCTTGAAGACCTTGACATCGATGTCAGGGTTGATGTCACGGGCCTCATTCAGAAGGCTCTCGTCCTTGCGACGGCCGCACGTACTCTCCTTGGCCCCTCTCTGCCGATTCACGTTGGCTCGTTCGTAGATATCTGGATCCGCAATGTGAAAACGCTCAAAACCTAAACGAACCAAGTTGATAAAAATCGACCCACCCAATCCCAATCCACCAATCGCAACGCGTGCCGTTCGAATTCTCTCTAAACCAGCCTCATCCATGATGCCGATATTTCTAATGAATCTCTCCGCGTATTCCACTTTCATACTTTCGCCCTCCCAATTAATTCTGATCTTGATATCATCATACCTAAATACTCAGGTAATTGTCGTAACAAGGAGATTAAATGTTGACCGCCGCTGGAAAGCTCCAAATTGTAATCCTGGATAATCCTTACGACTGCTGGGAGCAGCGTCTCGCCCAAGAGTTCTTCCAGAAGATGGTTTCCCTGAAACTGACCGGCTACAAAGTCGAATACCCCTACGGAGTCCTGCCTGTGGACACGACGGACTTCTTTTCCACCCATCAATTCGTCTGCCGAGTCGAAGCGGACGGTGACCTTATGCCGTTGATGGCCTATCGCTCAGTCGATCTCCATCGATGCCGCACCCACAACGTGGCATTCCCTCCCCTCACGCTCGCGCGAACCGGGGGCACCCCCGATCACGAGAAAGCGGTCCAAGCGTTAATCGACGATTGCGACCGACGAGGAGTGAACTTCGATTGGTCAAGCTCTTGGACTGCGCATCCCGACGCCCGCAAGGATCGCGCAGTAGGCAGGCTCCTCCGCGACCTTTTCGAGGTACTTTACGTTTACCAGCACCTCGAGTGTAAGATTCCGGACCTCATCCTAGGCGCCGTCCTTCGCTTCAAGACCGACAAAGTCTTCGGATCGCTCGGCCACTCCGGGCTCGCCCTGAACGGAGTCGTCCTTAAACCGGTCAAGGTGATGAGTCTCCTGGGCGAGGAAACTCAGATCATGAACGCGCCCTGCCTGAGCGAAGTCGCGATCGCGAAAGTACGGCCTTGGCAGGAACTTTGGGACGCCCGACTGATCATTGACCGAGCGTCAACGGCCGACCTACGGTTTCGGAGAGCTGCCTGATCTTCGCTTCCCCTGCTTGGACTGCCCACGAGAAATCGATCTGGAGTCGGTAAACATCGTTGCCCCGATGCACGCAGCGAGCCCCTTCGACTTGGGCAAAGGACGGCCCTTGCTATTTGAGTTTGACCCAGCTGCCTCCGCCTCAATTCACATGTGAATCTGACCTAGATTTCTTCGCCCAACCGACTATTCTGATCGATATGAATCTGGCCTCTATTTTGATCAGCACTGCGCTGGCCGGAGTCTTGGGAACGGTCGCTATGGACCTGGGATCCGCTGCGGCTGAGCCTATCGGAATCAGCCGAAAGACCAATCCCAGGCTGATTGGACGCTGGGTATTCCACCTTTTGCAGGGGCGATTTTCCCACCCGGAAACCATAGTGGCTTGCCCGGAAGTGATCGGGGAAGTCCCCTTGGGCTGGATCGCACATTACGGGATCGGCTCCTTGCTTGGATTGATCTACGGGTACTTGCTCATCATTTGCCCACTGGATCCCAAAGACTGGATCGACCCGATCCTTTACGGAGTATTAACCACGGTTTTCGCCTGGTTTTTTCTTTTTCCTTCAATGGGGTTCGGCTGGCTTGGATCGAATGCACCCAAGGAGGCGGCTCTCATCCGCACTAGCCTGGTCAATCATCTTTTCTATGGCCTGGGTATGGCCTTCGCCCTGCGGTTCCTCCTCTAAATGTCAATTCGAACGAATGACCGCGACGGGGTCACTTTGCGCATGGCCTTGGTGCCCCGAAAATACCGATCGCCCGAGTTGAGCCGACCAACGGGCTCGGAAGTCTGCGTGATCTTCACTTCCCACGCTTGGGCCGCCAGCGAGAAATCGATCTCGAATCGGCAAACATCGTCGCCGAGATGCACGCAACGAGTCTCCTCGACCTGCGCGTAGGGTAAATCGAGATAGCCCATCGCGCTGATGAAGATTCCGGACTTCAGGCGGCAGATGGCCTCGCTCCCGAGATGCGTCACCCCAAGTGCCGCCGAAACGTCGGGCTGGGAAGCCATTTCGACTTGGCAATGCTCGTCACCGAGTGACCGGATCGAGTAAATCGAGTTTTGCTCGAAGAACTTCATCATATCGCCGAAGAAAGTCTCGTAGAGTTCTCGAGGTCCGCGGGAGCGCGAAAAAACGTCATCGATGAGCGTGCCTAGGTTGGCCTTTTGAGAATGCGCTCCCATCCGGAAAAAGTCCGCGAGCCCGAGACCATGCGCACGAGCCAAATACTCACAAAGGTCCGTGGGGAACCTGCTGCTGATCGGGGCCATGGGTAGAGCGAGGGCACCTTCTCCCAGTTTGAAATGGCGTAAAGTCTGGTGGCGGACGTTCCAGCCGAAGTGCTCTTCAACGAAATCCAGGGAGGTGATGGTAGTTCGGCGGCGACCGAACGAAGCGACTCGATAACGATCCGGTAGTTCGGAACCCCGTTGACTGAAGTGAAGGCACAGGTCCCTGAAATCCAACTCACCGGCGAGGATTTCGTCGGGGTCAACATCGATCTTTGCCGCCAAGCGATTGAGCGAACTCCTTGAGAGGGACTTCTCACCCAAGACAAATGCCTGGTACTGCCGAGAAGTCAGAGCCAAGAGATCGAGCCAATCCCGTCGACTCTGGCCGTGCTCCCATTCGAAGCCCAAACGCAACCGTTCCAGCGTCTCGACGACGAGACTCGGATAGACCTTCGAACCCGAATAACGTGGGCGGGACAGCGCGTTGAATTTCAAGATCTCAGCCTCTGCAACGTCTTTACTCCGCGAACGGGAGAATCGCCAGACATTCTAGACATGCCCCGTCATTACCGATGCCCCGTCATTACCGATCTCAGGATCGTCCAGATCCTCAAGGTACCCCGTACTACAGGCTTATAGCCTCTAAAGCCCAGGTTAGGAGCTGGCCAGTCCCACCTTATGGAGCACTTACCCGTCATAAACCTCCAGCCGAAGGGGCAACGCCAGTACTTGCGACCATTTACTAATTAACTTTTAGGTTAATTAACCTTATGGTAAACTATGATCCGATGCAGGACAAACTCACTCAGACCTTCTCGGCGTTAGCCGATCCCACCCGTCGCGCAATCCTCGCGAAGCTCGCCTTGGGCGAGACGACGGTCAAAGAGCTTGCTCAGCCCTTCGCCATATCGGCACCCGCGATCTCGAAACACCTCAAGGTCCTGGAGACCGCGGGCCTCATCTCTCGAGGTAAGGACGCGCAGTGGCGCCCCTGTAAGATCCAGCCCGTTGCCCTGAAGCCCGTTGCCGACTGGATCGAGGAGTACCGTCAGCTCTGGGAAGAGAGTTTCGATCGTCTGGACACCTATTTGAAGTTGATGATGAGTCAGAAATCGATGACGAAAAAAAGGAAGGGAACCAAGAAAAGTGAACTCAAAAAATAGGCCGAATTAAATTTACATTACTCGTGTTTACGATGCCCCCGTGGCGATGACTTGGGACGCCTGGACCGATCCCGAGAAGGTCGCCCAGTGGTGGGGCCACCGAGGGTTCACGTTGACCACCCACCAAAAAGACCTCCGTCCGGGCGACGCTTGGAGCCTCACCATGCACGGGCCCGATGGCGTCGACTATCCGAACAAGACCCTCGATCACGAAGTCGTGAAGCACTCGCGTCTCGTCTACGATCACGGCGGCACCGACGATCGCCCGCCCCAATTCAAAGTGACCGTCGGTTTTTCAGAATCCAAAGGCAAAACCACCATGGAGACGACGATGGCTCTCGCGACCGCTGAAGCGGCGGCCGAGACCCGCAAGTTCATTAAGAAGGCCGGGGGCGATTTGACCTGGGACCGCTTGGCCGAGTACCTTTCGGTGCCCGAAAAATTCTACATCAACCGCGCCTTTGACGCCCCGATCGACGTGATGTTCGACATGTGGACGGAGAAGCGACGCCTGCCGAGCTCCAGTGCTTCCACGACGCGAAGCCCGGCATGACTCAAGGCTGGAGAGGGTCCTTTGAGAAGCTCGAAGAACTCTTCAGCCGAAGAAAGCGACCCTGACTGCCTCTGCTTGAGAATCCTCGGCCATCCCCATTAGCAGAATAAAAAAAGCCGGCGTCCGGGAATCAATCCCTGGGCGCCGGCCAATCTTGGTTCGAACTCACAGGCCGAAGTTCGGTACTCTTAAGTAGTGATCGGGATGACCAAACGACATTCGAATCTGCCCAACTCATTGATAATATATCACTGCTGTCCGGTTCATTTCATAGGTTGAGCACCAACTGAGAGCCGCTGCAGTAGCGGGTTACGCGGGGGAGTCGCCCCAAGAGCCGCGTCAGCGGCTCCTTGAGCAGTAGGAGCGTCCCGATCGCGGCCATGGCATCGGACATCGAGATACTGCTCTTCATCGAATACTTTAGGATGTGCACGAGTAGGTACGCGATGAGCGCGACCAAGACCTGTGCCTTGACGCTCTCCTAGCTCGTTCCCAGGAACTTCTTGATTCGAAGATGCTCCTTCATTGTCTTAGAGGCCGTTTGAAAAGTGTGTGCAGGTATGAAACTGTGCCGGGATGGCACGGAAAGCCTATGATACGGATGTAACGGACGACGAATGGAAGGAG
>JAYVNB010000160.1:0-5225 GCA_043759365.1 Bacteriovoracaceae bacterium | reverse complement strand
TCGGAGAGGACTTCATCCCGAAAAACTACGACTTCTCCGTCGTCGACGACATCGTCGTGGTCGAGGACAAGGAAAGCTTCCTGATGACTCGCGACCTGCTCACGCAGGAAGGTCTTTATTGCGGGATCTCTTCCGGCTCCGCCGTCTGCGGCGCGATTCGCATGGTCCAGCAGAACGTCGAAAAATACCGAGGTAAGAACATCCTCATCGTCCTTCCCGACAGCGGCAATCGCTACATGTCCAAAGTCTTCGACGAAGATTGGATGAAAGAAGCGGGGTTTCTCGAAACCGCCTCGATGGGCAATGTGCGCGACCTGATGCTTTTCAACCATACCCAGAGTGGCGAGATCATCATGGCCAAGCAGACCGACAAGGTCTCGGACATCATCGAGCTGTTGAAGAACCGCAACATCAGCCAGGTCCCAGTGACCGACGATGCAGGCTGGATCAAGGGACTCGTCTCCGAAGGTGCGATCCTGAACGCGCTTTACCAAGGGAAAGCCAAGCCGCAGGACCCGGTGCTGGGACTCGTCGATGCCTCAATCGAATTCGTGACGCCCATGGACCCCATCGAAAAAGTCTCGCGACTCGTGGCAGCCGGCAAAACCCCGCTCGTCAATGACCCCACCAACCAGGGCAAGCTCCTGGCCATCATCACCAAGATCGACTTGATCAGCTACCTCGGAGGCCGCTCATGAAAACAGACCCCAAAAGGAAGTTCGGATTCGGAACCCTCGCTATCCATGCTGGCCAGGAGCCGGAGGCCACCACCGGCGCAGTGATGACTCCTATTTTCCAGACCTCGACCTACGCCCAGTCCTCGCCCGGCCAACACCGAGGCTATGAGTATTCCCGAACCGACAATCCGACTCGTACCGCTTACCAGACTTGCGTCGCCGCCCTCGAAGGGGGAAAGCACGCTCTGGCTTTCGCTTCCGGCCTCGCCACGACGGACGCAGTCCTGCACTTGCTCAAGACTGGGGACCATGTCGTAGTCGGCGACGATGTCTATGGCGGCACGTTCCGGATCTTCGACAAGGTCTTTCGCAAAATGGGCATCGAGTTCAGCTTCGTCGACCTCACCGATCTCCGAAAGGCCGAAGCCGCATTTCGTCCCAATACAAAACTGATGTGGCTCGAAACTCCCACCAATCCCATGCTCAAGGTTCTGGATATCCAGGCGTTGACCGCGATCGCGCGCGCCAAAAGCTCGATTTCCGTCGTCGACAACACCTTCATGAGCGCTTACTTCCAGAAGCCCCTCTCACTGGGTGCCGACATCGTAGTTCACAGCGTCACCAAATACATGAATGGGCACAGCGACGTCGTAGGCGGGATCTTGGTCACCTCGAACGACACCCTCTATCAGGAGCTGAAGTTCCTTCAGAACGCGATTGGCGCCGTTCCCGCTCCGATGGACTGCTTTCTGGTGATGCGAGGATTGAAGACACTCCATGTGCGGATGGAGCGCCATGAGCAGAATGCGATGGCTCTCGCGCGGATGCTGGAAGCCCATCCCAAGGTCCAAAAAGTCATCTATCCCGGCCTGGAATCCCATCCTCAGCATTCGATCGCCCGGAAACAGATGACCGGTTTTGGCGGGATGATCACATTCTTCATCCAAGGCGGCCTCGCTGAAGCCCGCGCATTCCTCGAAAAAGTGAAGGTCTTCACTTTGGCTGAGAGTCTGGGGGGCGTCGAGTCGCTGATTGAACATCCTGCGATTATGACTCATGCGAGCGTGCCTGCGGAGAGTCGCCAAGCACTGGGCATCCACGACAACCTCATTCGGATCAGCGCGGGAATCGAGGACTTGGAGGATCTGAAGTCCGATCTGCTGGCGGCACTCGGCTAAGCATTCTTCCTCATTTTTTAGGACGACGAGAGCCATTTCATGCTGAATTTCACGCCTTGACGGGGATAGCCACACCCTGTTGCGTCATAAATAATGCTTGCCTTTCGTTGTCCCTCCGTTTAAAAAAAATTAATGAAAAAATTGAGAAAGTTGCTGAAGCGACTCCTGAGCTCCAACTCGCGTCTCGTCCTCGCTTAGGACCAGAGACTCAATTTTCTCTTTGAGTCTCGACTCAATGCCGGCACTCACATCGACTCCCCACTTCCCTATTTTAGCTTCCCCGAACTGTTAGGATCCGGTGTCGCCGCTCGCAGGAACGGTCTGTTCGAGCGATCGTGAGTTATGTGAGGTTTTCGGCCCCACCGAACCCGCCTCCTGACCGTTGGATGAAGTGGGAGGAGAACTTCGGAGCTCGCGAAGAATCTGCAGACGGTCATCCGAACCACTGCCTCGCCGCACTTCCTTTCGGGCTTGTTCGATATCGCTTCGAATCATGACCCTGTCTTCCCCGGCCGACACTTGCTGAAACGACGGAACGTCCTTGGGTACGCACGCCCAAACTGACTGTCCCACCATCAGGGCGAAAAATCCTCCAGACAGCTTCAGGATGGTTTTCATGGGTTGCCTCGCTTTCCTCACCCATTCAACGAAGCGAATTCTGGGCCCGTGACGAGCGCCTGATTCAAACTCGAGGTGCGAGTCGGATCAGGTTGGCGTCGATGTCGAATATCGCGCCAGTGCAATCCTGCTCCGGCATGTCGTCCGGATCGGTAAAATGGGATTTCACCGCGAACACAAGCTCGTTCAGGGAGTCGGCCGCTTCTTTCCCGCGGTACCGATCCAGCAGTCGACCGACTGGGGAGCTGCCGCCAGCCGCTTCAATGAATCCGTCGGACAGGAGGACGAGTCGATCGCCCGGGGACAAAGCGACTTCAGCCTCGGATCCGACCTGGAGCCCTTCGGTTCTCGTGATGGGCCCCCCTTGAAGCGCGAGTTCTTTGAACAAGGCACCCCCCGAAGAAAGGAACGCCCTTGAATTACCGAGGTTGAGGTACCTGAGCCGGTAATCCTTCCGTGAAACCACGCCGTAGAACAGGGAAAGTCGATCCTTTTCGGATAGGGTGACTTGGAGCTCCTCCAGAATCCTCTGGACAGTGTCGCGACTCGAGCGCGTCTCATCGCTCGAAAGCTTCAGGGCGACGCTCATCAAAGTTGAGAGCACGGCACTGGACAATCCATGGCTCGAAGAATCCGAGAGCAGCATCGAGACCTGCGAGCTGTCCCTGGATTCAGCCAAGTCAAAGTGGTCACCTCCGGAACGCATTCCCGCGAGGTAGCGCTGACTGATTCTGAAACCCTTGATGTCCGGGAATCTCGTGGGAGACTTGAATTTCTGCATCCGCGTCGCGAGCTCGAGATCCTCATGAAGTCCGGAGATGAGCTCCGAGAGCGAGGCGTTCAAAACCGTCACTTCGTTCCACATCATGAGCCGCTGATAATGGTGGAGCTTACCGACTACTTCGAGGGCGCGGAAGGGATGGACGAGTACATCGTCCACTTGGCCATCGAGGAGTGCCTGGGGCATCGGCGTGCCTTCGCGCACGATGAGGAAAACCGCGCGTCCCCGCCGATCGAATCGCTCCAGGTTCACGCCGAGATTCCTCAGGGCCTGCTCGGAGCTGCCATCCACGAAAACCACCTGACCGGGGTCATTCGCGCTGCCCTTTGGAAATCTTTCGACGGAGACATCCGAAACACCCCGGAGCGCGATCTTGAGATCGGTCGCCCAGGACTCTTCAGCGCTCGGATCCATCGACAGGACCGATAGACGAAGGTTCATCAGAAAGCCCTCACTTGATATTGCATCATGAACCGCGAGTCGCGCTCGCTCCGAAAGGAGCTCCCGGTTTCCTCGCTGAACCAGCTCAACGAGAAATCAGCTTGCGAGGTGCGCAGCCCGATACCGGCAGTGGGGTACCCGCTGCCGATTCCCAGGCGAATCGCGAACTTCTCGCGAAAGGTGAATTCGGACCCGGCGGCGAGCCGGGAAAGGATCGCGATCGCCGACTGGTTGGTCAGATCGCGGCCTTCGAAAACGAGATTGAACCCGCCACCCGCACCGGTCTTGGGCTGGAAACTTACCGAGGCGTCCAAGGTCATGGGATCGGCCGTCGGGACGCCGACGGTGTTCTGTCCCGCTGGAAGCACGGTGAACGCACGGTAGGTGGCGCTCCCCACGTTTCGGGCCACCACATTGAGCGCCGGAAGGTAGGCGAATGGAAGCGTAAGTGCCAATCCGAAGTTGTTGGAAAGGGCCGAGCCCTTGGCCAGTCCCTGGTTGTAACCCAATGGGTTGGCAGTGGCCGAAACCGTTCTGTCTCCTGAAACCTGGTTCACCCACTGAAGGCTGTAACCGATCCTGAGCACGCCGGAGGCTAAGCGAAGCGCACCACCCACTGCGGGAATCATGCTGTAACGACTCCGGTACCGGATCGTCCCGTTGCTCGAAGTCGCAGCCAATCGATTCTCGAAGAGAATGCCGAAGCCAAAACCCCTGAACGCCATGGTTGGGACATAGGCCGTCGAGATGCCGGGAAACGCGCCCGACATCTTGGCCAAGGCGGGGGCATAGGAAGAGAGGCTGGTGACTTTGTAGAAGTTCGTATCGAAATGGGAAGTGTATTGGGAGTTCAGTTGAACTTGGAAGTTCATCGCTTCAACGCCCAACTTCCGGATCTTTCCAAAGCCCGCGGGGTTGTAGAAAAGCGAGCTCGCTCCGTCGTCGGCCATGGGCAAATAAGCCTCACCCATCGCTGCACCTCGTGCGGAAGTGTAGCGGGAGCCGGCAATTGTCCCGCCCCCCGCCCACGCAGTGGCAGGTCGACCGAGACCCAGGCTTAGCGTGCAAGCGAGGATCGCCGGTGCGATCCGGCGGGAACCAGTTGATAAGCTCCAGAAGTCCTTCAACATAGTGGCCTATCGGTCCCAGCCCCCTTTTTCCCTGAGTCATTTTTGATTTTCCCAGACCTCCTAAGATATACTAGTTTAGTCAGGTAATACTGCTTTCGTGGTGTGTCGGTTTTAGTTCAAGTGCGAGAGCGTGCCGCCCGATCAGGAACATTATGGCTTGGGACGACATCCCGGATTGGGCATACACGGTCGCGCAGTCGCTCCTTCAGGCAATGAAGGAGCGGGATCCTTACACCTACGGTCACTGCCGTCGGGTAGGGCGCAACGCCCGCCTCTTAGCCGAAGCCGCAGGCCTCAACGAGTACGAACAAAGGGTCATCGAGTTTGCCAGCCTCTTTCACGATCTCGGCAAAATGGGGATTCCTGACAGCATTCTCCTCAAGCCCGGCCGATTGAGTCC
>JAYVNB010000159.1:0-1597 GCA_043759365.1 Bacteriovoracaceae bacterium | reverse complement strand
GCTCAACTTTTTGGTTCACAGCGAGATTTAAGGAAGTTGAATCCACGCAGAGGCTCCCGCGGGCACCGTCGCCTACCCCGAATCGGGTGAGCCTGAGGGGACGGGTTCTCGTGGCCGAAGACAATGCGGTCAATCAGATCATCACCTTGAAGATGTTGCAAAAAATGGGATTGGAGACCGGTTTGGCAGCCAACGGCCATGAGGTTTTAGCCGCCCTCGAGCAAGGGGACTACGATCTCATCATCATGGATTGCCAAATGCCGGAGATGGATGGCTACGAGGCCACCACCGTCATCCGGAGCAGTCTTACTCTGCGTAATCCGAGGATACCGATCATCGCCATGACTGCGAACGCGATGAAAGGCGATGAAGACAAGTGCCTCTCGATCGGTATGAACGACTACGTTTCAAAACCCGTCAAGGCGGAACGCTTGGCACAGACTCTCGTCAAGTACCTGGGAGCACAGGCCGACTCGAAAGAGAAGTCTGCCTGACTTCCGGAGCGTGCCTGAATATGCCCCTTCCTTCATAAGTCAGTCGTCCCTTCCCTTCAAGATCCCGATCCGGATAACATACGAAGGATGAGCCTGGGTGTAATTTGATTCGCGGAAGCGAAACGCTTTTGGTCATCGACGACGAGGATGATCTCCGGGAGATCACTGTCCGACAGCTGAGGAAAAAAGGTTTTACCGTTTTCGAGGCTGCGAACGCGCGCCAAGCGGAGGAGACCCTGAGAGAACCAGGCGCTGCGATTCACCTCATCATCAGCGATGTCGTCATGCCGGAGTTGAGCGGCCCAAAGCTCATCGCGAAGTTCAAAGAGTTGGGCATCCTCAAGGACACGAAGGTTTTGTTCGTATCCGGCTATTCAGGCAACAAGATTGACGCTCATGGTGTTTCCCAGGAGTCGTTCGACTTTTTGGAGAAGCCCTACATGTTCACCGTGCTTTTGGAGAAAATCCTATCGATCCTGGATCGGAACCGAGGCGGGCCTTAGCCGAAGATATCGAGTCGAAGGGAGAGGGGTTTCCCCAGCCAGATCGAGTGGTCCCGATGGTCAGCTAAGTCATTCCCTGAGATCGGATGAATCATGACACTGAGGCCCCGGCGATTCTCCATGGCCCAGCGGAGAACCGAGTCCAGCGATGGGTTTCCGAACCAAGCTTCAAACATGGGAAGTGGATGGGGCCCGATGGGTCCACTGCGCACCGATCCTGCTCCTTCAATTTCAGGAAGCTCTTGCACCATTTTTTCTCGGATCTCCTTGCAAAGCGGGATTTGTTCTAAATCGCAATAAAAATGGATGTGATAGCCGCTCGAGTGCAGGGTTCCCATGAAACTGGAATCTCATGAAAAGGGAATCGACTGGAAGCGGCATGTTGCGTTTTCGTGAACAGGGCAGTTGACTGCCTTGTGCGACCCCGCTCATTGTACGGAAATGAAGAATTACAGCATTTCGGAAGATCCAGGAATTCTCGCCTACGTGGAGGAGTTGTTTGGGGCTGAGGACACACTCCTTCGCGAAATCCGTGAGCGGGCTGCAAAGGAGGGCCTTCCCCCGATTCACGTCGCAGCGAGCGATGGCGCCCACTTGGAA
>JAYVNB010000158.1:0-5267 GCA_043759365.1 Bacteriovoracaceae bacterium | reverse complement strand
CAGTGCCTAGGTTGCCAAAAACCCCTGGAATCGCTGGATCCAAATCGAGAAGTCACCTGCGTGGTCGGCGAAGCGGCCTGGCTTTGCCTAGTCTGCCGGGACATTGAGACCGGGAGTGCCCGCCACGTGACCCGGCGGGAAGAGCAGGGCTTCCAACAGCTTTTTCTCCGGGTGGCTCCCGTGGCGCTCCAGGATTTCCTGTTGGGGATGACCACCCCGATCCGTCAGGTTCCCGAACATTTCCAAGCTCGACCCGACCAGCTCAAAGGCCTTTTCGCGTTCTTGGAAGCGCTTTTCGTTTACCACTTGCCCGGCTTCGATCGGACACCCCTCAAGAGCTTGAGGTTCCTGGATCTCGGCCCGAGGGGGGCCTCACCCTTCTGATTCAATCCTCTGATCCAACTCGCCCCTGCTGGAGGATCCATTTGACGGCCGAACCTAGATCCTCGGCGATGAATGCGGCTTCGCCGCTAAGTAGGTCGGCTTCGTTTCGTGAACCCTCGCCGGTCCTGACCAAAATGGAGCCCCGGCAATGGGCTGCGATCCCAGCGCGGACATCGGACGCTTTGTCTCCGACCATGTAGGACGCCGTGAGGTCGATGCCGAGATGGGTGGCGGCGTCGAGGATGAGCTTGGGTTTGGGCTTTCGGCAATCACAGCGCTCGTCCGGATGATGAATGCACATTTCGTAATGATCGATCCTGGAGACTCCCAGCAAACGGTCGAGCTCGTTGTGGATGCGACGGAGCTGTTTCTCTTCGATCAGGCCCCGCCCCACTCCGGACTGGTTGGAAACCACGACCAACAAGAAACCCGCCGTTTTGAGACGGGCGACGGCGGCCTGAACACCGGGCCGAAGCTTCAATTGCTCGGGCCGGCTCAGATAGCCGGGGTCCTCATTCAGGGTTCCGTCTCGATCCAGGAACACCGCCTTTTTCGGAGCACGGCGCCGGGCCTCCCACGCCCAAGCGGACTCGACGATCCTATCCAGCGAGTTTTCAACGACCGTGAAGCCCAACTCTCGCTTGGCCAAAGTAGCGTCGGCGACGAGGCGGGCAGGATCCCCCTCCCGACGCGGCTCGAACTTCACTTCGATCTTGCGCCCGACTGCTTTTTCCACGGCATGGATCACTTCGAGGACGCTGAAGCCATGCTCGCTTCCGAGATTGTAAGCGGCGAACGAGCCGGGAGAACTCACGCTTTGGGTGAGGAGTTTCTGAAGGGCGGAGCCGTGGGCGCGGGCCAGATCGGTGACGTGGATGTAGTCCCGCACGCAAGTCCCGTCAGGCGTCCCGTAATCTTGGCCGAAAACCCGGATCGGAGTGCCTTGCACAGCGGCCTCGAAGATCTTGGGAATCAGATGACTCTCCTCCTCGTGCCATTCCCCCACCCGGAGTTTCGATTCGGCCCCAGCCGCGTTGAAGTATCGGAGGGCGATGGCCTGAAGGCCGCGCGAACGTGAAAGCTCCTCCATGATCCGCTCCGCATCGAGCTTGGACTGTCCATAGGGATTGATCGGCTTCTTTTCAAGGCGTTCATGGATGTCGGCACCCTGCGGATCGCCGAATATGGCGCAGGTCGATGAAAAAATGAACCGCCGGACGCCGTGGTCCAGTAGCGTCTCGAGCAGGATCCGAGTCTGTTCGACATTGTTCTCCTGATACTTCTCAGGTTCCAGGATGCTTTCGCCGACGCGTGCGAAGGCCGCGAAATGCATGACGCCATCGAATCCTTCGCGATCGAGGAGCTGGCCCAGCTCCATGCGATCTCCGGCTCGCGCGACAGTGAGCCCATGTCCGATCGCGATGGGGCGGTGGCCCGTGGAGAGATCATCGAGCACCCACACCTCGAAACCCTGATCGAGAAGCCATGCGGAAACAGCGCTGCCCACGTAGCCCGCGCCTCCCACAACCAGAACCTTTGCCATGCCTGGGAGGTTAGCATAAGATGCCGGAACCCGAAATCCGATGAAGTCCCTTCTCCGACTGAAACCTTATCTCCGCCCCCAACTTGGCCTGCTCATCACCAGCGGATTCCTCGCGATTCCGTTGGCCGCGATCGGCGTCGCTCCGGTCAAGTTCGCGGAACGCCTGATACCGGTCCTGGATTCGAGGAGCCCACAGAGGCTTGCGCTCTTCGCAGGTAGCCTGATCCTGCTCTATCTCTTGAACTTCGTGGTCCGCTTCTTCCACTATTACCTGCTTCGGATCGCCGTTGCTCGGATCAACCAAAAGCTCAAAAACGACCTCTTCGAACACCTGATGGGACTGTCGGCCGACCACTTCACGTCGCAGAGCGTGGGAACCCTGATTTCTCGCGTAGGCTCCGATACCTCCTACGTGGACTCCGGGATCACCAATTTCGGTGGCTTGGTTCGGGTACCGCTCAAGTTCATCGGTCTCCTGGGAATGGCGCTCTACCTCAACTGGCGCCTCACGCTGATCACTTTCTTGATTTTCCCGGTTCTGGCCTGGGTCTTCTCCGCGACTGCCCGAAATCTGAAGCGCTACATCCAAAAGCTCAACGAAGAGAACGCCCGCCTGTTCTCGACCCTCCAGGAGAGCTTCAGCGGAGTACGTGTGATCAAGATGTTCCAGCTCGAGAAATATTCGCGTAAGAAGTTCCGGGAGCGTACCGACCGTTTCTCGACGATCTTGCTCAAAGCGGCGGCGCTCGAGGAGGCCTCTCACCCAATGGTCGAGCTTTTAGTCGCGGCCGTCATCGCTTCGGTGGTGCTCTACGGCGGGCACGAGGTCATCCAGGGCCGCATGCAACCCAAGGATCTGCTCGCGTTCTGCGTGGCGTTCGGTTCGATGATGGACCCGATCCGCTCGATGAACGATATCAACATCAAGTTGAACCAGGCTGCTTCCGCCTGCACGCGGATCTTCGAGATTTTCGACTGGCGATCGCGACTCCACGTTTCCCCCCATCCCGTTCGCATTCGGTCCTTCGAGCATTCGATCGAGTTCCAAGATGTGCGTTTCGCCTATCCCGACGCCCCCGAGCGCGAAGTCCTGCGTGGCGTCTCTTTCACCATTCCCAAGGGGCGAGTCATCGCGATCGTTGGAGCGAGCGGCGCGGGCAAGAGCTCGATGGTGAGTCTCCTGCCTCGGGTTTTCGACATCACTTCGGGAACCATCCGAATCGATGGACGAGACCTGCGCGAGCTCGACGTCGACGACCTGCGCTCCCTCATCGCTGTGGTCAATCAGGACGTATTCCTCTTCAATGACTCGATCGGAGAGAACATCCGTTGCGGTCGGCTCAGCGCGCGGCAAAGCGAGATCGAGGATGCAGCCGGCCATGCCCACGCCTTGGAGTTCATCCGCTCGCTTCCCGAAGGTTTTCAGAGCGTTGTCGGGGACCGAGGTCAGAAGCTTTCCGGCGGGGAGAAGCAGCGGATCTCGATTGCGCGCGCTTTTCTCAGGCAAGCCCCGATCCTGATCCTGGATGAAGCCACATCGAGCCTCGACAACCGCTCCGAGCGCGCTGTCCAGGAGGCCCTGGAGGATCTGATGAAGGACCGCACTACGCTGGTCATCGCCCATCGCCTCTCCACGATCCGCGGAGCAGACCGAATCCTTGTGATGAAGGAGGGTCAAGTGGTCGAGAGCGGCACTCACTCAGAGCTGCTCGCCCTGGATGGAGAATATTGCCGCTACCATCGTTTGGCGGAGGAGACCCAGCGATCCCCTCTGGAGCCACTGGCATAGCCGTTGCTGCGCTATTTCCTGACTGACCCCCAATGGGGCCGAGCATCAAGGAGAGCGAAATGCTGATCGGTTTGCGAAACTTTTTCCACTTCCGCATCATGGCTCAAGACGGGGAAATCGGGCGAGTTGCAGGCTTTCACTTTGACGACCAGCAGTGGAACATCCGGTACTTGGTGGTCGAGACCGGAGGATGGCTGGGAAGACGTGTATTGCTATCCCCTTCGAGCGTCCTCCGTTCCAATCGTACCCTCCAGACCCTCTCCCTCACTCTCGACCGCAACCAAGTGCGCGACAGTCCGAGCGTGGAAGCCGCCGAGATTCCGATCTCCCGTCAAAAAGAGCGCGAGTATCATGACTACTATCGATGGCCCTATTATTGGACCGGTGCCGGAGTTTTCGGGACGCCTGTCCCGTTTCCTGCCCTGATGCCTTCGGTCCAAGCCGAAGCCCGTGAACTCATCGATCCGCATTTGGCCGCTACCGACGATGTCGCCGGCTACAAGATCCACGCATCCGATGGAAGCTTCGGCTCATTGGACGATCTGGTCGTGAATGATCGCGACTGGCGGATCCAATACCTCGTGATCGATACCCGCCGTTGGCTCCCGGGCAAGAATGTCCTCCTTCAGCCCGAGCACGTCCGTTCGGTGGACTGGGACAAACGCGAGATTCAAGCCGATCTGACTTCGGAGGAGATCAAAAAATCTCCCCCAATCGCTCCCGATGAAGAGATCGACGAAGCGACCGATCGAAGCATTCGGGACTATTACGCGAGGTTCTCGGTGCGGCCAGTGCGGAAGTTCGCGAGTTGACCCCTCAAGGATTAGCGAGGCGTTTGGAATCGTTGTAGAGCTGCGCGAGCGCTTTGAGATGGTTCTGCTCCGCCTGCGCGCGGGCGAGCGATTCCGCTACATCGGTTTCAAAAACGGAAGGACCTCGGTCGATTCCAGTGTCGGCTCCGAAGATGCTGATCCGCATCTGGTGAGTCAGGTGGACGCTCCCTGAGGTGATCAAATTGAGCTCGTTGCGATAACTTTCCTCCAGTTGATCGTAAATCTTACCGAGTGCTAGCGGGGTCTTCGGGCGGGCTTCTTCGCTCAAAATTCCCTGAACTTGGTAAGCCAAGCCGCCCCGCATCGATCCCAGGTATTCTTGAACTCCCCAGTCGACGTGGCAGCCATTGAAGTTTCCAGTCTCGAGACGATCGTAGCGGTAGGGCTGTCCTCGCACGATACTGCTCATGACTCCGTCGCGGAGATCGAAAGGACCCCATTTTTCGGGCGCCACTCCGCTCAGATCGCCGATCAGAGTGCGGTCGCGGAGTTCAATGTGATAATTATTGCGGACGAAGTTCCGGGCCTGCGCGTCTTTCTGTCGCATGGCCCAGTCCCAGATAGCTTCTTTCATGGTACCCATGGCGTCTATCAAGGGTCGCTCGATCCGCCTGACCACTCGGGTTCCCGAGCTTGCATACTCGTTCAAGGAATCGAATGCCTCGCGATCAAGGCCTCTGAGGTTGTTTTGGGAGCGCTTGATCTTATCCCGTAAAAA
>JAYVNB010000157.1:0-5281 GCA_043759365.1 Bacteriovoracaceae bacterium | reverse complement strand
CTGGATCATCTCTCCCTTGTTGAAGAGAAAGGATCTGCCCGCTCTTTTCGGCGATGATGGCTTCACGCGCGGGACTATCCGGTTCGCCTGGCATCTCTTGTCGCTGGCCTGGTGGGCGATTGCAGGGGTTCTCTTTGCGTTTGCCGGTGCCATTCTCACGCCGGCCGCCCAGTTCTCTCTGCGATCGATCGCCTTGTGCTTTCTGGTGAGCGCCCTGTTCACTTCGGCCTCGACCCGAGGAAGACACCTAGCGTGGACAGTCTTCCTCGCAATCGCTTGGCTGACCTGGAACGGCAGTCAATATGGTGGAATTTAGAAAGGGCGATTCTTAGGGGATTTTGGCCGACACACGCCCTCCAATCCGGATTCAAACGGGATTGTCGAGCTCGGCGAGGATTTGCTTGAGGATCGAGGCCGGCAAACCCGGAATGTTCTCCAGAAACCTGCGCAAATGATCCTGGATCTCGGACGACTCCGCCTCGTTCGAAGAAATCCGCACGCCGGATCTGAAACCCCCTTCGAACGGGTTACCGAAGAGTTTTCCACGGAAACTTCGTAATTTTCCGCCGCTTTCGCTCAGTTCGAGCTCACATTCGTTTTGGCCAGCGAACTTAAGCGTGTCCGGGGGGGCATCCTTTCGGCTGACCGCCAGACCGGCAAGCTCGACGTCGAAGTACTCGAGAATCGTGCGTGTGAGCTCGTCGTCGGCCGAAAGTCCGACGAAGTGCGCGCCGAGGGTTTCTCCGGAAGCATGCACGATCCGAAGTCGAATCTGAAACGCCCTTTCTCCGATCGCCAGTTCCCCGAGGAGAGGATCGATTTTCGAAGCCCGTTCGAATTCGGCACGAAGGGACGGATCTTCGGGAAGCAGCAGGCCGACGCCTCCCGTGGAGAGATTGGTGACCCCGCGCGCGTAGATTCCTACGCCGGCCGAATCGATACGGAAGCTCACGCTGTGCAGGGACCCGGGTGACACCCGGTTTGGGCGTTCTTTCATTTCGGTTCCTCCATGATCAAAAACTGACCAACCGGGCCGTGACCCAGGAGGAAAGGAATTCGGCATCGTCTGCCGAGATCCGGGTGAACTTGCATCCGATCTTCGTACCCGCGTAAAGGCGCTCCTTGGGGATGGGGACTAGGTTGCAGACCTCGAGATCGACCCCGATCATCCGGTTTTGGATCTGGAACTGGATGTTCTTGAGCAGGAGGCCCGATTTGAAGAGTCCTGCTTCCCGAGGGGAAATGACCTGAAAACCGATTCCGGACGCGCTCAGATCGAGGATCCTCTTGTCGACTCGGACCCCGCGGCGGTCGACCGCGTCCATCCGGACGCTGAGGTCGTAGCCGGAAGGGATGTCGAACCGCCCCTCCTTGCGTCGTTGGATACCGAACAATCGCAGAGGCCCACGGACCTTCAGTCGTCCGTTTTCGATCGAGGCGGAAGTCGATCGAACGCCCAGAAGCATGAGTCCCCGCAGGAACACGATCAGCATGCACTCCTGGTCGGCCGGTCCTGCCGCGATCGCCTCGCAGGTCTCAAGGTCGAGATCGTCGGGCAGCTCGAGAGTGAACCCTTCGCTCGCTGTACTAGGTTCAAGGACTTTACCGCGGAAACGCAGGGACTTCGATGGGAACTGGATGTCGACAGCCGCACGGATCATTTCCGCCTGTTCCACCAGTTGACGAGCTTCGAGTTCGCTCTCGATGGGGCGGTAGCGAGGTTCAGGTCCTTTTGAGGCCACCCGGCCAACGACTCTTGCCAAGGAGCTCTCCTTCAGCGCGCCCCGCGCGGAGCTCGATCTAGGCGATCGATGTGGGAGCTGCTTCGGGGCGTCTTGCTCTCCGGCTCGCAGCTTGGACCCGGGGTGCCGTCATCGTTCGCAGGCTGTCGGATGCAATCGCCGACTGGAGGCGCGTGGCTGCAGGAGATTGTTCCGGCCGCCACCAAACAGAGGCTTGCCACCAGTTTCATAGCCAAAAGCGAAGGGACGAAGTCATACCGCATCTTCCAATTGTAAGGCTGGAAAGGGGACACGGCAAGATTTATCAACTATATGAATTTAATAGAAAAATTAGGTCGAGGACCATCATCCCTTGGTCTGGCTTGGTTCCTGGGAGGACTGGGGATGCTCCTTGAGCACGTAGCCGGCACCGTACACTGTGCTGATGGCATGATCAAAGCCGGGTCCCAGCTTCTTGCGGAGAAACGCGATGTGGGTATCCACCGTCCGGTCGGAGACCACCGAATCCCGCCAGACGGATTCGAGGATTCGTTCACGGCTGAGGACGCGGTTCTTGTTTTCGACGAAATGCCTCAGCAGGCTGAATTCCAGGAGGCTGAGCGGGACAATTCTATCGGCGACGGTCACCTCCAGTTTTGGCAGATTCAACTGAAGGTTTCCGCAGCGCAGGAAATCCACTGCGCCTTCCTGTTCCTGAAGGCGACGGACTTTGGAAAAAATCCGCGCCACTAGCTCCTTGGTTCGGAAGGGACGTGCGATGAAGTCGTCGGCTCCCCGAATGAAGGCTTGCGTCCGGTTCTCGGTATCGTCCGCGGCAGTAAGCATGATCACTGGGATGTGGCGGGTCGATTCCGCGGAGCGCAGTATCTCGCAGGTTGCGAACCCGTCCAGATTGGGCATGGTGATGTCCAAGAGAACCAAATCGGGTTGGTGGGTCTTGGCCATGCCGATTCCGATGTTTCCGTCGGCGGCTAGGAGGATCTCGAAATGCTGAGAGAGGAGTGAGTCCAGGAGGTCGCGGTTCTCGCTGTCGTCGTCGATGATCAAGACCTTGCGCTTCTGACTCATGTGACTTGCCCCATCCCGTTCCAGGGTAGCTAGGATTCGTCGATGAAGTGTTGAAATTATCGCAACATGAATGAACTAGTGTTGCTCCGAGAAAGCACGGCGCACTGCCTCGGCGATTGTACGACCGGCTTTCGACTTTTGAGCATCTGCCCGGTAGACGAGGCAGATGCGGTCCCGGAATACGGGCGACTTGTCACCCAGGCGTTGGAGTTTTGACTGGTTCTCACGGAGGGCGACTCGTGTCGGAAGCACGCCAACTCCTCCTCCCACCGCGACTAGCGAAGCGATCAGTTCCAGGCTCGATGAGTGCAGGGTACGCCTGAATCGCAGTCCGGATTTACCCATGGCCTTGAGCAGTGTCTGGGTTTGCGCCAAATCGGGATCGCAGATCAAAGTGTCCGCGGTCTCCCGCTTGGGATTTACCCAGAGCGTGACTTCGTCTTTGCACAATTCCTGGATCACGAGATCCGGGTGGGCGACGGGATTGACCGCGATAGCGAAGTCAATCTGATAGCTGATGACACTTTCGGTGACTCGGCGAGACAGGTCGTGCACGAGCTTGATCTCGAGCCCGGGGTTCTCCTTCAGAAGTGCCGGGAGGAAAGACGGCAAGGAGTAGAGGGCCACCGAGGTGTGGCAGCCGAGGGTGTAACGCCCCCTGATCTCGGTATGGTCCTTGATCGCGCTGTCCTTGAGTTTTTCCCATTCGGAGAGGAGCTGACGAGCTTGAATGGCGAACTTCTGCCCGATCCGGGTGAGTTTCACGCCGGATTTGTTGCGGATGAGGAGAGGCAGTCCGACATTGGCTTCGAGCCGTTGGATTCCGAGGCTCAGCGTGGGTTGCGTCACTCCGAGACGCTCGGCCGCACGTGAGATGTTCAGGGTACCGGAGACCTCGAGAAAATATTGAAGTTCGGCCGGGGAGGGAAGCATGGCGCTTTATAGCAGGAGTAGGGGGGGACCGAAGCTTGAAATCGGCAGAATCTGCCGATACCGGCACCTTCCGAGCGCGGGTAAACTCAAATTGTGAAAACTACCCGCCGTCTTGGTCGCCTCGTCGCCATATTTTTCTTATTTGGCATCGTTGGGGCGCCCGCTCACGCCATGGGCGAACCCTTGAAGCTGAAGGTAGGTGATGAGCCACAGGCCGCGCTCCGGGAGCTAGGTCAACCTGCACGGAAGTTGGATGAGGCCCGAGGGCGGAGTCGATGGATTTATGGGCCGAAGGCGGGTGAGTCGGTGGATGTTCATTTTCGCAAGGGTCGGGTCGAGACAGTCGAGGTGCAGGTAAATCCCCCCCGCCTGTTGGCGAGGCTTCTGCCTGTCGAGCTTCCGTTGGTGGAGCTGGAAGTCCGAGAATCCGGAGACGCACGAGGACAGGATCGCTGGTTCGCGCATCCAGCGACCGGACGCATCTGGAAAGTGGATGGCCAAGGCAGGACGGCCTCATGGTCGCTGCAAGCACCCTGGAGGCCCAAGGTCGCGGGCAAACCCCTGGCCCAGTGGCTTCAGGGACGCAATCGGAAGGGCGGCCATCGATGAGTTCCAACACGCGCCGTTGGCTGGGTCTGGCGGGTCTATCGGCTTTCGTAGGTCTGGGACTGTTTGATGTTTCGGCTTCACGTGCCGACCTTCGGAAAAGTACCCAGTCCAGGATCTGGGATTACCGAACCTCGCGCGCCTGTGTGTTGCCAGGACCCTCGGCTCCCTTCGACGCCTTATCCTCGAACGTCCGAAGTGTGCTCGACAGCGGGGAGTGCGGAGGCGCCGACCAGGCGAATCTCGACGAGGCGCGTGCCGAATATCAATCGCTTTTAGATCCGCAAATGCCTGTGAAGACGGCACAAATCCCAGGAGGCAGCCAACCTAGCCTCGCATTGACCGGGCCTGAGCATGATCTCCACATCGGAATGATGATCCTCGGACTGCATCCTCCCGCCAACTGGCCCGCGGTGGCTGAAGGATGTGAAACCCTGATCTGCGGTTTGGGCAAGCTTTACGGCGGAGACGAAGGGGCATTGAGGGCGATCAATATCGCCAAGCGCACGGGCTACGTGATGAGCGCCGCCAGTCAGGTTGATCATCCCAGGCAAAGTTCAGTGGCCGTTGAGCCTACCCAGACTTGGTCTGTCGCGGAGATCCGCAACGTCGATCGCGCCCTTTCGCACCTGCCCGACAATTTCAAACGCATGAGCTCGATGAAACGTTTCTTCAGGGCGCAGGACGGTTGGCGCTACCCAGGCAGTCCGAGCACCATCGGCATGGCGTATTCCGGTGATCCTCAGGAACCTGGACGCATCGTCCTTTACGAGGACGCGTTTCGAGGGAGTGGTGATCCTGAAGCGACGATCATTCACGAAATAGGGCATCAATTCGACTTCAGTGCGCTTTCGAGGGATGGCAGGGATTTCAGTGACTCGTCCGGTTTTTCTGCGTTGAGCCTATGGGGAGTCCGCCTCGAACAGGCGACC
>JAYVNB010000156.1:0-5286 GCA_043759365.1 Bacteriovoracaceae bacterium | reverse complement strand
ATCAGCATCGGCAAGGTCGGTCAGGAGTCCGGGCCGGGTGAGCTTCTGCGCCAGCTCATCGATGGCGAACAAAGCTTCCTTCCCATCGCCGGGAACCTTTGAGTAAAACAAGATCAAGTCGCGTACGGCCTCCTCGCGGGTCTGACCTTTGGAGTCGGTCAGGGCGAGCTTCATCTCGGCGATCGCTTGCGGTTGCCGATCCGCACGATGGTGGAGCCACGCACGTCGGTAGTGCGCGTAGGAACAGGTGTCACCTCCAGCGCAGAGCTGAAGCGCAAGCTGATAAAAACGATCCGCTTGCTGGGCGGCATTCACGCCTTCTTGATTCTCATTGTACTCGGCGAGCCGAAGAGCAGCTTCCCTCTGGATCTCTGGAATCTGCTTCTGGACGACCAGCTCTTTCCAGAGTGCGTTCGCCGCTTCGACCTGGGAGAGATCGGCGTGCAGGCGAGCCATTTGAAACTGGAGTTTGGTCCTGAGCGCCCCGGCAGGAGACGTGAAAGTACCTCCATCCCCGGTCAACGCCTGTTGATAAAGCTGTACCGCTTTTTTTCGATAGTCGGAAACGGCCTTGAGCTGTGCCTCCGTGGGCGAGGGATTCTTGGCCACCTCCCCCGCCTCGTCGAAAACCAGATCGGCTAACCGCAATGTCAAGGCCGGTCGGGAGGAGTCCTTGAGCGGAAGGTCGTTCCGGAGCGATTCGACTTCGCGGATCAAACCGGAATCAGCCGAAGCCCCTGCAGCTCCCATCCCGACCGAAACGCAAACCAGTGCCAAAACACCCTTCATTGGGTAGTGCTTCATTCTCTTCCCCCACAGAAAAAAACCCGCATTGCTGAATCATGCCCCGGCAGGCAACAAGCCCGCTCAGGAACAAAATCAAATCAACTGCCCGCGCCACCCGCCACCACAGCAAGCTGGATCGACCCGAAAGCCTGGCTCGGCAGCATCGCCATGAACTGGGAGACCGTCGTGCTCGGAAGCTCCCGATGGGCCTGGAGGTTGATCTCACCCGGAAATGCCTGCGCTGGATGCGCTCGCTGCCATTGGGAGCGCAGCTTCTCGAGCCCTGCCATCAGCGGACCCGGATCCAAGAGGAGATCGGCGGTCAAACCCATAAACTTCTGATCGAGAAACACGCCGCTCGAGGAGAGCGCGAGCACGGGCGCATCCTTGAGTTCCCTACCGGTCGTTGCCGAAGGCAATGCGACCCCTTTGGCGATCACGAGCATCTCGGGAGAGGAGGAAAAAGTCTGAAGTAAGAAAATCACCAGCAAACTGAACATGTCGACCATCGCCGTCAAATTGAGACCGATCAAGAGCGCCTTCTTTCGCCCGCTCTTTCGGTGAGCGCGCGAGATCAGGTGCCGATTGAAGGTTCCTTTGGCGAGATTATGGGATCCGAGGTGCATGGATCATGTCCCTTCTAGTTGAATCTCATTTGGCGCGAGTCGGAACGACCCCTAGGTTCGCGATCTGGTACTTGCGCAGGACATCCATCACCGAGACCATATCGCCGTAAGGAACACCTGACTTGGGAGTGATCATCGCGGAAGCGAACAAATCCTTGCGGTTGCCTCCGAGGGATTCAATCATACCCTTGAGCGCCACATCGAACTTGGAAGAAAGCCCTTCCTGGGCCGATGCCTCTATAGCCATCTTTTTCACCGCTTTTCCGCCCTTCTTCACTTGGACCGCGAGCGATCGAGGCGATGAGAACTGGACATCCATCTCCAGCTGCTGAGGCGAGGAAGCGGCAGCATCCGTGCCGTGACTTTGCTTGACTTGAACCGAACCCACTTGGATCCAGACAGCCGTAATCAGAAGGAAGCAGATGCACATCGAGAGCAGATCGATGAACGGGACCAGGTTGATCTCGGCGTCGAGGCTCTTCCGTCTCGAAGACCCACCACCGGTTCCGACGGAAACCGCCATCTTACACGCTCACGGATGGAACAGCGGAGGTCGTCGCATGCATCGGCATACCCATGCCTGCCATCGCGCCGGCTCCGGTCGAGCGGGAAAGGCCCGCTCGAGGGCTCTCCGATTCGGTCAAAAACAGGAGGTCGTTGTAGATCTCCGTGGTGGCCTCGGTCAGGGAGGCGACCATCCGATCGGTCTTGTTCTGAAACACCGCGTAAGCGACGAGGGCTGGAATGGCGACCAGCAGGCCAAAGGCCGTGCAGTTCATGGCTTCCGAGATCCCTTTCGATAGCATGGTGGCGCGATCGGTCGGACTCGCGCTCGCCACTGCGGCAAAAGACCGGATCATCCCTGAAATCGTGCCGAGGAGCCCGAGGAGCGTCGCGACGTTGCCGAACATCCCCAAGAAACCCGTGCGCCGGTCCATCCGGGAAATCTCGTGCGCGAGCCTCTCGTCCATGCGGGCCTGGAGCTCTTCTTCGCCGCCAGCGTTGGCGCGAAGATGACACCCCACTTGAGCGACCGCGCCCAAGGGTGTGCCGACACCCGCCGCCACTGCATAGTTTTCGGCGCCCTGAAGGTCGCCTTTGACCACGAAGTCCAAGATGCGCTTCCGAAACTCCGGAGCGGGTGTCTTGGTCTTCACATAAAGCTGGAGCGCGCGTTCGACGATCAACCCGATGGTCAGGAGACCGAACGATAGAATAGCGTACATGAAAATGCCGCCTTCATTGAACCTCTGCATGATGTCCATTGAAACCCCCTGTTTCAAAATGAACGGTCTCGTGCGTTTCAGTTATTTGCAAGGCGACCTGCTATTTTTTTGACAGGAGTTCGTCGGGATCGGGTCAGTCTAAAAACGATCGAATGACTGCTGCATCTCGGAGAAGCGCTCCCTGAGCGGCCACGCAGAGACTGCGAGCTTCCGCATCTCGATGACGAAATCGATTCTTATCGTGATGCCGTTGAGCGTTATTCATCTCGTATTGAGAGCCCACCACGAGAACCCTGAATTGCTCGTCGCATTGTGAAACGCCCGGATTGCACGACCCAGCGAACGCGAGCTAAGGCCTCCCACTAACTCCCTAGAATCGTTGGCTGAATAATTCTTGCGTATTTCTGCATATTGTTTAATATTATTAACAATACGGGGCACACCAAACCAGCCCCCTCAGCGGAGCTCAGAAAAAGTTATGAGAAACTCGAACACCGTCCGCCTCCCCGCAGTCACCTCGCTGGCCACTCTCCTCGCGGTTTCCTTGACTGCGTGCCAGGGCGCCGATGCCTCGAAGATCTCCCAGGAGGCCCAAACGGCGGCAGCTCAGCGCAGCTACGATCCCAGCAAATTATCCTGCAACCCCTTCGGCGGCGGAGCCCCGATCTACTATAATCAAGGTTTGAACGCTCAGCTGTACTACCTGCGTGACGGGCAACCCAATTACAGCAACGTCAACGACATGATCGCCAATGGGACGCACTTGGACGTCGACCTGTTCTTCAGCGATGTCAACGTGCCTACTCGACTCTTCAGTCAGGGCTTTCCGAGTCAGGCGGGACCCCTTTTGCGCACGGCTGAAAACCGTGTACTCGTCGAATGGTTCGCGCTTCGGTACAAGAGCGTTGTCCGTCTTGGACCCAATGACCGCGCCGGCCATTACCAGTTCGCTATCCTCGCGGATGACGGGGCCATGCTCAGAGCCGACCTCAACGGAAACGGGATCTATCAGGACGTCGTCAACGACGATGGCCTGCACCCCTCCAAAGTCGCCTGCGCATCCCAGTCTGTTCGCATGGACTCTTCGACTCAAATGCCCATCCAGCTCGACTACTACCAAGGACCCCGCTACCACATCGCAAACATCCTGATGTGGCGCGAAGTCGACTCTTCAGTCGATGAAGCCACCCACCCTGAAGTGCTGGCCGATGTTGCTTGCGGAGTCGCCGGCAACGATACTTGGTTTGACTTCAATGCGACTCCAACTGTCCCCCGCGATCCCTTCATCCAAATGTTGAATCGCGGCTGGAAAGTCATGGGAGCCGACAACTTCCTGCTGCCTTACGAAGCCCCGGTCAACCCCTGCTGCACGACTTGCGGCCTCGGAGCCTGAAGTCCGGGCCACCCCGGGTTCAAGACATCATCAAGAATCTGATCGGAGCGCGAAAAAACCTCTGAATCACTTCTCGAAGGACTCGCACCATCCAACGGCGTGGAATGTTCCTAGACCGAGCCGCCACTTCAAGCGCCAGAACGAAACTGACTCCGAAGTTCAGAAGTCCGATCAAGAAGATCCCGAAAATCGCAGCAGTGATCATGCCCCAGGTCATATGGTCGTATCCCAAAGAGCAAAAGGCCAGAGCCAGTGCACCCGAAGAGAGCGTTACGTGGCGAACGTCGAGTGCGATTCCGAAGAAACGACCGAATATCGGAGTGAAGGCCAAGAAAAACCCCAGAGAAATATTGCCAGCCAATCCTGAAGTGGTCGGTGCGAACGATTTGGACCATCGTTCCACCCGATTCTCTCCAAAGACCCGTACAAGACGCCGACTCCGGCCGATGGCCTGAGGAACCCGCCGAAAGACCACCCAGTTCTCGGCCCATCCAGCGCAGACGCTCGCTAGCCAAAGAAACACACCCGTCAGGGCCGCGAACGGAAGAGTCCAACTTCCCAGGGGATCCAGGGATTGGACGAAATGGCGGGCGTACTCGGGATCCATGACCGAGGTGCCAAAGAGGGCACGCCACGCGTATTCGACGAGGATCGCAGTCGGTACGACTGCTCCCACATTGCCGATCGCGGCCGCAGCCTGCGACCGCACGATCGCCGAAATCTCGCTCGTCACCGCTTCAGAGCTCCGAGACCCACTCAAGGGCTCCAGAGTGGCAGCCAGGGAAGAAGCCGTCATCGAGGGCTGCTTGGTCGCAAGGCTGAATCCCAGCGCCTGCATCGCGACGAAACTCCCGGCATAATTGATCCAGGAAAAAAGACCCTCGAAGAAAAGGGCGAAATGCGCGTGACCGGTCGCAAGCTTCAGGAGAGCGGTCACGACCGTGAGCGCGCCCCCTCCTCCCGCTGATCGAAGCATACCCATGGTTTCAGCCCGGGACCTCGCGATGTAATGTTCACCCTTGTGCCCGGTGCGCTCGACTACTTTGCGCGCCAGGAGGTGCACGTTGGCATGAACGAGCCCCCGGATGCTTCGGCTCGAGACTTCCTCACGGACCAAACTCCCCAGGAATCGCGGAAGCACCGTTTTGATTTCGCTTGGCTCGCGGGCCTCCAAAAGACTCGCCAGCAGTTCGATCCGACCCAGCATCGCGCCGAGATTTTCAAGTTTGTAAACGAGCCCGACGCTGACCCCCGA
>JAYVNB010000155.1:0-15658 GCA_043759365.1 Bacteriovoracaceae bacterium | reverse complement strand
CATAGCACGGGGTCTTTTCCTTGACAACGCAAGGGGCCTCCGTTAACTCCACCAGACAATCTTTTAGCGGAGCTTTAGCTTTTTTATGAAAAGAACGTTGCAACCTAGCCGTACCAAGAGACGCCGTCGCCATGGATTTCGCGCTCGCATGAAATCCGCCACCGGCTCCAAAGTGATCAATAGACGTCGCGCAAAAGGTCGCGCTCGTTTAGCACCGACGATCTCGGGCAAATAACCCCTGTCGGCCATCTGGCATTGGGGTTTTCCTGGTTTCGTTAGTTTCCAATCATTTGAATTACGAGCGACGGCTCCACTATCGGTGGGAGTACCGTCGCTTTTTTAATTCCAGTGAAGTCATCCGGCTTTCTGAAGTCACTATTTTCAGAATTAGAAACGATCTTCCTCATTTCCGGCTCGGAATCACGTTGAAGTGTCGAGGGAGTTCTCCGGAGCGGAATCGCGTTAAACGTCAAATCCGAGAAAGCTTCAGGAATCTGAGCGCTTCTTTGGGCGGTTTTGATTATAACGTAGTCGTTTCCGGCAGTAAGAAGATGGCTCACCCCTATCCGAGAAAGCTGGGCTCATGTCTCAGAAACGAACTGAGTCGTGCGCTTCCTCGGGGTTAGGCTGATTCTCGCGTTCTATCGAGGATTGATTTCGCCTTTGATTCATCTTCTGGCTGGCCCGGGATACGGATGTCGGTTCGAGCCAACCTGTAGCGAATATTTCGCTGAGGCACTCGAAAGGCAGGGGTTTTTTCGTGGAAGTTACATCGGTTTCAAAAGGTTCAGTCGTTGTCATCCCTGGTCGGAAGCGGGTCTGGATCCCGTTCCTCCACGCAGGCGCAAAAGGTAAGTGAATCATGGATCGTCGCACGCTGTTGGCCATCTCTCTTTGCTTCGGGATTTTCGTCGCTTGGCAGAAACTTTATATTGAGCCTCGGTTCGCTCACCCGACCGTGGTGACCCAGACAGTGTCTGGCGCGGCATCAGAGGGAACATCAGCTTCGAGTGCTGTTTCGGACTCCTCTCCTTCGGGAAAGGGAGCCGGATCCAAATTGAGTGGGACCAGCACATCTCCGGCTGCGATGCCCGCTCCTCAAGTCGAACCGGTCCAACTGGGCTCGGCGACGGTTCAGGTCAGCAACGGGAGCCGAGTCTTCACGGGCTGGGACCTGAAAACTTACCGTTTGGGGCTCGCTCAAGAGACCGAAGCGGTCAGCATGAAGTCCGTCACCAATCAGGACAGCCAAGTCGAGATCGCGTTCGATGATCCGACCTACAGCTATGTCACCACGGTTCGCGGTAAGATGGAGCCAGTGCCGAACGGCTGGGTTTGGACGTACGAAGACGAGAAGATCAAGATTGTCCGTGAAACCGTGGGCGGCGCACAGCAAGCTTACGTCGCTTTGAAGTACGACGTTCAGTTCAAGTCGTCGAATCCTCCCAAGTTCGCCTTTATCGCGTTGGCCAGCCAAGCGCATGAAAAAGAGCCGGAACTCGTGGATCGGCAATTTGTCTATTCTACCGGAAGCGACATCCATCGCGAGAAGCTCAAAGACACGATGGAGCTCGTCGATGCTCCGGCCCCCGTGAAATGGATCGGTACCACTAGTCGTTATTTCCTCATGAGCTTGGTGAACGAAAGCGCTTTGGCACCGAAGGGCCTCGTTCAACCGGTCGCTCCTTATTCGGGACGAGTCAGCCTGGTTTATCCGATCTCAGGCAACTCCATCAGTATCCCTTTGAAGGCCTATTTCGGACCGAAAGAACTGGATACGCTTCGCTCCGTCGATCCCAGTTTGGATCGTGTCGTAGACTTCGGTTGGTTCACGGTTTTTGCCTATCCGCTTCTCCGCGTGATGAAGTGGATCCACGATCTCATCCCGAATTGGGGTGTTTCGATCATCCTCCTGACGCTGTTCGTGAAGCTCCTGACTTTCCCGCTGACTTGGAAGAGCATGAAGAGCATGAAGCAGATGGCTAAATTGCAGCCTCAGCTCCAGAAATTGCGCGAGAAATACAAGGATGACAAAGAAGCCTTAAATCGCGAAATGCTCACGATGATGCGGAGTCACGGCTATAATCCGGTGGCAGGCTGTTTGCCCATCTTGATCCAAATGCCGGTTTTCTTCGCGCTTTACCGAGTTCTTTATAGCTCCATCGAACTTTATCATGCACCGTTCATGCTCTGGATCCAGGATCTTTCCGCCCACGATCCCTTCTACGTCACACCCGTGTTGCTTACTGTGACGATGTTCCTCCAGCAAAAGCTGACTCCGAACACCGCCACAGACCCGGCTCAACAGAAGATGATGCAGTTCATGCCTGTGATCTTCGGTGTGTTCATGGTCAGTCTGCCGTCGGGCTTGACCCTTTACATGTTGGTCAACGCGCTCTCCAGCATCCTTCAGCAACTGTTTCTGAACAAAAAGCTCGCGCCGGTTCAAACCTGAGGGTCACATGACGGGAGGAAAGACGCGATCGCAGGACCAATCGCGCTATCTTTCGGAGGACACGATCGCTGCGTTCTCGACCCCCTTAGGGGGAGCGGTCGCCGTGCTCCGGATGAGTGGACCTCGGTCTGTTTTCGTTCTCGAGCAGATGCTCGCTTTGGGTTGGATGGCGGGCAAAGAGCCTAGGAAGCTCTATCGCGGGCCTCTCTTTGACTTGGCGAAAGAGATCCTGGACGATCCTTTGATCGCTTTTTTCAAGTCACCCTCCAGCTTTACGGGAGAGGATTGCGTTGAAATCCATGTTCACGGCAGCTCTGCCGTAGCGACCCGGCTTTTCGACGTCCTCCACGAGCTCGGAGTGAGGCAGGCGCTCCCAGGCGAATTTTCCTTTCGAGCGGTCCGCAACGGCAAGCTTTCCCTGGCTCAGGCGGAAGCGACGGCGGACCTGATCGCATCGAGCAATCCGGATGCGGCGAAGCTCGCTTTGGAAAAAATGTCGGGTACGCAGAACCGCCTGGTTGCAGGGATCGCGGAATCGCTGAGGACGATCGCGACTTTAGGGGAGGCCGGGATCGACTTTTCCGACCAAGACCTCGAAGAAGTGAGTCTTCCTAGTTTGCGGAAGCGCATCGCCCCGGTTTGCGAAAAGCTCGAAACCCTGCGTGCGAGTTACGGGCGCGGACTCAGGGTTCAAGAAGGCGTCAGCGTCGCTTTTGTTGGCCTACCCAATGCCGGAAAATCGAGCTTTTTCAACGCCCTCTTGGGTGAAGATCGATCGATCGTGTCCGAAGTGGCTGGCACGACGCGCGACGTAGTTCGCGAGCGGCTGACTTTGCGCGGAAAAAAGACGAGCGTGACGTTGCGTCTCGAGGACACGGCGGGACTTAGGCCCACCGAGGACAGGGTCGAAAAAATCGGGATTGAACGGACCCAACGAGTGGTTCTGGCTTCTGACTTAGTGTTGCTCATCGTGGACGGAAGTCTGGACGACGACGGATTCGCACTGAGCTTGGACAAATTGCGGACCGAATGGACCCAATTGGGGCGACCGTCCGCAAAGACCTTGGGAGTCGTCACCAAGATCGACTTGGCTGCGAATTCGCTCCAAATTGAAGCGCATTTGGGGAAGTTAACCGAATTTGGGATTTCTCGTTGGTTAAGGACTTCTGCGACCGAGAGCTTGGGCGTCACGGAGGCGGCGGCGTCGATCGCCGACTTTTGCGAGAGTTGGATCCACCGCACCCCTTCCGAAGTTCTTCTGACTCGTCTGGATCACGTACGAGCGACGGAAGCGGCTTTGCTTGATCTTGACCGAGCGCTTCAAGCTCCCGCGTTGGAATTCTTTGCGGCCGACGTCCGGCAGAGCCTTCACTCCTTGAGTCCGATGATCGGCGATACGGTTCCAGATGACATCCTGGGACGCATTTTCTCCGAGTTCTGCATCGGGAAGTAGGGCTTGAATTCCGCGCAGTTCTGGGGCTAAGTGGGGCTGCGTCAACATAAGGAGCGACGGATGTCATCGCCAAACTTTTCCGCAACTTCAGGGTCCATTCAGTCGGTTGGAATTCTGGGCGCCGGCCAAATGGGGTGTGGGATCGCCCAAACCGCCGCTCAAGCGGGTTTCGATGTTTCCCTGGCTGATGGAAGCCAGGACCTCGCCGACAAGGGCAAAGCCAGAATCGCAATCCAGCTCAAGAAACTAGTCGAGAAAGCGAAAATAAGCGAGGCAGATGCCCAGGGCGTGCTGAGCAGGATCCATGCAGTCTCCGGCATCGCTGGATTGAAGTCTGTGGATCTAGTCATCGAAGCTGTGAGCGAGAATCCCGAACTCAAGTTCCAGATTTTCCGTCAATTGGATGAAGCGTGCGACCCGAAGACGATCCTTGCGACGAACACCTCGTCGATCAGCATCACCCGTATTGCCGCGCAAACCAAGCGTCCCGAGAAAGTGGCGGGGATGCATTTCATGAATCCCGTCCCCGTCATGAAGCTGGTGGAGGGGATTCGCGCACTCCAGACCAGTGATCAGACTTTTCAAGCGGTGAGGGATTGTGCGGAAAAAATGGGAAAAACCTTCATCGCTGTGAAGGATATTCCCGGTTTCGCGGTGAACCGCATCCTCATGCCCATGATTAATGAAGCCATCACGACCCTTTACGAGGGGATCGCCACCGCCGAAGACATCGATGCAGCGATGAAGCTTGGCACCAACCAGCCAATGGGTCCTTTGACCTTGGCCGACTTCATCGGCCTCGACACCTGTCTTGCAATCATGGAAGTGCTGCACGAGGGGTTGGGGGATTCTAAGTACCGCCCCTGTCCATTGCTCAAGCAGTATGTGGCGGCAGGCTGGTTCGGGAAGAAGTCGGGCAGAGGCTTCTATCGCTATGAAGGGACGCTATGACATTCAATAATATCCTCATCGAAAGCGCGGATCCGGGAATTCGGATCGTCAAGATCAACAGGCCCAAGGTCCTGAATGCCCTAAATTCCGAAACCTTGACCGAGCTTCGTGAAGCATTGCGCGAAATTTCGAAGGATCCGAGCGCCCGTGTGGTGATCTTGACCGGTGAAGGGGATAAGTCCTTCATCGCCGGTGCGGACATCGGGGAAATGAAGGAAAAAACCGTCAGCGAAGGCGTTAACTTCGCTCAGCTCGGCCATGAAGTGACGAAATTCCTTGAGCTCATGAACAAGCCAACCATTGCCGCGGTGAACGGCTTCGCACTGGGCGGTGGGACCGAAATGGCGATTGCTTGCGACTTCATCTTGGCGAGCGACAAAGCGGTCTTCGGTCAACCCGAAGTGAGCTTAGGGATTATCCCAGGGTTCGGCGCAACTTTCCGTCTCGCTCGCTTCGTAGGGTTCCCCCGCGCCAGGGAGTTGATTTATTCTGGTCGCCGCATCAAAGCCGAAGAGGCTTTATCGATGGGTCTCGTGAATCATGTTTATCCGGCAGCGGAGTTCATGAGCCGCGTCCTCGACCTTGCCCGTTCAATCAGCCTGAACTCCTTCAGTGCGGTTTCCCGCTCCAAGGAGTTGATGAACGAATTCGCCGAGAGTATGGGTCTCAACAACAAGTTGGATGCGGAGGCGCACGCGTTCGGACGCCTTTTCGGGAGTGTAGACCAACGCGAGGGAATGGCGGCTTTCGTGGACAAGCGCAAACCGAACTTCGAAGGGTTGCTCTCATGATGTACGGTTGGCCGGAAACCGACGAATCCAAAAAACTCTTGATTGATCAGATTCGGGAGTTCGCTCGATCTGAAATCGCCCCGAAAGCTAAAGAGACGGATGAGACCGGGCATTTCCCGACGGCTCTCATCAAGCAGTTGGGTGAAATGGGACTTCTGGGAATGATGGTGCCCGAGCAGTGGGGGGGCGCCGGTATGGACGCGGTTTCCTACGCGATGGCGATGGAAGAAGTCTCCGCGGCCTGCGCTTCGACCGGGGTCATCATGTCGGTGAACAATTCGCTGGTTTGCGGACCGATCGAAGCCTGGGGCAATGACGCTCAAAAGGAAAAGTTCCTCAAGCCGCTCGCGCGCGGCGAAAAGCTGGGCTGCTTCGCCTTGTCCGAACCGGGAGCGGGTTCTGATCCAGGTGGCTTGAAGTGCACTGCGACCAAGGTCGAGGGCGGATATCAAGTCAACGGGACCAAGAATTGGATCACGAACGGCAAAGAGGCCGACGTCTGCGTTCTTTTCGTTACGACGGACAAGAGCCTAGGCAACAAGGGCATCTGTGCGCTGATCGTGGACACCAAATCCGCTGGGTTCCAAGTTTCCAAGCTGGAGGACAAGCTCGGGATCACCGGCTCGTCAACGGCGCAGCTTTTTTTCGATGATGTTTTCGTTCCCACTGAAAATCTTTTGGGTAAAGAAGGTCAAGGATTGAAAATCGCGCTTCATACCCTCGATGGTGGGCGCATCGGCATTGCGGCACAGGCTCTGGGCATCGGTCGCTGCGCTTTTGATGCTTCCAAGAAGTTCGCGAACGAAAGGGAGCAGTTCGGCGCACCGATCGCGAAGCTCCAAGCTATTCAGCTTTACATCGCCGACATGGCGACGCGTCTGCAAGGCGCAAGGCTCCTGACTTGGTCTGCGGCCAAGAGCAAAGATTTGGGCGTGAAGTACACGAAGGAGGCGGCTATGGCGAAGCTCGCGGCTTCCGAAGCAGCGATGTGGATCGCTAACAAGGGGATCCAAGTCCACGGAGGCTACGGCTACACCAAAGAATACGTGGTGGAGCGCAATTACCGGGACGCCAAGATCACCGAGATTTACGAAGGGACTTCCGAGATCCAGCGGATCGTGATCGCGGCGCAGGAACTCAGCGAATAATCGAGGAGCCAAATGATGTCGGAAAAGCTCGAGCAAATCAGAAAAGCCCAGGCGGATTGGGAAAAGCGGATGTTGGATGGGGAGAAGAAGTTCCCCAACCGGTCCGACAAGTTCACCACGTGGAGTGATATGGAGGTGCCGCTTTTGAGCACCCCTCTGGATCTTGAGCGCGAGAATTTCGACTACATGAGGGACCTGGGTTTTCCGGGAGAGTACCCTTACACGCGGGGTGTCCAGCGAAGCATGTACCGCGGCAAGTTCTGGACGATGCGTCAGTTCGCCGGGTTTTCTTCGGCTGAGGAAACCAACAAACGCTTCAAGCTGCTGCTTGAGCATGGTCAAGCCGGACTTTCGACCGCGTTCGATATGCCGACTCTGATGGGTTATGATGCCGACAGTCCGAAATCCAAAGGTGAGGTCGGAAAGTGCGGCGTCGCTGTCTCCTCCTTGGAAGACATGGAGCGACTCTACGACGGAATTCCTTTGGCGGACATTAGCACTTCGATGACCATCAATGGTCCCGCGATCGTGATCCTGATGATGTACTTCGCGGTCGCCGAAAAGCAGGGTGTCCCGAAGGATAAGGTGCGAGGCACGCTCCAGAACGACATCCTGAAGGAATACATCGCCCAGAAAGAATGGCTTTTCCCAGTCGTGCCTGCAGTGGGTTTGGTGACGGATACGATCGAGTACTGCACCAAAAACTATCCTGGTTGGAACAGCGTTTCCATTTCGGGCTATCACATCCGCGAAGCAGGCGCGACCGCGGTACAAGAGCTCGCATTCACCCTCGCGGACGGATTAGGGTACGTCGATGACTGCCTCAAGCGCGGCATGAAAGTCGATGATTTCGCGCCCCGTCTCTCTTTTTTCTTCGATGTTCATAACGACTTTTTCGAGGAAATCGCGAAGTTCCGGGCAGCTCGCCGCATGTGGGCGAAGCTCATGCGTGAGCGTTACGGCGCCAAGGACCCAAAATCCTGGATGCTTCGGACCCACGCGCAAACCGCGGGCGTTTCCTTGACTGCGCAGCAGCCGTACAACAACATCGTCCGTGTCGCCGTGCAAGCGATGGCGGGAATCCTGGGCGGCACGAATTCGCTTCACACCAACTCGATGGACGAAACGTTGGCGCTTCCCACGGATGAAGCGGTGATGATCGCGCTGAGGACCCAACAAGTCATCGCGGAAGAGAGTGGTATCGCGAACGTCGCGGATCCTTTGGGCGGCTCTTATTTCGTCGAAGCCCTGACCAATAGGATCGAGCGTGATGCGATGGACTACATCCGCAAAATCGATGAAATGGGCGGAATGGTCGCCGCGATCGAGCGCGGGTTCCCGATGGCCGAGATCGCCAACAGCGCCTATCATTTTCAGCGGCAGCTCGAAGTGAAGGACAAAGTGATGGTCGGCGTGAACAAACATCAGATGCAAGAGCCGAAGAGGACGATGCCGACTCTTTACATCGATCGATCGGTCGAGCTTAAACAGGTCCAGAAACTAGCTGAACTGCGGCGAAATCGCCCCCCACGGGGTTACGAAGAGGCGATTCGTCACGTCCGTGAAGCGGCGCAGACTGGGCAAAACCTTTGCGAGCCGATCCTCGGCGCAGTGAAGGCTTACGCTACGTTGCAGGAAGTTTGCGATACTTTGCGCGGTGTTTTCGGTGAATATCGCGACGTAGGGAGTTTTTGATCATGCCTGAAGCGAACAAGATACGCGTACTGGTCGCGAAACCCGGACTCGACGGGCACGACCGAGGTGCCAAAGTGATCGCGCGCGCGTTGCGCGATGCGGGTTTCGAAGTGATTTATACCGGGCTTCATCAGACGCCCGAAATGGTGGTCAATGCGGCGGTCGACGAGGATGTGCACGTCATCGGCATGAGCATCTTGTCGGGTGCCCATAATGCGCTGGTTCCCGAGATCATCGATGGGATTCGCAAAGCGGGGATGAACGATACTTTGATCGTCGTCGGTGGGATCATTCCGGACGAAGATATCCCGGCGCTGAAGCAGCTCGGCGTGCACATGGTGTTCACTCCTGGTGCGAGCTTGAACGACGTGGTGACCTATATTCGCGAGAATGCTCCGAATCGCGGTTGAGGGCGATGCACCCTTGAGAAGCTGGGGACGGGCCCTCGCACTGGGGCTGCTCGTCTTCGCGTCGGTAGCCTTGATTCGGGATACTGCCTACCAGGGCCAGGATTTTTCTGTTTTTTGGAAATCTGCTCGAAATCTCCTGGAGGGTCGCAGTCTCTACGACTTGGGTCGCGATGGCGCGATGGTGTTTAAGTATCCCCCTTGGGTCGCGCCACTTTTTATCCCTTTGGCCCTGCTGCCCTTGTCCGTCGCAAAATGGGTCTGGGGCGTGATGCAGATATTGATGCTTGCGTATTGCGTGCGGTGGACTCGGGTTCGAGTGCTGGAGACCACTTGGATTTGGAGTGTTCTGGTGGGTTTTTGGGGGATTTGGGCTGTCCACGCCATGGATGGTCAGATCAGCCTTTTGATTTTGGCGGGGACGTTGTGGGCGAAGGAGCGCGAGACTTGGGTATCGCGATTGATCGCCCTTTTGCTTTTGAGCACGAAAATTTTCACGCTCTTCGCCCTGTTCGGTTGGTTGATTCCCGACTGGCGCCGCTCGGGGCGGCAAGCGATTTGGAAATGGACGGGAACGGCTGCGCTCGGTGCCTTGGTTTTTTTCGCGCTCAGTCTCCCTGCGAATCGTTTCCAGCCCGAGGGTCGCGGCGGTTATTCCTTGCTCAGTTCATGGAGTGAGGCAGCGGGTTCGGGAGGGGCTCAGTTTGAGGATCAAAAGGTACGAGGACGCGACAACCAGGGTTTTCCCGCTTTGCTCTTGCGCTTGACTCATGTGAGGGCCGACGAGGCGCAGTGGGATTTGAAGTGTTTCCTGATTTTTGCGACGGTCGCTTTGGCCGTACTCCTGGGCGTGGAAAAATACTTTGGTCCTGACCAGGTTTTTGCCATCGGCCTGGGACTGACGGCGATTGTTCACCCCTTGGCCTGGTTTCACCTTTTCGTATTCACTTATCCACTGGTGGTGCTGGCCCTGGATGGGGTTGCCGCCAGTCGACGCACTTGGGCGCTTGGAGTGGCGATCTGCGGTGCAGTGGCTGTTTCGGTGTTGACCCGCGGCGTTTTGGGAGGCGCGGGTGTGACTCTTGAGTTGCTCTCGATTAAATCCTGGGGGGTGGTTGTCCTGATCTCAACTTGGACCTTCAGTCGTCGATTCAAAGACGCTTCTCCCGTTTGATCATCTGTGCGGCATTCCAGATGAACAGGGGAAGCGCCTTGAGCTTGTCGATCCAGTGGCGGCGATAGAGCTCGAGGAAACTTCGAAAGGTTGCATATTGATAGTCGGTGTAAGGAAACCACCACAGTGACTTGAAAACGAACAGTCGCGACCGGGGTTTATGGATGTGCCGAGTATGGAGAAACTCGAAAAGTCCTGCTTCGGAATGTTTTTTTCCAAATCCGCTGTCTTTGATTCCGCCCCAGGGAGTTTCCGGGAGTCCGGCGGTGTAGGTGACTTCGTTGATGGTGACGGTTCCTACCTCGAGCTGTTTGGCGATCCTTTCGCCTTGGGCGTGGTCACGGGTGATCACGCTGGCGAGCAGGCCGTAGGAGCTGTCGTTGGCCTTGGCGATGGCTTCGGAAACCGACTTGAAGGTCGAGAGGACCACGATCGGACCGAATGTTTCTTCGCGGTAAACATCGAGTCCATCGAGCCCCTCCCCTGTGATGAGGGTGGGCTGTAGGTAACGGTGATTGTGCGAGAACTGACCTCCAGTAACGATGGTAGCGCCGGCTTGTCGAGCCTGGTTCAAATGACGATCGTAGACCAGCTTTTGTCGGTCGAAGGTCACTGCGCCTAGATCGTTTTCCGTGCCGATCGAGGGGCCCTGTCGGAGCTGCGAAAGCTTGTGGACTAACATTTCCGTGAACGGCCGGGCGATTTTTTCGTGGACCAGGATGCGTTCGATGGAGGCGCAAACTTGTCCTGAATTGGAATAGGCGCCCCAAAGCGCTGCACTGGTGGCGAAATCCAGGTCCGCATCGGAAAGTACGATCATGGCGTCTTTTCCTCCGAGCTCCAGGGCCACGGGTATCAGGTGTTCGGCAGCCGCGGCCATGATTCGTTTCCCGGTGGCGACACTTCCCGTGAAAAATATTTTTGCCGGCTTTTGCTGGATGATCGCCGCTCCCAAGGCGGCATCGCCCGTGACGACTTGGAGAACATTGGAGGGAATGCCGGCTTCCTCGCAGAGTTCCTGAATTTTGAGTCCGATCAAGGGGGTGACCTCGCTCGGTTTGAAAATAACGGCGTTGCCGGTGATCATACCCATCACGATTTCACCGAACGGCAGTAGGAAAGGGTAGTTCCAAGGGGAGATCACAGCAATGACTCCAAGTGGCCAACGATTTAAGTAGCTCGTCCGATGCTTCATGAGGGACATGCGGATTTTTTTGTCGCGGAGAAGTTCAGGAGCTTTTTTTGCGAAGTACCCGATCAGTTCCACTGCGGGCACGATTTCGTTGGCCATCGCCTCGAAGCGCGGTTTTCCATTTTCCAAAGAGATGATGTCGATCAGCTCATCGGCTCGGTTAAGGAGAGTTTCCCGAAGTTGGATCAAGTGTTTTGCGCGTTGGCGGGTGGATAATGCTGCCCAACTGATTTGTGCTCTTTTCGCGCGTTCGAAGATTTCGCCGAGATCCTCGATGGGGGTGACGGGGACTTCCAGGATCAATTCGCCGCTTGCGGGGTTGAGGGATCGGATCGTTGGCATGGAGTGATTTTATCTCAAGTCGCGAGAGTTCGCTGTAGGCTGGACGAATGAGGACACGATCTTCAGGTATGAAGTTGACCGCCAATGCCAAGATGGTGCTCGAGAGTCGCTATTTGTTGAGGGACTCTGCCGGGAAATTGACGGAGTCCCCGTCGGGGCTGTTCGAAAGGGTCGCGTGTGCGATCGCTGAAGGTGAGGGACGGCAGAAAAGCCTTTGGACAGAGCGGTTTTTTGAAGTGATGGCGGAAGGCCGTTTCATCCCTAACAGTCCAACATTGATGAATGCAGGTAAAGTGGCAGGGCAGTTATCGGCCTGCTTCGTGATTCCTGTCGAGGACGCGTTGGACAGGATTTTTGATGCCCTCAAGGATGCTGCGCGCATTCATCAAACGGGGGGAGGCACGGGATTCAGTTTCTCCCGGTTGAGACCCCAGGGAAGCGCAGTGGCTTCGAGTCAGGGCATCGCTTCTGGCCCTGTGTCCTTCATGCGGGTTTTCGACGGTGCGACGGAGGCCATCAAGCAGGGCGGCGCGCGGAGAGGCGCGAACATGGCAGTTCTCCGAGTGGATCATCCGGACATCTTCGACTTTGTGGATTGCAAGAGGGACGGTCGATCGCTCTCGAACTTCAACGTATCAGTAGGCGTCACCGGGGAGTTCATGAGGTCGGTTGCCGTGGACTCTGATTTTCAGCTTCGGGATCCCCGAGACGGGCGTGGGATGCGGTCGATCCGCGCACGAGAGCTTTTCGGGCGGATTTCTCAGGCGGCGTGGGAGTGTGGCGACCCCGGAATGGTGTTTTTAGATCGAATGAATCTATTCAATCCGACCCCGCGCGCGGGAAGTTTTGAGACTACTAATCCGTGCGGTGAACAGCCGCTTTTGGGCTTTGAATCATGCAATCTTGGATCACTGAATTTGGGTCGTTATGCTTCCAGGAAGGGTTTCGACTGGGATCAGTATGGCGTCGATATTGCGACTGCGGTTCGGTTTTTGGATAACGTGATCGATCGAAATAGTTATCCGTTAGCGGCCAGTCAGAGGATCACTTTGCGCAATCGTAAGATTGGGCTGGGAGTGATGGGTTTTGCAGATGCGCTGTTGACCTTGAATCTTCCCTATGAATCTCCGGGTGCTGTGGTGTTGGGAGAGCGGATCATGTCCTTTTTGGATCGAGTCGCTAAACAGGTTTCGGCCGAGTTGGCGGTGCAAAGGGGAGCGTTTCCGAATTGGAAAGGCTCGCTTTGGCGGCGATTGGGTTATCCGCCTCTTCGGAATGCGACCGTCAGCACGGTGGCACCTACTGGGACCATCAGTTTAATTGCCGGTGCTTCGAGTGGAATTGAGCCGATTTTCGCTGGGATATTTTCACGGAATGTTCTTTCGGGGCAGCGCTTGCGAGAGATTCATCCTGCGGTGGAGAAATTGATCCGAGCGAAGAAGTTGGATCCGTCCTTGTTGACCGAAGGGGATTTGGAAGCAGCACTGGGGCCGGCTTGGAGCCCCGCGTATCGAGTTTCAGTCGACGGGCACGTCAGGATGCAGGCTGCGTTTCAACGTCATTCGGATAGTGCCGTATCGAAGACCATCAATCTCCCTGAGTCTGCCACTGTGGAGAATATTCAACGGGCCTATGAATTGGCTTATCGGATGGGTTGCAAGGGGATCACGGTCTATCGCGATCGGAGCAGGGGACAACAGGTTTTGGAAGCTGAAACAGTATGCGAAACCTGTGAGGTCTAAGTCTTGCTCGGTGTGGTCATTTGTAATAGGTTGCAGAGCTTGGTGCGGGTGTAGCTCAGTTGGCTAGAGTGCGAGCTTCCCAAGCTTGAGGTCGTGGGTTCGAGCCCCATCACCCGCTCCAATTTAACTTCCTCCCTCCCCTCAGTGATCGATGTGTTTCTTGTGGAACAGGCCCCAGGGTCCTGCTGCCGGCGGTTTTGCTTGCGTGGTATAACGTGGTGCGAAATTGACGAATCAACCGGGAAGGTGTAAGTGCGGCAGACTATGAATTGGGACGTCTTAGTCATCGGTGGAGGTCATGCTGGCTGCGAAGCTGCAGTGGCCAGTGCGAAGATGGGTTGCCGTACGGCGCTATTGACCCTGAATCCGGATCGGATCGGGTTCATGTCCTGCAACCCAGCGATGGGGGGCCTTGCCAAAGGGCAACTCATTAAGGAAATCGACGCCTTGGGCGGTGTGATGGGAATCAACACCGACAAGTCGGCGATTCAATATCGGCGTTTGAACTCGAGTAAGGGTCCAGCCGTTCGTTCTTCTCGGGCTCAGTGCGACAAGGCTTTGTATGCTTTGCGGATGCAGGAGTATTTGGCCGCCCTGCCGAATCTCGAGGTGGTTCCGCTCGAGGCTACACAGCTGTGGGTCGAGGCCGGTCGCATTGCAGGGCTGGTTTTGAGAGATGGAACGTCGATTCGAGCTCGGGCAGTTGTGGTAACGACAGGCACTTTTTTGCGCGCTATTATGCACACGGGGTTTGACCAGGCTGAGGGCGGTCGCGCCGGCGACCCCTCGTCGGTCGGATTAAGTAAGAGTATCAAGGACTTAGGGTTTAGGATGGGTCGGCTCAAGACGGGTACCCCTCCACGCCTACATAGAAAATCTATTGATTACAGTAAGTTGGAGGAGCAGCCCGGCGACGCCCATCCTTTGCCTTTTTCTTTCTATTTTAAGCCCGCGCAGTTTCCGGTGTTGCCGCAGATCAGTTGTTTCATTACCTACACCAATGAAACCACGCACCGGATTATCGAAGATAACTTTGATCGCTCCCCGATGTTTACGGGAGTGATTGAAGGAATTGGGCCCCGGTATTGTCCTTCGATTGAGGACAAAGTGAAACGGTTTCGAGATCGGGACCGTCACCAGTTGTTTCTTGAGCCGGAGGGTTTGAACACGGACGAAGTGTACGTCAACGGAATTTCTACCAGTCTTCCCAAAGACGTTCAGGAAAGGTTTGTCCGAAGTGTCGTCGGCTTGGAAAAGGCTGAGTTTATCCGCTTTGGTTATGCGGTTGAGTACGACTGCGTGGATTCCCGTCAGTTGAAGGCCACTTTAGAGACCAAAGACATTCCAGGGCTCTTTTTCGCGGGACAGATCAACGGCACTTCCGGCTATGAGGAAGCCGGAGCTCAGGGGCAGATTGCCGGGATTAATGCGGCTCAGTCTTGTCTCGGGCGCGAGAGCTTTGTTCTCTCCCGTATGGACGGGTACATGGGGGTGTTGGTCGATGATTTGGTCCTCAAGGGGGCAGACGAACCCTACCGAATGTTTACTTCCAGGGCCGAGTACCGCTTGTTGTTGCGGGAAGATAACGCCGACCTCCGTTTAAGTGAACGGGGCTACCGCTTGGGACTTTTAAGTGAAGCGGAGTATGCCTTGTTTTGTGCCCGGCGGGAGGCCATTGCGAGGGGACTGCTCGAGCTTCGTGAGTTTTCTATTTCTCCGACATCTGAAAAGAATAGCTGGTTCTTAGGTCGGGGTTTGAATCCGCTCCGTGATCGTGCGACCGGTGAGAGTCTTATGCGTCGTCCCGAAATTACTTGGCCTGAGCTCATTGAACTTGGGTTTTCACCCGCAGCCGCGAGCCGTGACGTGCAGGAGCAGGTGGAAATTCAGGTCAAGTATGCGGGTTACATTCAGAGGGACATGGAACTTTTGGAAGGTGTGCGTAAGAACGAGGGCTTTCAAATCCCCCCTTATTTGAGTTTTGAACGTATTCCTGGGTTGTCTGCTGAAGTGGTTGGTCGGTTGAATCTGGTTAGGCCTGAAACTTTGGGCCAAGCTAGTCGCCTTCAGGGCGTTACGCCGGCAGCTGTTGCTAATCTTTTAATTTATTTGAAGATGGGGAAGGGGAGCGAGGCCTTAGCGTGACTGAAATCAGTTTCCGAGAGCGAGTGCAGTTATTTTTTCCTCCCGTTTCTGAGTCACAGTTGTTGGCCCTGGAGCGGTTTAGAGAGTTAGTCATCCTTGAAAACAAGACTCAAAACCTCACCCGGTTGGTGAGTGAACAAGACTTTGTTGAGGGTCACCTTCT
>JAYVNB010000154.1:0-5321 GCA_043759365.1 Bacteriovoracaceae bacterium | reverse complement strand
AGGAGCTCGGTTCGCGTTGACTCGTCGAAGTGGGTTTCGACAGGGGGTGAAATCGCGATCACCCGGGGAGCTCCTCCCAGGGCAAGGGCGATCCTCGCTCCCAGGCTGTGCCCGATCAATAGGTCGGGTGAAGGTTCGCTTTTCCAGGCTTGGATGAACTCATGAACCGAGGCGGGGCTCAGGTGCTCCGAAGAGCCTCCGTGTCCCGGCAGGTCCGGGGCTAAAACCTCCCACCCTCCCTGCGCCAGACGAGTCGCCAGCGGAAGCACCTCGTATCGACTCTGGCCATACCCATGCAAAAGGAGCACTCGGCCACGCGACGGGCCTCCACTTGAAAGTAGGAGACTGCCATTTTTTTCGCAGACCTGGATCATGGGATCACCCCGCAAACCCGGCCGGCCTTTTCGAAAGCTTCGAGCGATTGGCGAAGATCGGAAATTGAATGGGTGGCCATCACCGTTGCCCGGATGCGTGACGTCCCCGGAGCCACCGAAGGGGGTCTGACTGCCGGGGCAAGGACGCCCTCGTCGAGCAGTAGTCGGGAAAACTCCATCGCACGACCCGCTTCTCCGACGTGGATCGGGACGATGGGAGTGGGATCCGAAGATACCCTGAAGCCGCGAGCTTTCAATCCGTCTCGGAAGTAGTCGGAGTTCTGGCGCAGCCGCGCGATCAGTTCCGGCTCACGCTCGATCTGGTCCAGCGCTCCCAGGGCCGCTCCTGCGACTGCAGGAGGAAGTGCGGTACTGAAGATGAAAGGACGGGCGCGATTGATGAGAACGGCGCGAGTCTCGAGATCGGTCAACGCGTAGGCACCGAAACCTCCCAGCGCTTTGCCCAGGGTGCCCATCACGACCAAAGCAGGCAGTCCCAAGAGTGGGGCGTCGCAGGTGATCCCGAAATGCTCAAAGGTCCCTTTTCCCCGTGGCCCGAGAACACCCGTGGCATGGGCTTCGTCCACGATGAGGACCGAGCCGGTTTCGCGAGCGATCGTGATCAACTCGGGGAGAGCGGCCACGTCACCATCCATCGAGAACACACCATCCGTCACCAGGAACTTTCGCGACCCTGAAGGCGTGTCCCCGAGCAGCTCCCGGGCCCGCTTCAAGTCTCCGTGGCGATAGACTCGGTATTCGGCACCCGAGGCTTTTGCGCCGTCATGGAGCGAAGCGTGGTTAAGCTTGTCGCCGACGATCCGGTCGCCTGGCCGAGCTAAAGCGCCTAGGATGGAGAGATTGGCCGCGTACCCGGAGTTGAACAGCAGTCCGGACTCCGCTCCCTTGAAACGGGCAAGCCGCTGCTCGAGCACCGAGTGAACTTCTAGATTGCCCGACATCAGTCGCGATCCGGAGGAGCCGCAACCGGAGAGACGGAGGGCAGCACAGGAGGCTTCGATCACTTGGGGATGGGTGGAGAGTCCCAGGTAATTGTTTGAAGCCAGGCAGATGAGGCTTCTTCCTTCGCGCTCGATCCTTGGACCCGGGGATTCAACCTCCGGAGGAAGGCGGCGCAGAAGGCCATCGGACTCGAGTTCTTGGAGTACTTCAGAAAGCATTGCGAGTGGACGCCTCGCCCTTGGGTAGTATAAACAGGCCTGAATGACCACCTCAATTCGCCACGACTGGACTCCTGCGGAAGTGCTCGCCCTCCATCAACTGCCTTTCTCGGACCTGGTCTTTCGGGCCGCCCAAGTGCACCGCGAGTTCAACCAGCCGAATCAAGTCCAGCGTGCGACCCTTTTGAGCATCAAGACCGGCGGATGTCCTGAGAATTGCAGCTATTGTCCCCAGAGTGCGCACTACGACACCGGCCTCAAGAAGCAGGGTCTGCTTTCAGTCGAGGAAGTGCGCGAAGCCGCTTCACGCGCCAAAGCCAGCGGGTCCGACCGGTTCTGCATGGGCGCGGCTTGGCGCCAAGTGAAGGATGGACCTGAGTTCGACCAAGTGATCGAAATGGTCCAGGAAGTCTCGAGTCTCGGGATGGAGGCCTGTGTGACCCTGGGCATGCTCAATGCCAGCCAGGCCCAACGACTGAAAGAAGCCGGCCTCACGGCCTACAACCACAATCTCGATAGCTCCGAGGATTTTTACGGAAAAATCATCACTACGCGCAAGTACCAGGATCGCTTGGATACTTTAAGCCATGTCCGCGACGCCGGTTTGAACATGTGTTGTGGAGGAATCATCGGGATGGGCGAGTCGATTCAGGACCGCTGCGCGATGATCGCCCAACTGGCGAGTTTCACTCCGCATCCCGAGTCCGTGCCGATCAACGGCTTGGTTTCGGTCGACGGCACCCCCTTGGAAGGTCGAGCCGTCGTGAACCCATTTGACTTCGTTCGCATGGTCGCGGTCGCCCGGATCGTGATGCCTCAAGCGCGTGTTCGACTTTCTGCCGGACGCAACGCGCTCAGCAAGGAAGCGCAAGCGCTTTGCTTTCTTGCCGGCGCCAATTCGATGTTCTCCGGAGAAAAGCTCCTGACGACCCCACTTCCAGGCGTGGATGAGGACGTGGCTCTCCTGCAGGAACTCGGGATGTCGATGCCCCAGTTGGACCGTCTCGAATCGGGAATGAGCGCCGATCACGTCCATTAACGGCCCAGGTTCGGCGTATTCGCGGAGTGCTGGGGAATTTTTACCTAAGTCGCTCGGCACGCGCGTTGCTTTAGTCTTTCCCCATGAACAGCGATACCATCAAAGGCAATTGGACTGAACTCAAAGGCAAGATCAAGCAACAGTGGGGTCTCCTCACCGAAGACGATCTCACCGCAAGCCAAGGCAACTTCGAAGAAATCAAGGGTCGTATCCAAAAGGTGTACGGTTACACCAAGGATAAAGCGCACGAGGAAATCGAAGCTTTCCGGACACGTCATAAAATCTGAACGGTTGAATCGATTCGATTCCCGACTGAAGTACCCCAGCGGCCCGGAGCTTAACTCTCCGGGCTTTTTTTCGTTGTTTTTTCAAGAGTCAGGAGGAGTTCGACCCTTTTTTCAGGGCTGGAGATCTGATGAAGGCACGAGCTCACGGAGCAGCGTCAGAATAGCGCTAGGGAAATTATACCCACCCCAGCATGGGAGTGTCACTCATCTCGAATGGACTCGGTATTCGCGGTTGGCCTGCCGGTTGCTCTATGAGTCGACACATCCAAGGAGTGAACCTATGAAGAAAGTGAATCCGAATACTTCCGTAACCGTGCTTCTCGTTGCCGCGCTGACCATCGCCGCCTCCACCTCGGCTTTTGCTGCTGAAGGCGTTCGTGTCGCTGTCGCGGGTATTGCCGGGGTGACCGGCGCCCGAAACGGCTCTTCCAATTCGGCTCAAGGTGCTGGCCTCACCGCCGATCGCAAGATCGGATACGGTGCAGGCGCCCTGCTCGAGTTTCCACTCTCCGATGGACTCGGAATCGAAACCGGAGCGCTTTATGTCCGACGCAAGTTCGAGATCGGTAACCCGAGTTTTCGCCTGACCCGCACCGTGCCTACTTTGTTTGTTCCTTTGGAGGCTCGCTTTTGGCTGGGGGACTTCCTCTCGGTAGCCGGCGGCGCTTTCGGTGCCATCCGGGTCGGAAGTCAATCGGACGAAGTGACTTCAGGCAGCACCACGCTGGCATCGGTCAGCTCAGGTAATCGCGAGAGCACTGAGTTTGGCGCAACGGCGGCTGCAACCCTCAATCTGGCCGCAGCCGGGAAGAGCGGTTTGTTCATCGAGGCCCGCTATAACCGTGGATTCTCGAATGCCTCCAAGGATGGGATCTACGATGAACACATCGACGACCTCCTCGTTCTCGTAGGGCTTCGTTTCGACGCTGGCCACTGATCGCGTTCATCGTCGGAAACGAACCGGAAACAGTCGCCCTTTCTCCAGGTGGGTGCGGCTGTTTCCCTTTTTTTTGGCGTTGCGCCGGCCTGATGTGGGCCTTTTATCCGAAGTGCGCTTCCTGTGCACAGTATTGACTTTCTCCAGTATTTCTGAGACCTACCTTGAACTTCGAATGACTTTCGACTGAGCGGATGTGGTGGAATTGGTAGACACGCACGATTCAGGGTCGTGTGCCTAACAGCGTGAAGGTTCAAGTCCTTTCATCCGCACCATCGTAAAGAAGCAAAGCCCAGCCGCCGTGAGGCGCTGGGCTTTTTATTGAAGCTTCCTAGGTCGTTGCTGGACTACTTGCCGACTTTGATTTCCACGCGGCGATTTTCAGCGCGGCCCGCTGCAGTCGCATTGGTCGAGACCGGATGATTTTCTCCGTAGGCAGCGGTTTGCAGTTGAGCGGGATTCACGCCCGATACGAGGATGGCTTTCCGCACGGCTAGAGCGCGTTCTTGCGAAAGGACTTCGTTGTAGGGATGGGTGCCCGTGCTGTCGGCATAGCCTTCGATGCGAATATGATTTTCGGGACGTTCACGAAGGTACTCCCCCAATTTCGCCAGGTCATCGGCGGCTTCCGGACGGAGTTCGGCGCTATCCGTGGGGAACATCAGATCGGCACGCATTCGGAGAGCGAGGCCGTCGTGAGTCGAATCGAATTGGGCGATCCGGCCGAGACGTCGCATCCGCTCCTGCTGGATCCGTTCACGCCCACTGGGCCTTGGAATGTAGTTGCCGACGCCCCCTTGAGCTTGGGCGAGATCGCCGCTGACGAAATAGCCATGTTCGCCCGTGAACACCGGATCGGATCCTACGCCCGTAGGCGTGTGGGAGCAGGCAGTCAATAGGACAAGGGGAAGACACGCGGTCAGTTTTTTGATCATGATGCAGGACTCCTTATTGACGTCTGCCGACAGCAACGCGCATGCCATTTGAGGCGAATTCGGCGGTGTAGCAAAAATGGACTCTGCGGCTTGGTCCGGCGCTTGCTTTGTTACCTTACCCATGAACACCGAAATCAAGCGGAGCGATTCCGCGTCGAAAGAAAACCCAGTGGTGGCTGCGATCGTTAAACCGGTTGAGTCCAAAAAATCCGAGACCCCTTCTCTCGCTTCGTCGGAGGTCGCAACGTCGATGACTTCTTCCGAACCCACTCTCGCGCACCACGCTGCGAATTGGATCGACGAAGTTTCTTCGGAAGCGATTGCTTTCGAAAACCGCCTACAGGAGCTCGTTCGAGAAAAGCCTCTCGTCGCATTGGCCGGCGCGGCAGTCATCGGATTCGTTGCCCAGTCGATCCTGGGTCGGAGGTCGCGTGAAGCCTGAACAAATGTTGAAGCGCGCGCAAGAGTCTTTTGACTCGCTGGCTTCCAAGGATATCGCCCAGGTCGCGAAGAACTGGCTCGGCGAACTCGAAGAGCACGTCCGGGAGAATCCGATCCAGGCACTCTT
>JAYVNB010000153.1:0-5338 GCA_043759365.1 Bacteriovoracaceae bacterium | reverse complement strand
CCCTTTCCCGTACTTTGATCGCCGTCGGCAAGAAGCTCGGCCTCCAGATTCGCGTCGTCCTGAGCGCGATGAACCAACCCTTGGGGTACGCGGTCGGCAACGCGATCGAGGTCCAGGAGTGTATCGAGATCCTTCGAGGACAAGTGCTCCCGACCGACGCCAAAAACGAGTCCGGCTCGGGCGACTTGAAGGAACTCACCATTCAGCTTTGCGCTCATATGCTCGAGCTCGGTGGTGTAGTCCGGACGCTTCCCGAAGGTCGAAAACTCGCTCATGCCAAACTCGCGGACGGGAGCGCCTGGCGGCTGTTCCAGGAGATGGTCCGACTTCAAGGAGGCGCGCTCGAGCCGATCCTCGATCCCACTCTCCTCCCGCGATCTTCGCGGGTTCTGCACTGGAAAGCGAAAAAGCGGGGCTACCTGTCGAAAATGGACACCAAAAACCTCGGGCAGATCCTTGTGGAGATGGGTGGCGGAAGAAAAAAGGCTTCAGATTCCGTGGACCCAAGCGTAGGAATGGTGTTCCATAAAAAACTCGGCGCTCGCGTCAAAGCGGGCGACGACTTGGTCACCGTCTACGCTCCGAAGCATCAGGACATGGAGGAGCTCGAAAGGCTTTTCCATGACTCCATCACCATCACCAGCACCCGGAAACCGATTCCGAAGCTGATCCTGGACATCCTCTCATGACGCAATCCACTCACTTTCAACTCACGATTTACCAGAAGATCCGGGAAGCGGTCGAAGCCATCCAGAAACGCTCCCCCCTGGTCCCTGAAATCGGCATCATCCTCGGCTCGGGTCTCGGCTCGATCGCCAGCCAAGCAACTGATGCGGTCACGATTCCTTACACTGAAATCCCCCATTTCCACGGCACTTCCGTCGAAGGGCATTCCGGCCACATGATCCTCGGCCTCTTCAAGGGAGTCCCCACGGTTTTCCTTCAAGGCCGGTTTCACGTCTACGAAGGCTATCCGATGGAGGACGTGGTGTTCCCGACCCGCACCATTTGCGGCCTCGGAATCAAAACTTTGATCCTCACCAACGCTTCGGGCGGAATCAACACTCAATATCGCCCCGCCGATCTCATGATCATCTCCGATCACGTCAACTTGATGGGAGACAATCCGCTGAAGGGGCCGAACCTGGCCCAACTCGGCCCCCGTTTCCCGGACCTTTCCGAAGCTTACAGCAAGTCCTGCATCGAAGTGATCCAGTCGACCGCCAAGGAGCTGGGAATCCCCATCCATCAGGGCGTTTACGCCGGGGTGCTCGGGCCGACCTACGAAACTCCGGCCGAAGTCCGAATGCTCCGCATCCTCGGTGCGGACGCCGTCGGCATGTCCACGGTACCGGAGAGCATCGCTGCCAACCACTTGGGTGTGCGGGTCGCGGGCGTGAGCTGCATCACGAACCTCGCCGCTGGGCTCTCCAACCAGAAGGTCACGCACCAAGAAGTGATCGACAACTCCAAGCGCGCCTCCTCGAAACTCACCCAGCTCCTCGAGAACGTGGTGCCTCGCCTGGTTCACAAACCCGTGACGAAGGGATAAACTTATGCCGGTGCAGAAGGCTCTTCAGGGACTCTTTGAACTCGCCAAGATTGCCCGCAAAAACTCGTACAGCCCCTACAGCAAGTACCAGGTGGGAGCGGCGATCCGATTGAAGAACGGAAAAGTCTACTCCGGCTGCAACGTGGAGAACTCCACTTATGGCGCCACCACCTGCGCCGAGCAAGTGGCGATCCTGAAAGCCGTCAGCGAAAACGGACCGATTGAGATCCTCGAGGTTTTCGTCGTCACCGATTCAACTCCTTTGGCCGCCCCTTGCGGAATTTGCCGCCAAGTGATCTCCGAATTCGGTCCGCGCGCGAAAGTCCACATCGCCAACTTGAAGGGCAAGATGGTGACCCGCAAGTTGAAGGACCTCCTGCCAATGGCGTTCACTCCGGGGCATTTGGACATCAAGAGCTGAGGGTCGGATGATCACTTGGATCCAGAACGCCGTCCTCGTCACCCAGGATTCCCGCAGGCGCGTGCTCCGGGGGCATCTCCGGATCGAGGACGGGCGGATCGCCAAGATCACAACTCGCCTGCCGAGAAAAGCCGAACCCGGCGCAAAAATCATCGACGTCCAGGGCCAAGCGGTCCTCCCCGGCTTCGTCCAAGCCCATATCCACCTCTGCCAAACCCTGTTTCGGAACCAAGCCGACGACCTCGAGCTACTCGATTGGCTCTCCAAGCGGATCTGGGTCATGGAAGCCGCGCATACCGAAGAAACGCTTTTCACGAGCGCCCTCCTCGGCATCCACGAACTCCTCTCTTCGGGCACCACTTGCATCCTCGACATGGGCACGGTTCGCCACACCGATGCGATCTTCGAAGCGGTGAAAGCGAGCGGGATCCGTGCGAGCGTCGGAAAGTGCCTGATGGACCATCCGAAAACCACTCCTGCGGGACTACGGGAGTCGACGCGCGACGCGCTCGCGGAAGCAGAAACCTTGTTCAAGAAGTGGAACGGGACTTCTCGCGACCGGATCCGGGTGTCCTATGCGCCTCGGTTCGTGATTTCGTGCACCGAGGACCTTTTGCTCGGAGTCGGCCGACTCGCACGCGAGGCCAATGCGGTGATCCACACGCACGCGAGTGAAAACCTGAAGGAAATCGAACTCGTCAAGAAGCTCGTCGGCTGCGAAAACGTCGAGTACCTCCATCAGCTTCGCCTGACCTCCGAGCGCTTGGTCCTCGCTCACTGCGTTTGGCTGAAGCCCCATGAAAAGCAGATCCTCAAGCGGACTGGCACCCACGTGGTCCACTGCCCGAGCAGCAACATGAAGCTCGCCTCGGGCCTGGCCCCCATCCCGAGCCTCCGCGCCCAGGGCATCACTGTTGCGCTCGGTGCGGACGGCGCGCCTTGCAACAACAACCTCAACATCTTTCAGGAAATGAGACTGGCTGCTTTACTGCACAAGCCGGGCTCGGGTCCGAAAGCCATGCCCGCGCGCGAAGTCCTCGACATGGCCACTCGAGACGGAGCAAAAGCGCTCGGCTGGTTCGACCAGATCGGCTCGATCGAAGTCGGCAAGCGGGCTGATCTCGTTTGCCTGAACCTCAATTCGCCTGAAAATTCGGTGCCCTATACGGGCTCCTCCGAGTGTCTGGATCTCGACCTCCTGGCCTCGTCGATCGTCTACTCCACCCAACCCTCGCACGTCCGCTGGACGATGGTCGACGGCAGCGTCCTCTATCAACACGGCAAAGTGCGAGGCATCCCCGCGGAGAGCCTGATGAAGCGGGTTCGCGCAGCCCAAGGCACTTTGGCCAAAGCGATGGACAGAATCGTCAGATCAACGAAATTACGCCGGATAAATCGTTGACATCGAAAGCCGGGTCGTGCAAATTCACGCGATCTATGTACGCAGTCATTGCTTCTGGTGGGAAACAGTATCGTGTTCAGCCCGGGGAAATCCTTCAGGTTGAAAAGCTCGAGGGCCTCGTTGGAACGTCCGTGACGTTCGGCGAAGTGCTGATGGTCGGCAGACCTGGGGACACTTCCCAGGTTTGGCTCGGCAAGCCCCTTTTGAGTGGTGCAACCGTTCAGGCTGAAATCGTCGGCCAAGGTCGTGGCGATAAAGTCATGATCGTGAAAATGAAGCGCCGGAAACAGTACCGCCGGACGCAAGGTCACCGCCAATTCTTGACCCAGCTCCTCGTGACGGCTCTGGACAACGGCGCCGGCGAAAAGCTCAACTTGTCGGACACCGACAAATCAGCAACTTTGAACAAGTATCGTACGAATCTGGCACCGAAAGGTTTGGCGATGACGCCGAAGACTTTGGGCTCCCGCAAGAGGCTTGCTGCTGCGAAAGCGGCAGCGCCGAAGGCGGAAGTGGCGGCTGAAAAAGCCCCGGCCAAAAAGACTACTGCTGCTGCAAAGAAAACAACTGCCTAAAAATAACTGCGACGAAGTATTCTCGAAAGCTCAGTGAGAGCTTCGAGCGAGAGGATTTTGAGTCATGGCACACAAAAAAGCGGGTGGTAGTTCCAAGAACGGACGCGACTCGAACCCTAAGATGCGCGGTGTGAAGCGCTTCGGCGGCCAAAAAGTCAACTGCGGTGAAATCCTGGTCCGCCAAGTTGGCACCAAGTTCCACCCCGGTCGTAACGTCGGCCTAGGTCGCGACTTCACTCTTTACGCTTTGATCGAAGGCGTCGTGACGTTTGAACGTTACGACAGGACCCGTAAACAGGTTTCGGTTTACCCCGCCGCCTGATTCTGATTTTTCGAGCGCCGCTTGGCTACTTGGCTCCCTGCAGGTCTCCTGCAAAGCCGATCTAGTCCAGCGGCGCTTGTGTATTCAACGCCTCCAGTGAGCCTCCGAAAGAAGTAGTACCCATGCGTTTCATCGACGAAGCAAAAATTCGCGTTTCGGGCGGCCACGGCGGCCCGGGCTGCGTCAGCTTCCGCCGAGAAACCTTCGCTCCTCGAGGCGGCCCCAATGGCGGCGATGGGGGCAAGGGAGCCGCAGTCTACTTCACGGCTTCCAATCAGCTCAGCACTCTCCAGGATTTTCGCTTCAAGCGCGAGTACCTCGCCCCGAACGGTGGGCACGGCTCCGGAACGAACAAAGCGGGACGCGATGGCGACGACATCCACCTTCGGGTGCCTGTCGGGACTTTGATCAAGGACTCCGAAACCGGCGAGATCCTGATGGATTTCACGGAAAACGGACAGGCGTGGTGCGCTTGTACCGGTGGCCGCGGCGGCAAGGGCAATGCCCATTTCGTCACTTCCACTTTCCAGGCCCCGCGCTTCGCTCAGCCTGGCGAAGAAGGAACCTCGCGCGAAGTCACCCTCGAGCTTAAACTCCTGGCCGACGCAGCGATCATCGGGTTCCCGAATGCCGGCAAATCCACACTGATTTCCAGGATCAGCGCTGCTCGTCCCAAGATCGCGGACTATGCTTTCACGACGCTCACTCCGAACCTCGGCGTCGTCTCCATGCCCGAGTACGAAACCTTCGTCGTGGCCGATATCCCGGGACTGATTGAAGGCGCCCATCGCGGCATGGGTCTCGGTCACAAGTTTCTGAAGCACATCGAACGCACTCGTGTTTTCGTTCATCTCCTGGATGGCACTCAGTTCCTGGAGGACGCCACTCGTCCCGATACCGAGGAGATGCCCGATAGTTTCCACCATGCGATCGAGGAGTTAGTGAATCGCTACGTGGCGATCCGCAAGGAGCTCGGTCTTTTCAACGAAGCCCTTTTGCATAAACCCGAGATCCTCACCCTCAATAAGCTCGACGTCCTCGAGGCAGACCCGGTCTTGGTGGAACG
>JAYVNB010000152.1:0-5342 GCA_043759365.1 Bacteriovoracaceae bacterium | reverse complement strand
AAACGCCCTGGCGGATTCGGCGACAAACGCCCTGGCGGATTCGGCGACAAACGCCCTGGCGGATTCGGCGACAAACGCCCTGGCGGATTCGGCAGCGATCGTCCCCGGGGCCCTCGCTCGGACGGCCCACGCAGCTCAAGCGGTTTTGGAGCGAAAAAACCCGAAACCTCGGCTCCGAGCCCTGGGAGCAAGTCCGGTCCAGGTGGAACTCGGATCCGTCGCAAGAACGTTTTCTGAAGACTTAGGCCGTTTCGGAATCAATCGTCTTATTTCAAAGATTAGCGATTGACTCCGAAAGGCCTGCCGCCGTAAGGTGCTTGAACTTACCAGGACCAAGCAAAGTTTATGGCGCGGGGTGGAGCAGCCTGGTAGCTCGTTGGGCTCATAACCCAAAGGTCAGAGGTTCAAATCCTCTCCCCGCTACCAAATTTAAACCCCTGAGATCTCGCAACGATGCAAGATCTCAGGGGTTTTTTTATTTCAGCGACTTGGAAATCGAGCCCTAGGGCAGAAGAGTATCGCTGAATCAAGTCACCCTGATCACTTTCAAAGGATGCCCGAACGCCGAAAAGGCGAGGACCCTCTTGCGTGAGATCAGTGTCGCGTTTGAGGATGTCGTTCAGGACAATATCCCAGCTAATCATCCTCACCACGCTTTTTCATCCCCATCCATACTTCTGGGCGAGGAAGTGATCAGCGGCTAAAACTGGATACTAGTGGCAGCTGCTGCAGCTTGATTCTGCCATCCGCTCAGGATCTTCGGGCGAGACTCAGCGCTAAGTCCGCATGACCGACTGACTCATCATCCAAATACCGCCTTCGCCCTCATGGATAGCGCCAACCACACTTTGAGCCATGCGTTTCAACAAGAGCGAACTTCTGCGTTGAATTGACATGACCGTCTCTGCCGGAATATTTTACGCCGACGCCGATGACCTTTCTGATTTCATCCTAATTGCGAATGTGTTGGAAGCGAATGAATTCAATGCCTGGAATTGCCCCGTCAATACCAGTCACCGTAGTTCGTAAAAGAACTCAAACGAGACTCCATCGGGCAGCCGACCTATCAAACGTACGCGTCGTCAGGGATCAGCTTACAAAATGCTCTCGCCTCGCCAATTCAGGCGTTGGCAGAAGAAGCCCTTACAACTGCAACAACTACCCGGCAAGTTGCTGCGGTCTTGATGGAGCAACTCCGCCCAAGCGCCAGCAACCTTTCGAAGCAGACTTACTTTTCGAGCATTTCGAACGCGGCCCTCTGGGTGTTCCTTGATTCCAAACGAGTCCCTTGTCCAAGTTCTCGATGAGGCCGGTGAATAACAAAAACTTACCCTGACATCCTGCCTTAGAATCCGAACGAGATCATCGAACCCATCGATAACATCTCGAAATTCGAATGGCGGATCTCCTGGTAGGTGCCCTCAGCCCCGAGACTGAACTTCTCGCTGAAGTGATAGACGAGCCCGCAGCGGAGCATTTTCGCGAAATCCGAAAAATGACTCCGAGGCAACCATCCGTAACCGAGACCTCCCCCTCCGTAGCTCTCCCAGTGTCCCAGAGGAACTGTCAGACGCAACGTCGGCATGGCGAACCACCCCAGCTGGTCTTTGGCCCAATACACTCCGGTACGCACGCCCACACTCCCGGCGATCCCGCCTTGCCCGATTCCAACTCTCAACTCGGGATCGATACCTCCCCCCAAACCATAGCCATCCCGAGCGGAGACGATCGCGGGAGTGAAATTGAAATGCCACGTCGCTCGATCCCCGTCTGCGCAGGCCGCTGGGGGAGCTACGAGTGAAAAAAACGCCAAGACCGCGCAAGAGTAAATCCGAGAGAATTTCATGACTATGCCTTTCCAATTTTAGCGAAACCGGCGGCTCGAACCGGGCGATGAACGTCCAGTTCGAGCCGCCTACACCTCCCAGGATAGGCAACACGGGCAGAGCTTTCTTGATAGTTCGTGCTAACCTTCAAGAAGCCGCAAAGGTGGGAGATCATGGAACAGTTTTTGGCAGTCCTACAAAGACTGGTCGATCAGATCGAAACCAACCTCGATTCCGAGGTCAATATCGCGAACTTGTCGCGAACTTTTGGCATCTCGCCATTCTACCTGCAGAGACTTTTCAAAGCCCTCGTGGGCGACTCCCTCGGCCAATACATCCGCGGTCGGCGCCTTACCCGGGCCGGGGAAATGATCCTAGAAACCCGCAGCGGGTTGCTCGACATCGGGTTCGCCGTCGGTTTCAATTCGCACGAGGCATTTTCCCGTTCTTTCAAAGCCTACTTCAACAAGACGCCTTCCGAGTTTCGATCGGAACGCCCCTCGGTGCTGTTGAACAAAAAGCCAGTGCTCACCCTCGACCTCTTCGAATACCTGAAGAAGGGGCTTCAGCGAGATCCGCGAATCGTCCAGTCCGAGCCGCAGCTTGTCGTCGGGCTGCCGAAGTCGATCCAATCCCCTCTGATCCTGGAGGAAGGGTTTTGCGCCGAGGCGGATCAGGTTTGGATGGATTTGGCCGGGCGATACCGGGAAATCCAATACCCGACTCCCGGAACATTTTTCGGCATCACAGCGAGTCCTTCGGGCGACTTCACCGAGGACCAGGTCGACTTCCTCGCTGGGCTGGCGGTATCCCGCATCGAAGCGCTACCCGATGGGATGTCTCAGGTCGTCTTGCCGAAAGGGCAAGTCGCGCAGTTCGAGCAAATGCGCATCGAGCCCAACAAGTACAAAGAAACGATCGACTACATTTACGGATACTGGCTTCCGAACTCCGCTTACACGCGGGCATCGGGCGTCGACTACGTCCTGGTCGAGGGCATGCTCGAGTTCGGAAAGCCGCACTCCGTGAAGTACGTCATCCCGGTTCAAGACAAATGAGTCAGTCTGGAACTCGCCCCTCGTGAATCCTGGTGGAATTGCCCCGATTCGACTGAACACTTCTTCACGGTCAACAGGAGTGGGTGATGCAGTTTCAAGTCAATGCCGCCGGGAAGCGAACGGAAGAGCTCGCCGTGCTGGGCAACGGCCGAGAGGCCATAGCCGAGGAGCCTGTCCCGGCCGCCGAGACCAAGAGGGAAGTCGAAGAGATCCAAAACCTGCGTCGCTCGCGCGATCGTGAATATGACGGTTGATCGTCACATCTTGAAAGTTTAAACGGAGGCGACTCCATTCGCACTCCCGTATTCAAGAAGTCCTAGCATCGAGAGGTAGATCAATTGTGAAGGTCGTTCCTTCGCCCTGTGCGCTCTCCACACGAACTGTTCCGTGATGAGCTTCGGTAATCCCCTTCACAACCATCAGTCCAAGGCCCCAGCCCACGTGGGAATTAGCCGAACGAGTACGGCGGTATTGTTGAAACAAGATGGCCTGATCGGACAGTGGAATGGGATCACCTTGGTTGTGCACAGATAGAGATGCCATTGAGCCTGACTGCTGGATACTGAGGATGATCGGTACATCTAAAGCACCATATTTTACAGCGTTATTGAGCAGGTTTTCTATCACCCGCCGGAGTGCGCTCTCGCTCCAAAACCCTGAAACTGGAGCGACGGGATTGGCGATGAAGCGCTTACCATAGATGATACTGAAGTCTTCAATGACCCCTTGCGCTAGTGCGTTCAGATCAAATTTTTCCAGTTTGAGAGGAAGTTGCTCGCCCGCACGGATCAAGCTTGCGTCAAGCAGATCATGGATCATCAAATCCACTCGGTCCATGCCTTTGACAATGCGACTAACCGCCGACCGAGTGATCTCATCTACACCTTCTGTGCGGCGAAGGATCATCTGCGCGGTCAATTTAGCCGATGTAATCGGGCTTCGCAGATCGTGAGTTAAGGCTGAGGCCAAGCGAGCCTGGATAAGCCGCAGCGTTTCACTGAACTGAGTAGCGGCATCATTGACAGCCTGTTCGATGGCACAAGTGATGACTTCTCGCTCCACTAGCGAGAGTGGTTTCTCTTCTTCCAACACATCGCAAATCACTTCTCGAAGAATGTGATATTCGGTGATCATTTGGTCCATGGTGTAGTCAGAACTTCCCGCACGCTCATGCCCATGCTTTTTTCCGATGCGCAGGCTTTCAGAGCGATCCCACTTCACTCTCGCGGTGGTGCGATCGATGATCGTCGAAAGCGCATCCGAAAGCTGAGACAAAAGCTCAGGAAGGGAATCCCGTAAAGCGAGTGACTCGAGCTGGTACGCAGCCAAAACTTCCGCGTTTGCACGTTGCTCCCAGAGCTGCATGATTTTGTCTTCGTTGTGCTTAAGACGCGTTGAGGCTTGGTTGGGCATACCCAGCACGTGCTACTGCAATTCCTCTGCCGCTGCAATATAAATATCTTTAATTTTAGAGACTTACGCCAACAAAGTCAGTTACCGCAAGCTCAACTCGACCCTGAACGGGTACTCGGCGGATCGGCCCGAGGCCTCCCCTCTGAGTACCCGTTCATCATCGCCGTCTTCGCTTACTACCCCAGGGCTCCAGGACAGAGTGCGCAGTCTCAAAAAAACTGCAGCGCGAGCGAAAAGCGAACCCGATCCTGAAGGCGGCCGCTGCGTTTTTACTGCAGAGCACTCTCATGTGAAGCTCTCGCGCGAGGCCGCTGAGAAAATCGGGGTTGCGATCGTTCACCTCACTCTTCATTTGTTTCAGGATCGCTCTCGGGCAATAGTTCCTGATATTCTCATTTCTCAATTCCTTGATGAGTGCAGTTCCTTGAGGCGTGCATAATTTAGGAGCGAAAGACCTTGATCAGGCCTTTCGAATTTATATCGCCATGGCTTGTATCAAATCGTGCAATCGATATACTGATTTCGAAACCCACAAACTCTCGGGTGCAGATTTGGATACACGACCCTCTTCAAAACCGGCCGTCTTTCGCTCGCTTGCTGCCACCCTCTTATTCGTACTCATCTTTCAAACCCATGACAGTTGCGCTGCAGTCAATTACCACTTGGTCGGATGGCTCAATACTTTTGTTCCGGGATCAGGGGAAGCTGTTCTGGGTAATCCAGAATATGGCTTACTCCAAGCTTCGCTTGAAGTGGGCAGTTTTGGCTGGGGGTATTCTCGATCCAAACGATCGACTTTGACTCTCGATGGAACTCCGGAGGATCTTCCAAAATTCGATCGGAAACGTGCGCGTACCCGGGCCGATTTGATAATTCCCTTAGCATCGGCTTTCACCCAGGAGTTTGGCATTAAGTATCATTTTGTGAACACGTTTCTCGCTTATCGTTCGGCTGCCACGGCTTCGGGCAGCAAGGGAACCGAATGGATCGACTCTACTTCGACCCAAGACCTTTTTACCGCTCCTTTCAGACGCGATATCCTCTC
>JAYVNB010000151.1:0-1633 GCA_043759365.1 Bacteriovoracaceae bacterium | reverse complement strand
CTTTGCGGCGAAGGATGTTGGCAGCCTCGCGTCGCACCGTCTTGCGATGGAACGCCTCGCAGCGGTCGGTTTTCAGGATGGTCCCGCCCCGCTGGATGATGTTGGCCACCGATGAAGCGTTCATCGGGTGGATCTGGCCTTCCAAAAGCCCGCTGTAGCCTTTGGTGACTCCGTAGACTTCGCAGCCCTGCGCGATCCCGTACCGGACCACTGCGCGGATCGCCGCGTTCATCCCGGGGGCGTCACCTCCGCTGGTCAAGACGGCGATCGATTTCAATGGCTTGGTCACGGCGAGCTTGGGAACCAAAAGCATGAGAAGGCATTTCTCCTAGAGGGAAGGGAATCAGGGCGAAGGAATCAGGCTTTTTCCAGTGACTTCTTTTGGGAGCGGAAGCCCCATCATGTCGCATAGGGTGGGCATGACATCGGCGAGCGTTCCGTCCCGGAGTTGCTTGCGCGAGCTTCGGGGCGCAATCGCTGAATTGGGCTCGATCCAGATCGCGGGGACTGGATTCAGGGTGTGCTGCGTGTGCAAGTGGCCGTTGCAGTCCTGCATCTCTTCCGCGTTGCCATGATCCGCAGTCAAGAGCACGTGGTAGCCCGATTTCTCGGCGGCTCCGATCACTTTGGCCAGGCACTGGTCCAGGGCCTCCACGGCACGAATCGCTGCTTCGTAGTTTCCCGTATGCCCCACCATGTCTGCGTTGGCGAAGTTCATCACCACGAAGTCATGTTGAGCAGCCAGGAGTTTTTTCGCAGCTTCTTCCGCCACTTGAAACGCACTCATCTCTGGTTTGAGGTCGTAGGTCGGAACATCCCTCGGAGAAGGGATGAGAATCCGATCCTCTCCTTTGAAGGGTGCTTCACGGCCGGCATTGAAGAAAAAAGTGACGTGAGCGTACTTCTCGGTTTCGGCGATCCGGAGCTGCGTGAGGTGCCGCTCTTCCAACCACTCCCCGAAGATGTGTTCGGAGTTCTGGGGAAGATAGGCAGCGGGGATCCCGAGGGTCTTGTCGTAAACCGCCATTCCGGCATACTGCGAGAGCTGCGGCCACTTCGCGCGCGTGAACCCCGTGAATCCGGGCCGGGTCAACGCCTCGCTCAGTTCGCGAGCCCGATCGGAGCGGTAGTTGAAAAAGATCGCGCTGTCCCCGTCCTGCATCGCCCAAGTCGGTTCAAGCAGGACAGGTTCTACGAATTCGTCGGTTTTGCCGGCAGAATGGGACGCTTCGATCACTTGAAGGACCGCTTGCTCGCGCGAGAGGCCTGGAAGCAAAACGGCTTCGCTCTGTCCGGTCATCGCATCATAAGCTTTTTGGACGCGGTCCCAGCGCTTGTCGCGGTCCATGCCGAAGTAACGTCCGCCTGCAGTGACGATGCGAGCTTCGGTCGAACCGGTCCCAATCCCAGTTCCCGATCGAGCGAAGGCTGGGTGGTTCATCAAGGTGCGCATGAAACCCGTCGCCGAATTCGGCGGAGTGTCGCGCCCGTCGAGGAACGGGTGAACCGCGACTTGGGGTACCCGCATTTCGACGCACAGGTCGAGGAGCGCGAGCAAGTGGTCGATATGGCTGTGGACTCCGCCGTCGGAGAGCAGGCCGAGCAGGTGGACCCTGCCGGTGGTGGCCATCCC
>JAYVNB010000150.1:0-15849 GCA_043759365.1 Bacteriovoracaceae bacterium | reverse complement strand
TTCCTCCGGAGATCAAGGTGTTGATCTTGGCGGTCGAGCACCAAGCCAGAAAACGCGCCATCCGCGCGTCCATCATCTCGGCATTCGCGAGATCCTCGAGGTTCAAGGTGAGGGCGGGGAACTTGCGGATGGTGATGCAGGTACCGCCCACCGTGGCGGGTGGCCCGATCATGTGGACGCGGGAGCCATCGGTCAGGATGCCGTCCACATAAGGTCGCTCCGTCGTGAGATGCTTGCCCATGCGTTCGCAAAGTGCGGTGACCAAGGTGTCGAGGTCCCCGGGATTCTTCAACGTGAGCCCTGAGAAGTAAGATTTTCCCGCTTTCTCGATCATGATGTTTCGGGTGTCGTTGATCATGATCTCAGTGATGGAAGGGTCCTTGAGAAAAGTTTCGAGCGCACCCAGGGAGGGTGTGGATGAAGGACGTTGAAGAGAAGAGTCTGTCACATCGTCCTGGGGGCCGAGCGGGGGAGAGGGTTTCGAGAGGGGTGGGGTTCCCATCTCAGAACTCGAACCAGTCGATGTTGAGGCAAGAGAGGCGGTCGGCTTCCGACTCCACTGCGAGCTGCGTGGCTTTCTCGATCACTTGCATGAGGATCTCCCGGATCTGTCGCTGTTCTTGCGGTCCGATGGACATGGGCCCGCTGTAGGCAAGCTCACGCTCACTCAATTGATCGTGCCGCTGCAAGGCCTTCAGTCGCCAGTTGGAATGATGTTGCGAGGCCAGGATGGAAGCGGCTTCCACGTGGGTTCTTCTTGGACCGGCCTGGAGGCGACCGTTTTCTTCGACACAGAGTCCGGTCGAAAGAAGGAACTGCAGGATTTGTTCGAGACGACTCTCGGTGATTCCGAAGTAGCGCGCGATCGCTTCCCGGGATTGATACTGGGGCAAGGAGCTGGCCAAGCGCACTCCGCTGTATTGCCAGTTGGAGTAGAAAGTGGCGCGATCCTTTTCGCCGAGGATCTTGTCGCGCGGGAGACGGTTCACGAGTTCCGAGTTCCGAGCGCGCAAATGCGAGAGCTGGTTTTCGACGGCGCGTTTCAGTTCGGTGGTTCCTGCGCGTTCCCGATGGATGAGAGCGAGGAAGTATTCGGTCTCTTGCTCGGACATTCCCCAGTAGGAGCATAGCGCACAGCCTTGTTCCGGGCTGAGCTGGGTATCGCCCCGTAAGACTTGGCTCAATCGGGTTGAATGGATGCGCAGGTGGAGAGCGATTTTTTGGAGCTCTCCGCGGCCGCGATGGGGGAGGGTTTTGACCCTGGATTGGATGAAATCTTTGTAGGAATCGAACTCGAAAACCTTCATTCCTTTGTGGATCGGTTACTTAGGTGGAGAACTTGATCCGTGGATCAATTCTGGAGGTTGGAATTAGCGAACAAAGCTGTAGAGAAAATAACGCGATGCGTCTAGATTGCTTCTCGACACAGAGGGGCTCTGCCCGGGGTGAGGCGGCTGATCGGGGGGCTGTCGGGATCGCCTCCCCCGGGAGAGGATTGGGGAGGTTTTCGAATGGGGGGGGGGAGCAGGTCTCGTCCCAAGTTGATAGCAATGAATAGGAACTTGCAAAGTGGACCTAAATGATCTAGTAATCGTCCTCATGTGCTCTCTTCGTGTGTTTCTCATCGCGGGTATGACTTTACTTTCGGGTTTCAGCTTCTCGCCGGCGTCGGCGGGCGGGCCAATGGGGACCCTCGGTGCTGAAGGAGCGATCGACGGTGGCGGTCGCAGAGGACCTCCCGACTCGCGTGCCCGCGAATCGGTGAATTCCAAGCATGAAGCCACGCATGAAACTCGACCGAGAACGGACGTGCAGAGCGGAGTCGAACGCGGCCGTGCTTGCGAAACCCCTTCCCATGACGGTTCACGCCGGTGAGGAATCAGGGTTTACCGTGGCTCTGAAGCGACTGAGCCTCAAGACTTCGCACGAGCAAAAAGGGATGCGCCTGGATCAGGTGCTGGCCGAGTGGTTGCCTGAGGCCCTGGCACGTCCCATTTCAAAGGCCAAGGCCCGCAAACTGATCGTTGCGGGTGCGGTTTACCTGAATGGCAAACGGGTCCGGATCGCATCGAAGGAGCTTCAGGCCAATGCCCAGGTGGATGCCTACGTCGATCTGGCCAAACTCCTCGAGAACGACGGTCGAGCCCAGGACCGGGAGTTCAAAATGGAGCCGCGCCACATCCTTTTTGAGGATGAGGACTTGATCGGGGTCGACAAGCCTCCGGGACTTCCGACTCAGCCGACCTTGGACGAGGCTCGGGACAACCTCTATGCCGCGGTCAAGAAATTCCTGGCCGAGCGCGACCGCATCGTGCAGCCCTACGTTGGACTCCATCACCGCCTGGATCGAGACACGAGCGGTGTCGTCCTGTTCACGAAACGCAAGGAAGCGAACGCGGGTGTCGCCGCTGCCTTCAGCGAGCATTGGGCCCGCAAGACCTACAATGCCCTGACCGTTCGACCCAGCCAGCTTCCCGACCCGGACTGGAGCATAAAAAACTATTTGGGCAAAGCGACGGGCACTGGCAAGCGCACTCGATTCACCGAAGTTAGGTCGGGAGGCGATTTCGCCCATACGGACTTCAAGCGGCTCGAGATCCTCCCGCGCGCACTTTGGGTGGAAGCGAGGCCCTTGACGGGGCGCACGCATCAAATCCGGGTTCACTTGAGTGAAGCGGGGCTGCCCATTTTGGGCGATAGCACTTACGGAGTGGAGTCGGCCAATCGCGGGAGCATACCTCGCTTGATGCTCCATGCCCTGAGGTTGGAGTTCCCGCACCCTTTGACCGCGGCAAAAATCGCGGTGGAGAGTCCGATCCCTGCTGATTTCAAGGCCTGTCTGGACAGCTTCCGGCGCGGATAGTATCTTCCGCCCTCATGGCAAAACTCGGGCGTTTCATCGAGGAAAGCTCATTCCTCCGCCATTATCTTTGGAAGTACCGGAAGTTCGTCGGGATCGGCTTGGCCTCGCTCATCCTGGTGGATCTGCTGGAGGTGGTTCCCCCGATCCTGATGAAGGACGCGGTGGATACTGCGGTAGCGGGTGGCCCGAGGCACCGGCTGATTCAAGTCGCCTGGATCTACGTGGGAGTCGCTTTTTTCCAAGGATTGGGACGCTATGGCTGGCGGATGTACTTGATCCGATCGAGTCTTTTCGCAGGTCGTGACCTGCGGACCAAGTATGCGGGTCACTTGTTCTCGCTCTCCGCCCATTTCTTCGATCGAGCCCGAATCGGCGACCTGATGTCGCTCGCGACGAACGATGTGGATGCGGTCCGGATCGCCATCGGCAACGGTTTTCTCGTCTTCGCTGACGCGCTCTTCTACCTCATCACCGTTCCGGTCGCGATGTACATCCTCTCGCCTCAGTTGACGATCTTGGCATTCCTCCCGTTGCCGTTCATCCCGTTCTTCGTCATGCGCAACGAAAAAGCGATCCATGATCGCTTCGAGAAAGTGCAGGGGTCTTTCGGGAAACTCTCCGCGCTCGCGCAGGAGAACTTGAACGGGGTTCGGGTGATCAAGGCGTTCGGTCGCGAGAGCGAGCAGGTTTCACGGCTGCGCAGCGCGGGCCTGGAGCACATTCGCCTGAACCTCCATCTGGCCCGCGTGCAGACCGCGTTCGGGCCCACTCTGGATTTCACGATGAGCCTCGGTCTGGTCGCGCTCCTTTACTACGGGGGTCGCGGAGTGATCACGGGAGCGGTCACCCTCGGGACGTTCGTCGCGTTCCAGCGTTACATCCAGAAAATGGTCTGGCCCATGGCCGCGTTGGGCCTCGCGATCACTTTTTACCAGCGCGCCGCCGCGAGCTCGAACCGGATGAAGGAGATCTTCTCCGAGACTTCGAACGTCCCGGAGCCGGAAGTCCCGGTTCTTCCCTCGAACTGGCGGGTGTCCGCACCGGGCGCGCCCTGGAGGACCGAAGGCCGAGTCGAGATCTCGCACCTGCGGTTCCGGTTTCCCACTTCCGAAACGGACGTGCTCCGGGGAATCAGCCTGACGATCGAAGCCGGCGAACGCGTCGCATTAGTGGGAACCATCGGGTCTGGAAAATCCGCGCTCCTCTCGCTTTTTCCGCGACTCTATCCCGTGGCGCGCGGAATGCTCAAAATCGATGGCGTCGACGTCAACGATTGGCCGACCGAGGAGCTGCGCAATCAGGTTGGCTATGTGAGCCAGGAGGTTTTCCTCTTCAGCGAAACGGTCACCGAGAACGTCGCTTACGGGATCCATCATTGGCTCGAGCTCAATCAACCAGTGGCCCCGATCGAGGAGGCCACGCGGATGGCTTCGGTGCATGAGGATATGCTTGGGCTCGTGGAGGGCTACCGGACTCGACTGGGTGAGCGGGGCGTGAACCTCTCGGGCGGTCAGAAGCAGCGGCTCACCATCGCGCGCGCGATCGCCAAACAGCCGGCAATCCTGGTCCTGGACGATGCCCTTTCGTCAGTGGATGTCCAGACCGAGGAGCGTATCTTGAGAGGGCTTCGGGCCCGCGCAGGGAGAAACACCGAAGTGATCGCCGCTCATCGGATCTCCACTATTAAGGACGCAGACCGGATTGTCGTGATCGAGCAAGGGCGGATCCTCCAGTCCGGAACGCACTCGAAGTTGATGGCGGATCGCCATGGCCACTATTGGCGGCTCCATGAGCAGCAGCGGTTGAAAGAGGATCTGGAGCAGTATGCTTCGACCGTCCAGGTGCCTTCGCCATGAGTCTGGATCACGAGTTCGACTCCGAGGAACAGGAGAAGCAGGTCATCCAGCGCGAGACCCTGCGAAGGCTCGTTCGTTCGATTCTTCGACATCGATGGCTTTTCTTCTGGGGATCCCTCCTGATTTGCGCCGGCGCGGGTGCTACCCTGACCGAGCCTTGGCTCTTCGGTTATTCGATCGACGAAGCGATCGTTCCAAAGAATTGGCAGCGCCTCCGCGACCTGACCCTGATATTCTTGGCGGTGGAGTGCGTCCGGGTCGGAACGTTGATTGGCCAAGGGTACCTGTTCGAGCTGCTTGGCCAAAGAGTGATGCACGAGCTGAGGCTCGAGCTTTTCTCCCATCTCCAACGCCTGCCCGTGGCCACCTTCGACAAGAATCCGGTCGGCCGTCTCGTAACGCGCGTGACTAACGACGTCTCGGCCCTGGCTGAGATGTTTTCGGCGGGCTTCATCACGATTGTCCTCAACTTCCTGATCGTGGTGGGGACCCTGGCCTGGCTCTTGACACTCGATCTCCGACTGGGCTTGATCGCCGCTTCGGTTTTCCCGGTCCTAATCGGAGCCTCGATCTACTTCAGCGCAAAGCTCCGGGTCGCCTACCGCAGCGCGCGGAGCAAGCTGTCTTCGCTTAACGCGTTCTTGGCCGAAAACATCCTGGGCATGAGGATTGTGAACCTTTTCAACCGACAAAGGCTCCATCTCGAGCGCTTCATGCGGATCAACGAATGGTACGCCAAGGCGCAGATCGACTCGGTCCGGATCTATGCGTACTTCCAGCCCCTGATCACCTGGTGTGCGGGTATTTCGGTAGCCCTCCTGATCGGGTTCGGCGGAATGCGCGCTGTCGACGGCCAGATCAAAGTAGGTGTTCTAGTTGCCTTTTTCTCTTACGCGATGGCGATGTTCCAGCCGGTGCGCGAGATCGCCGACAAGTGGAACATTTTTCTGTCCGGCATGGCCTCGGCCGAGCGGATCTTCTCCATCCTCGACTGGAAGCCCGAGCTCGAAGTGGCGGAGTCGGAAGTGGCGGTCGAGCCGATTCCCGGCCTCCGAGGTCACATTCGTTTTGAAAATGTCTGGTTCGCCTATCAAGGCGAGCACTGGATCCTGCGTGACTTCAGCCTCGACATTCCTGCTGGCTCCCGCATCGGCGTGGTCGGCCATACCGGTGCGGGCAAGACCACTTTGATCAGCCTCCTGATGCGTTTCTACGAGCCCCAAAGGGGGCGGATCCTGCTCGATGGCAAGGACTTGCGCGAATACGACAAGCGGAGACTTCGAGCTTCGATTGGGATTGTCCAGCAGGACGTGTTCCTGTTCTCGGGTTCGATTCGCGAGAACATCCACCTTTGGCGCGAGCCCTCCGAAGGTTCCGCAGAGGCGGTCGAAAAGGTTCTGGCGCCGATGGGGCTGGGTCGTTGGGTATCGGAATCGACCGGGGAGATCCAACTTCAGGAGCGGGGTAACAACCTTTCGATGGGAGAGCGCCAAGTGATGGCCTTCGCGCGGGCTTTGGCGGCGCGACCCTCAATTTGGATCCTGGACGAAGCGACTGCGAACATCGATTCAGAGTCTGAGCGAAAGCTTGAGCTCGCGCTCGACAGCGCTTCGCGCTCGCGCACTTCGATCCTGATCGCGCATCGACTGGCCACGGTCCGTTCCGCCGACCTCATCCTGGTCCTCCACAAGGGCGCGATCCTCGAGAGTGGCGATCACGCCTCCCTCATTGCGCACGATGGCCTCTATGCGCGGCTGTATCGTTATCAAACGGCAGTGGTGGGCGCCGCCGTGGAGGGCGTTTCGACCGGGGGCTCGGGCGGAGCATAGCTACCCATCCAAAGCGTCTTTTCGATCTCAGGCTCGTCCGCGAACAGCATGGCAATCCGGTCTACACCCATCGCGATCCCCGCGGAGGGTGGCATACCTTCTTCTAACGCTCCCAGAAACTCTTCATCGAGAGGGTTCTTCAAAAAAGCGGGACCGTAGATCTTTGTCCGAAGCTCCATGTCTTCGATAAAGCGCCGGCGTTGTTCGATCGGGTCGGTAAGTTCCTCAAACGCGTTTCCGAGTTCGAGGCCCCCTGCGTAGACTTCGAACCGTTTGGCCCATGGACTTCCGTCGGAGTCCGAGTCCACGACTGCGAGCGCAGCTTGTGAAACGGGATAGCGGAGCACGATGACAGCGCGGTCGGCCGGGAGTCGGGGCTCGATGAGATTGAGCCAGATCCTGAAGTAGAGATCATCCCAGGTGTCGGAGGGGTCAGTGGACAGTCCCAGTCTCCGGCATTCGGAAGCCAGCTGGACCACGGAGCGGTTTTCAACCAGATCCACGGACACCAGCTCCTGAAACAGGTCGCGGACTTTGAGCCGGGGCCAAGGCGGAGTGAGGTCGATTTCGCGCCCCTGGTAGGTGAAAGAAAGTTTCCCGGAAATTGTTTGCGCGATCCGGGCGAAAAGTTGCTCGGTGTCCGCCATGATGTCTTCATAGCCGGCATAGGCGCGGTACCACTCCAGCAGGGTGAATTCGGGATGGTGGGTACTGGAGAACGGCTCCTTGCGAAAGGAGGGACAAATTTGAAAGATTTTTTCCAGGCCACCCACCAGCAAACGCTTCATGGCGAACTCAGGGGAGGTCGGCAGGTACGCCCCTGACTCGGTCCGGAAGGGACGGATGTGAGGCTCCATTCCCGGGCACTGCACCAACAAGGGGGTGCGGGTTTCATGGAACCCTTGTTGTCGAAAGTGCTCGCGGATGCCGTTTTCGACCTGGTCGCGGATGCGAAGCGCCCGGAGGCGCCGAGGATCGAGGGTGCGGGCGAGCCAAGTGGTTTTGCGACCCGGAGCGCGGTTCTCGGTCAAGACCTCGAGCTGGCCGTCCTTGAATTCGACGATGTCCCCGACTTGGGCATGGGTCGGAGCTTCGGAACTCACCGCGTGGTGACCTGCTTCATTGCGGATCATCACAGCGAGCGGCGAGCCGGGCTCCTGTTCTATTGCAACGCAGCGACCGCGGAGCGTCTGTGACGAGGATGGAGGACTCTCGAATTTCACTTGTCATTGCCGCGTATCAAAGCAACGATTGCTTGAAAAGGAGAGTTTCATGAAGAAGTTCCTCGCTTCCGCCCTCATCTTGACGTTCGCCCTGGTTCAAGTCGCGCTTGCCGACACGAGCACTGCCGCTCCTGTAGCCAAGGTCGGAGCTTCGGCTTCCGAACCCGCCTTGGTCAAAAAAGCCAAGAAGAAGAAAAAAGCCAGGCATCATGCTGGTAAAAAGCATGGCAAGAAGCACGCGGGCGAGCCTGCGCAGGAAGCTCCTGCTGCTGCCCCAGCCGAAGGCGCTACTGGCAACGGCACCTGAATCGTTCTTTTTCGGATTTTCACGAAGGCCGAGGCGATTCGTTCCGAAAAGAACGTTCGTCTCGGCCCTTGTCGTTCATAAATCCCCTTTGCTAGGATCGGGGGCGACATGAGACGTCACGCGAGACTCGACCTTCAAGCCAAAATCAGCTTGGTACTCGTAGCAGTCATTCTTCCCACGTTCCTAATCGTAACCGTGGCGGAGAACAAGCTGACCCAGCCCATGCTCGAAGAGGAGATGCGGCAGGTCGGGATCGTGACCGCCAAGACAGTCGCTTCCGACATCGTCAGCCGGCGGCTCCTCAACCTGGCTAATCCGACGCCCTCGATCGAGACGTCGCTGCAGGAGCTCATCTACTCCCAGCCGAACATCCAGCGGATCTCCGTTTACTCCCGCGATGCCCAGACGGGGGGCGCGAAGTTCATCGCTTCGACTGTGGAGGAGGATCCACCTACGCAGTCCTTGCCTCTCCCCCTCGCCGAGGTTTTGACCACTGAGTTCAAGACCGACGAATTCGGCACCGGACAGTGGGAAGTGCATGCGCCGATCGAAATGCGCTCGCGCGACGGGAAATCGCAGCGCAAGTTTCTCGGCACTGTCCAGGTCGTGGTTTCGATGAAGACCATCAACCGGATCTTGGCGGCCCTTTGGCGGACGACTGCGAGCGCGGCCGCCATCAGTGTCGTCGCGCTGATCTTCGCGCTCAGCTACTTTCTCCGGAAAACCATCGCCAACGACCGCAAGCTGCGTCGTGCCGAGAATGAGAATTTCCAGCTCACCCAGCAGCTCCACGAAGCGCAGCGCGAATTGATGAACACCGAAAAGCTCGCCGTCATGGGTCAGCTCACCGCGAGCTTTGCCCATGAGATCGGTACACCCTTGAACGCGATGAGCGGGCATCTTCAACTGCTCCGGGAGGAGCTCGGGCCAGCCTGCTCCGGAGCCGGCGCCACGGATCGAATGGAGATCATCGCCGGTCAGGTCGCCAAGATCGAGCAGATCGTCCAAGGATTTCTCCAGAACACGGCCAAGCCGGCATCCCAGAAACAACTCACAGACCTCAATCGGCTCGTGGACCAGACTCTGGGGATAGTCGCTCCCAGGATGGAGTCGCTGGGCATCGAGTCGCGCCGCGATCTCGATCGAAGCTTGGGACCGGTGCGGGTCGTGCCACTCGAGCTCGAGCAGATCCTGCTGAACTTGGTGAACAATTCCCTCGACAGCATTCAGAGCAAACGTGGCGACCGAGGGAAACGGGTCTTGGGGATCTCCACGCGTCCGGAGTCGAAAGAGAGTCGGGATTGGGCGGTTATAGAAGTGTATGATTCGGGCGAAGGAATCCCGAAACTCGACCTCCCCAACGTGCTGAAGCCATTTTTCACCACGAAAAGGCCGGGAGAGGGGACGGGGCTTGGCCTGACCATCTGCCTGCAGCTGGCCAACAAATACGGTGCCCAGCTCGAGATCGACTCCAAAGAGGGGTCTTGGACGAAAGTGACGCTCTGGATGCCCTATCAGGTGAACTCATGAACGTGCTCGTGGTCGATGACGATGAAGTGACGCGGAAACTCCTGCGCGAGGTCCTTGAAAAAGAAAAGTTCCAAGTGAGCATGGCTGCGAGCGGAGAAGAAGCGGTACGCCGACTCAAGTCCGAAGTTTTCCCGATCGTGGTCTCGGACATCCGTATGCTCGAGCTCGACGGAATGGCCGTGCTCCGCGAGGCCAAGAAGAAGGAGTCGCGCACGGCCGTGATCCTGATGACCGGTTTCGGGAGCATGGAAGGCGCCATCGAGGCGATCCAACAAGGGGCTTTCGATTACGTGAGCAAGCCCTTCAAAATCAGTGATCTGCGCGCGGTCGTGCATCGGGCAGCGAAGCACTGGGAGTCCTTGTCCGCGAGGCCCGTTCAGGCTTCGGCCTCGGGCCAGACGGGCTCCCGGGCGGTGATCGGAAAGTCCCCCCGCATTCTGGAAGTGTACAAGACTATTGCCCGCGCTTCGATGTCGGGCTCGAACGTCCTGATCTTGGGTGAGAGCGGCACGGGCAAGGAGCTCATCGCTCGGGCCATTCACGAGAACAGCACGCGGCGAGCGAAAAAATTCGTGGCCATCAGCTGCGGCGCCTCGAATGAGGCCCAGCTCGAGGGAGATCTGTTCGGTCGGAGTCCAGGGGAGGCTGGCGGGCTGGCGGACGCCAACGGCGGGACCTTGTTCCTCGACGAGATTTGTGACATCCCGAGCGCGCTCCAGGCCAGGCTCTTCAAGGCGCTGGGAAGGAGTGACGGCGGTCACGAGGAGATTCGCGTGATTGGCGCCAGCCAAAAGGATCCAGAAGTCTTGGTCCGCGCGAGCCGGTTCCGTGAGGACCTGTATTACCGCCTGAAGGTGATCGAGATGGAAATCCCACCGCTTCGAGAGCGGATGGAGGATTTGCCTGAGCTCGTCGAACGGTTTCTCGCGCGCTATTCGGAGAAGAACCGAAAGCCCGTCTCCCATGTTTCCGATGAGGCCATGAATCTGCTCGAGAAGTATTCTTGGCCAGGGAACATCCGCGAGCTCGAGAACGTGGTGGAGCGTGCGGTGGCCATGACGGGAACCACAGTTCTGTTTCCTGAGGATTTTCCCGACGAAATCCGGGAAGGGCAGGGGGTCCCGGGAGCGATCCGAACTTCAACGGGTACGACTGACGAAGCGGCGACCACCTCTTTGGAGGAAATGGAGAAGGTTCACATCCTTCGCGTGCTTCAAGAGACTCACTACAACAAATCGCGGGCGAGCGAGATCTTGGGGATCGATCGCGCGACTCTCTATCGAAAAGCAAGCCGCTATGGAATCGACCTGACTCGGAAGCCCGAAGGTTCCGGGTAGGAAAAGTGGGGGACGGGCGCTTCGAGGATGACGCAATCCGGTCGGTGATCAACCGATGGGCTGAGAAGCTCCGGGCCGCAGCGGGGCTGGAAATTCCGTATCCTACGCGGGTCGCCCTTCAGGGCCGAGCCTCTGCCGTTCTCGTCCTTTTTGCGTTGGAGACCCCCAGCGCTGGAGACAGTCTTTCGATTCTCCTGACCCAGCGGAGCGCGACTTTAGGAAAGCATCCGGGGCAGATCGCGTTTCCCGGCGGAGTGCTGGATGCCGATGACGAGAAGTGCGAGGGCCTCAGGACCACGGCTCTCCGAGAAACCGAAGAAGAAATGGGAATCGATCGGAATCAGATCGAAGTCTTGGGGCGACTTCCGGATCTCTGCACTTTGACTGGGTTCGTGATCAGTCCCTTCCTCGGAATCCTTCGCGCTCCACATCCCGAAGTGAGCTGGCAGCTGAGTGAAGGTGAGATCGCAGACGCGCTCTGGGTGCCAGTTCGGAAGCTTCGGGACCCGGGAGTGTACCATCGTGAAAAAGTGGAAGGCACGCCCTTCGAGACCGATGTCTATCGTGTGGATCATTTTCGGGTCTGGGGAGCAACTGGAGCTATCCTGAAAAACATCCTCGATCGAATGGATCGTTTGGGTTTAGATTAGCCGCATGAAAAGACATTCACCGACTTCCTTCTCGAGCGCTGGTTGGGTCGCGATCCTGCTTTCGAGTTCCGCCGCTTTCGGCGCTGCGCCTCAAACGGTCGTGATCCCTCCGAGCCAAGGTTCTGTCCGTTCAGCGGGCAAGCCGGCCGTGAAGTCCGCATCGTCCTCCTCCTCTTCGTCGGAAGACTGGAAAGGCACCTCATCCAGCCGTGACATCACTTTTGGTTTTCTCGGGGGCACTGGCTTGATTGAGCCTAAGTACGGGCTCTCGGTCATCGGTGACGTCGCCAAGAAGATCCTCAATCAGGGTTTCATTCCCGGCATAGACAACCAAGTCTTCATCGAGCTTGAAGCGGGACCGGTCTTCGTCCAAGGTCATGCTCCGTTTTTTTGGAGTTCCCATCTCCGTTGGGATTTCACCCAAGACGAGAACTGGAGCTTTTACGCTCTGGGCGGCTTGGCCGGACAGATTACTGGGATCGAGCTTGGGGACCGCGCCTTGATTTTTCCTCGTTTTGGAGCCGGGATTTTCTACCACCTCCAGCAAAACATGAGCATTCGGGCCGAGTTGAGTCATGAGCTGATTGGAGCTGGCCTCAACTTCGAGTTCTGAGCTTAGCTTGACGCGTCAGGCTAATGGCGCTCTTGAGTCCCTCCCGATTCTGCCGATGAGCCTCTATGCGTCCTGTACGAAAAGAGCAACTTGCCGCGCTCGCGCTTCTAGCTGCTGGATTTCTCCCCTACCGAGTGCTCAACCCGGGTGAGGAGAGCCGCGTTCTGCCTCGTCTGGAGGGGGTGACTGCGGATTGTGAAGGTCAGGACTGTGTCGCGATCGGTGGCACAGGTTTCGCCCCAGGTGCGAAAGTGGAAGTCGAAGCAGCCGATGAATCCGGCTACTTGATGATGACGTATCAGGGCGAGAAACTTGCTCCCGAATCCCGGGGGGCTTCAAGCACCTTAAAAGTGAAGTTGGAGCACGAAGGGCTGACGGCTCGTCTCGAGAGTGACGGCGTCCAAGTGCGGATTTTTGATCCTTCGAGCGGAGTTCGAAGCGGCGCGAAATGGGTGATCAAGAGGCGCTCTCCCGCCAGCGAGTGAGTGATTTTGGCGGTGTGAGAGTGAAGCAGGGCGAGTTCGGTCACACCCCAAAAGAAAAGGGGGCCCTTGCGGGCCCCCTCTCAAGTCCTGCTAGTAACCGGGAAGCCCGGAATTACCAGTTGTAGGTCAAGCTGGCGACGGAGAAGAGACCGTTCGAGAAGTCGAATACGGTCGTATCCACGTTTGCGACACCTACGCCGCCGTTGCCGACAGCGAAGTCCATGACGGCTTTACCGAACTTCAGGCCAGCGCCGATGCGACCGGTGGTCGCAGAAGCGTTGGTGAGGCCGTTGCTCTGATCGAGCAGGCTGTAGGCGATGCCTGCGCGAAGGGTGAGCCAGGTCGTTGCATCCGATTCGAACGACACGTTGAGCGGGAGCACTTTCTGGGTGCTGCGGGACTTGGTGACGATTGAGACGGGAGCAGTGCGGGACCAGTAAGCAGCACCGTAGTTGAGGGTCGACCCTTCAGCTACTTTGGTGTTGCGTCCAAAGCCCAAGCCCCAAGCGGTTGCGGTGTACTCCTGCGTGGTCGCTGGAGCAGCGCTTGCGTCCTGGAACTTGTCCGAGCGGTAGACGGCGAAAGGAACCCACTCACCGAACTTGTAGCGGGTACCGATCGAAAAGCTCTTGAATTGGTCTTCTACGATTTCTGCCGCAGTAGCGCCGGCAGCTTTGTCTTTGCCGGTAAGCTGATAGGAAACGAACGGTTCGAAGTCCATGACCTGGACCCCTGCGGTCGCGGACCAGACGTTCGAGCCGAGATCGCGGGATTCAGTCGTGTTCGGCGCAGTCTTGCGGCTGGCCTGGCTGACTTTCAAGCCCCACTTCACACCCATATCGCCTGCGACAAAGAGGTCGAAAGGACGAACTGGAGCGGAATTGAATGCACCTGTGGTCAAGGTGTTCACCGCGTCCTGACGGTTCAAGTAAATACCGGCAGTGACTGGACCGAAGTTGTTGATGAAACCGCCTTCAGCCTGCGAAGCAGCGCCGGCGTAACCGGAAGCTTTTTCGACCGACGCCCAATTCTTGTAATCGTTGGCGTAGGAAGGGTTGTAGAAAATGTTCATGTTGTCGTCGACCAACAATGAACCGTGAGTGCCGGACGAGATGACATTCAAGGGATCTTGAGTGCCCAGGACCAGCTGTCTCGCCTGAGATGCGAATGCGTTCGAAGCTGCGAGCGCTCCCACCACCAAGGCAGAAGCTAGAATACGCTTGCTCATTACTATTCCTCCAATGAGTTAAGACTGCAATCAAACCCGTCCTCGCCCGCCTGGCCCCGAGCCGCTTCATGCGCTCGATATCCGTGAAATCTCAACCTAACCCGGAGACGATGACTTTCATTTAGACTGAGTCCGTTATTGCTCACTGTCAACAAATAATCAGAATTCAGAAAGCCGTGCGAACGAGCGATGAGTAGTCATCGCGTCGGACCCTGGAGGGCGCGCTTCAGCGGAATTTCGCTTGGAATGCGGGGCGAAAGATCAGTTTTCGCGAATGGCGATCACTGCGGCTCCGATGAGTCCCGCTTGGCCTTCGAGCTTCGAGACGGCCAGTTTCGGCATCATGTCCACTCCCACGCGCTTATGGCGGAGGAGGTGGGCCAAGTGTTTGCGAGTGTCCGGGAGAAAAAGGGAAGACGCGTTTGCGAAGCTACCCGTGAACACCACGATCTCCGGAGCGTAAGCCATCACATAGTTGTGGATGGCCACTGCCATCAGTTCCGCGTATTCGCGAAAAAGCGCTTTAGCCTTGGCGTTTCCGGCGCGCGCGCGATCTGCGACAATCTTAGCGTCGAGTGTCTTGTCCTTGAGGAGCAATTGAGCCCGTTTTCCGAATCCCCCGCCTGAGAGGAACGCTTCAGCACACCCGAAGTTGCCGCAACCGCAGTGCGCAGTTTTGTCGCCCGCACGGAGGATGAAGTGGCCGTCCTCGGGATGAAGGTGACGTCCGGCCCGGACGAGTTCCCCGTTGGCGATGATGCCGGTACCGAGTCCTGTTCCCAGCGTCAAGATCATGGCGTTGTCGTACCCTTGGGCTGCGCCGATCCAGTGTTCGGCCAGCATCGCGGCAGCAGCGTCGTTATCGAGGCGGACTGGGATCCCGAGTTTCGCGCTTAGGATTTTGCCTAGGGAGACCTTGCCCCACCGTTTGCCGTTCCGGACGAAGTTGGTGGGGTCGAGAAGCGTGCCTGCCACGGGGTCCAAGGGACCGGCTGATCCGATACCGGCTTTTTTAATGGACGGATTCCGCCCCAGGATTTCGCGACCGAGCTCGACCAACTGCCGAAGAGTGGCGGCTTTGCCCTGGTCCAAAGCGACAGGGACCCGGATTTCATCCAGGATCTTGCCCCGGGAATCGACGGCGCCCACGGCGACTTTCGTGCCACCCAAGTCATAGGCTAGAACGATCATGGGGTTGCATGTACCATAGGAAGATGCAAAACCGACATGGAAGTTCGGCACCCTCGAGAAATCTCGCGACGGAAGCGGGAAGCATCGCGCTCTTCGGCATGGCGGTTTTCGCCTTGATCGCATTGGTCACGTATCAGCCAGGAGATCCTTCCTTTTTCACGCATACGGGCGGCGCAGCCAGCAACTCCTGTGGAAGGATCGGAGCCTTCGTCGCGTCGATCTTCATCGAGTGTTTCGGCATTGCTTCGTTCCTGTTTCCCGCGGGTTTGGGATTCATGTCCTCCGTCGCTTATCGCCGCGAAGGGTCAGTGAGGCTCATCGGGACATTGGGGGGCATGGCGATCTCGGTGATGTCCCTCACTGTGTTCCTGACCCTTCAATGGAAGTACTGGCCCTTTGCTGGGACTTTGATCCTGACCGGTGGGGCCTTCGGGGCTTGGTTCGAGACCTTGCTCGTCGCGCAGTTCAATCATGTGGGCTCTTCGATCGTTTCGCTCCTGGTGTTCTGCCTGGCCCTCGTCCTTTCCACTCCCATCAGCGTGGCACGGTGGGGGGCTTGGGTGGCCCAGACCGGAGGACGTTACGCTTGGGGATTCGCCCGTCTGATGGGGACCTACTTGGCCTACCTCATGGGATTGCTAGCGATGCGCAGCGCGCATGCCGCCGGAGACTTCCTCCAGGGAATGATCGAAGGTGCGGTTCGTCGCTCACGTCAGTTGGCGGCCGAAAAAGCTCTG
>JAYVNB010000149.1:0-5375 GCA_043759365.1 Bacteriovoracaceae bacterium | reverse complement strand
CGCGCCACCGCGGAAGCAATGAGGAATGGATATTCACGCAACCGAGCCTGGGAAGCTCGAGTACGTTCTTGCGGAGGATCTGGCCATAAGCCACCACGATGATGAGATCAGGCGCCAAGGCTTGGAGCTTTTCGAACTCTCCGGGAAGCGAAAGCTTCTCGGGCTGATGAACGGAAAGCCCATGTTCGAGAGCACGCACTTTGACTGCCGACTGGCGCAGCTCCAAGCCGCGTCCCACCGGTTTGTCGGGCTGTGTGTAGACGCCGACGATCTCGGAAAATCGATGAACGGCATCAAGTGCGCCAACGGCGAACTCCGGGGTTCCCATGAAAACTGTTTTGAGCACGGCGGGAACCTAACCCAAACTCGGCCCGAGGGCGAGGCCCTTCAAAATCCCTTGAGCACGACTTTTTGCCCGCGAGGCACCAATCGGATGCGCCCCAGAAGATCCGCACGCTCAAACGCCTTCAGCGATTCGTTCAAGGACTCCTTGAAATGGGTCCATCCGTCGAAGTGCATGGGGACCACCGAAAGGAGGTTCATGCCTTTAGTCAGCTTCGCCGCCTCTTCCCCGTTCAAGGTGTAGCGCAGCGGACCAGACTGTGGAAACCGGACTCCCCCCAAGTTCATGAGCGCCACCGCAATCGGAGAACCGGTCCGACGCGGGATACCGAGGAGCTCGTCGAAATACACCGTATCTCCCGAAAAGTAGAGCGAGCCCTGGGTCTGACCCGCCCATTGAAGCACGAAGCCGGTAGAGTCTCCGCTCAGACGCCCGACGAACGGAAGGGATTCTGACAGGAACCATTGCCCGTGCCGCGCAGGAACCGCAGTGACCCGGAGGGTCCAGCCTTCGTCGGTCTCAAATGTGCGGCTTTGCCAAGACTCCAAACCGACCACCCTCGTCAGCCGGTCGACTGAGGAAAGGCGCCCTGCCCCGGAGGGTGTGGTGAGGACGTTGCGGGCTTGAGAAAGAAACTTCCTGCCCTCAATATCCAGGTTGTCGGCGTGTTCGTCGTGGCTCAAGAGAACCAGATCCACGGGTCCAATCTCAGTTGGGCTCAGCGCGGGTCCCTCGGTTTTCCGGGAGGAAGTCCCGAGCGCGAAGCGATAGGTTTTCCCTGCGGGATCGAGCGCGGGATCGGTCAGGATGCGAAACGGCCTTTCATGGCCGATCTCGAGCAGCATCGTCGCTGTCCCGATATAGGTCACTCGAACCACCGGAGGCTCCACGCTTCCCGGATTCCTGCCAAAGTGATGCGCCAACGGGATACCGGTGACTGCTAGAAGCAAGGGTGCCAGGACGAGCAGATAACGAACCTTCATCCTGAAGATGATACTGCCTTAGTTCCTTTTACGCAGTTTCATGCGCTCTTCTTCTTCTCGGAGAACTCGGTCTTGGCGGAGGCGCTTCCGCGCGAACTCCTTTTTCAACGGGCTCAAGCGGTCGATGAAGAGTTTTCCATCCAGGTGATCCATCTCGTGCTGAATGCAAACGGCCAGCAGGCCTTCCGCGTCCAAGGTCCGGGTGAGACCATCGATGTTCGTGTACTGGAGCTTGATCTTCTCGGCTCGAACCACCTCGGCATTGTACTCGGGGACGGAGAGGCAGCCTTCGCTCAAGGTAATTTTGCCTTCTTTTTTGATGATCTCCGGATTGATGATGATCTCGGGTTTCTTGCCAGTGATGATCCCACCCGCAACCACTTCCTGCCCAGGCAAAAGCTCCTGGCCCTCTTCGAGCTCCTCGAAATCATACTCGGTATCCAACACCAGGATCCGCTCCAGGATTCCCACCTGGTTGGCCGCCAATCCGATGCCAGGGGCGTGGTACATCGTCTCCAACATGTCGTCGGCCAACTTGAAATAGCTTTTCTCGACCCGGGAAATAGGGACGGCCTTATGAGTCAGGATGACGTCGGGAAATGTGTAAATCTTAAGCTTTGCCATTCTGTTTCTTGAAACCCGCCAGCATTCACGATCGGCGTCGAGCGATCAGGACTCCGGCCAGACCTGCGAAAATCACGCTTGGCAACCAAGCAGCGACCCACGGAGGCAGTGCGCCATTGGTTCCCAGGGATAGACCCACCGAATAAAAAAGCCAATAAAAAAAGGTAACTCCGAGGCAAAGACTCAAATCCTTGGCCAGTCCCCCTTCGCGGCGCCCCCGGACCGAAAACGGCACGCCGAGCAGGCACATCACCAGCGGAATGAAACTCAAACTCCAACGGGAGTGGAACTTCACTTCATACGATTTGGTATCGGTTCCGGTCTCCTTGGTGCGCTGGATGTATCGCCAAAGCTCCTTGATCCGGAGGCCATCCACCTCTTTTTCGATCTCCTCGAAGTCCTTGGGCTTCTCCGAGATCAGGAGTCTTTTTTCCAGGAACTTCTTGTTGAGCGGGAACGGATCCTCGCGCGTGAAAACCGTCACTGTCCCGTTGATCAACTTCCAGCCGTCCGGCGTGTAATCGGCCCGTTCCGCATCGATGACCTGGGTGAGGTTGAACTCCTCATCGAAAGTATAGACTGCCATCCCGTTGATCCGCTTCAGGTCGCGATCGAAAGTACGGAGGTTGTAGATGATGTTCTTGGAGCGGTACCAGATCTTGTTCTGCTTCACGTCGAGGAAAAAGTCAGTCTTCCCCTTCATTTCACGCCAGTAATACGTGGTTCTCTTCTTGTAGAGGGGCGGGATGATGTGGTCCTGAAGCACCAACGTGAAACAGCTGATCATGAACACGAGCGAGAGCACGACGCCCACGATCCGATTCAAGCCGATGCCGATCGAGTAGCAGGCCGTCAGCTCGTTGGTGCGGTTGAAGCCTGAAAGGGTCAGAACGGTGGCCAAGAGCACTGAAGGTGGGGTCATCTGCACGAAAATCTGGGGAATGATCATCGAGTCGTGGAAAAGAACCTGGGAAACCAGGAACTCGTGATCCAGGAGCTCCCCCAAGAGCATCTGGAAAAGGTAGAGGGAGGTCAGCGCGAACGCGGCCAGGAAGAAGTTTCTCCCGAACGCGGCTGCGATGTATCGGTCGATGGTCTGCATTCCGGATGGGTTTCCCTGATTTCTCCCTACAACTTCAAGGCGATCAGGAGTAGTCTAGTCCAATTATGTCCGAGACCGAGAGCCTAAAAAAAGATTCCCTCAGCATTCAACCCAAGCAGCAATCTCGAGCCAAGTGGCTCTTCGAGAACGTCATCAGCCTGCTTTTCGCGCTGCTCCTGGTCTTCGCGATCCGGTCGAGCGTGATCGAAGCCTTCAAGATCCCTTCAGGATCCATGATCCCGACATTGCTGATCGGTGACCATATTTTCGTCAACAAATTCGCCTACGGCTTCAAGGTCCCGTTTTCTGATCTTGTAAGCAAGGATCCGACCTTCATCGTGAAACGCGATCCTCCCAAGCATGGCGATATCATCGTGTTCATGTACCCGAAGGACGAAAGCTTCTATTACATCAAGCGCGTGGTCGGCGTGCCGGGCGACAAAGTCGAGCTGAAGAAGAAAGCACTCTACATCAACGACGTGATGGTCCCGCGCCAACCGCTGCCGGAGGCTCGTTCCAAAGCCATTTTCAGCGACCTCGATGATCCGAAATACAGCCCCAGCACGCTGGAGCTTTTCGAGGAGAAGGTCGAGAACCACCCCCATCCAGTGATGTTGGATCAAAACAACTTCATCAACGAAAGCTTCGGTCCGATCACTGTGCCGCCAGACAGCCTGTTCGTCATGGGCGACAACCGCGACTTTTCGAATGACAGTCGTTTCTGGGGCTTCGTTCCATTCCGGAACGTCAAAGGCAAAGCGATGGTCATCTGGCTATCTCTCTGGCTCAACTTCTCCGAAAACGACGTGACTTTCCGGCCCTCACGAATCGGCACCCTGCTTCACTGAAGGACTTCTCGATCCTGGGGGAAACCCGTTCGGATGAGAGCTGCCACTCCATCCAGCGCAAGTGCCACAGGCTTCCGGACGATCCGAGGACTTCGATCCAGCCGGGCCACCACCGCAGGGCTCCAGCGGTAGTAGACGGCGATGAAGCTCCGTCCCGCGCGGGTGCGGCGCAAGACGCGATCCCTGAAGTCCCTCAGGATCGGCAAGGTGCTTTCCGCTTCCAAGTCGACTAGGGAAGTCGCGATGAAACACTTCGTGTTGCCGACCATCTTGTAGGCGTTCAACATATCCGCTTTGTGCTTGATCCCTTTGACTCGAGTGAACTTGCGAAGTGTCTCCGCGGCCAGAGGCTGGAACCTCATCCCTTTCGTGAAAAGGATGTATTTCTCCAGGAACTGGGAAAACTCCGGTCCCTTCGTGCCGTCGTAGAGCTTCACCAGATGCCAGTAGACGCTGTTGATGAGGAGTAGCTCCGCCACGTCCTTCTTGAGATCGAAGCTTCCCGGTCCCAAAGCTCCCGGGGCCACCTGTTTCCAGTCCTCGAGGATCCTGATGTAGGTGATGAAGGATTTGACTGCATCGGTGTACTGCTTCGAATCGTACTGCTTGAGGCCCCTGCGGGCGACTTCGATGCGGTGGCGCAGGAGTTCGCGCTTCTGCTCCTCTTGGGCGATCTCGATGGACCTCTGGATCTTGTTGCGGAGATCCTTTCGGCGACCCTCGCTCCGGCTCTGACCGCTGTCTTGGCCGTTATCATCAGACATGCTTCAGCTTACCCCGTAAGGATCGACGTCGACAAGTAGCGGCCACTTATGATGGCGAGCTGCGTCTTGAGCCCTCGCGAGCGCGCGCTGCAGAATCTGGATTTCAGGGGTCTTGATGAGAAGATCCCAGCGGTAGATTCCTTTGGCCCGTTCGAGGAAAGCTTCGCTTGGACCGAGCAGCTCAAGTGAACCCGCCTCCTGCATCGGATGAAGCGACTGGGTCACCGCTTGAGCTCGCATCCGGGCTTCTTCCTGGGAGTCGGCTTCGAAGCGAAGACGCGCGAGTCTCCCGAAGGGGGGGTAGCCCAACGCTTTTCGCAGTTCTCGTTCGTTTTCGAGGAACTCATCTTCCGGAAGCTCGCCTCGCACCGCGCGAATCACGTCATGCTCCGGATTGAAGGTCTGGATCAAGACGCGTCCGGGGTGCTCACCCCTGCCTGCGCGTCCGGACACCTGCGTGAGAATCTGAAAAGCCCGCTCCGGAGCTCGAAAATCCGGCCAACGGAAAAGCGCGTCGGCCAGCACCACCACGACCAAAGTGACTCCCGGAAAATCGTGCCCTTTGACCAACATTTGGGTCCCAAGGAGCAAATTGGACTTTCCGTCCCGAAACTCGTTCAGGACCGCATCCAACCGGCTCGCACTAGTAACGACATCGCGGTCCAGGCGCAAAGCGCGAGCGCCTTCGATCAGGCGGGGGAGATCGTCTTC
>JAYVNB010000148.1:0-41239 GCA_043759365.1 Bacteriovoracaceae bacterium | reverse complement strand
TCGGAGCCTTGCATGAGGTTCAAAAGGGATATCAGCAGGAAGTCGAAGCCAATGATGCGAAGTTGACACGAAGAGTGTTCGAAGAGGAGTTCGATTGGCAGGATCTCATTTCGCGCTATCAGGAATCCCGCCGCCGCCTGGATCTCGCCAATGAGGTTGAGCGCATTCAGAAGCAGAAGTACGAGTATGAACGCGAGCGACAGCACCGAGGCAAGAGCACGACCTTCGTCGTACTCCAGTTCGAGCAGGACTACGCTTCAGCCCGCATCTCCCGGATCCGGCAGGCTGCGGAGATCCTCAACTTGATCGCGCAAATGAAGCTTTACGAAGGCGTATGAATCTCTATTTCCGCTTCTTCCTCACCGTAATACTGGCGTTCTTCCGGCCCAGGTTGGGGCCCTTGGAGGAATCTGTGGTGAAGTTCCGGGTCTGGCCAAACGACCTGGATCTCAATGCCCACATGAACAATGGCCGCTACCTGACCCTGATGGATCTCGGTAGGATGGATCTCATCGTCCGGTTGGGTTTGTTCGGACCCAGCTTGAAAAACAAGTGGAGGCCGGCGGTCGCTTCCCAGACGATCCTTTTCAGGCGGTCGCTCAAGCCGTTTCAAAAATATGAGCTGCGGACCCGTATCTTGGGCTGGGATACGAAGTGGATCTACCTCGAGCAGCTCTTCATGATCGGGGTGAAACCTGCGGCCCGCGCGCTTGTCAAAGCCCTGATCCTGGAGCCTCAGGGTGCGGTACCCACGTCAGTGCTCTTCGCTGAACTGAGCCTCCCGGGTTCGGGGGACGCTGTGGCGGTTTCGCCTCCGATGCCGGAGGATGTATCAGCTTGGGTCAAAGCCGACGAGCTCTTGAAGCTCGCAACCCCTTGAAGGGGATGCGCTGGAGAATTTTATGATGCAAACGGCGAAATTCGTTCACGTTCGACTTGGGGTGATGGCGGGGCTCCTGGGGGCGCTCGGAACTCATATGGCTTGGAGCGAAGAGCTTGTCGGTTTTTCTCAGGCGTTTGAACAAGCCGAGAAAAACACGGAGTTCACCCAGATCACGGAGTTGCAGGCCGAGCAGTCGACTGAGCGGTTGAAGCAGGCCAAGGGAGCCATCCTCCCGACCCTCGCCTTGAACGCTAACTACACCCGCCAACAAGAGGTCGGTTCGTCGAGCGGCGTGTCGAGTTCGTTCCAGCGACCTGATCAGCGCTCCATCCGATTGACCGCGACTCAACCGCTTTTCCGCGGACTCAGGGAGTTCGCAGCCTTGCGTGCGGCCGGAAACTCCGAAGAAGCCGCCAAAGCCCTGGCGCAGAACTCGCGACTCCAACTCTTCAGTGCCGTCGGCAACGCTTATTACAATCTGGCTTCCGCCGAGCAGGATCTTAAAAATCTGCGCTCGCTCTTCGAGTTGTCTCAAAAGAGGGTGAAAGACCTGCAAGGTCGCGTGAAAATCGGCCGTTCGCGCAAAGCGGATCTTTACACGGCGGAGTCCCAGGTGGCGGCAGTTCAGGCCCAAATCCAAGGTGCCGATGCGGTGGTCCAGCAGGCGCGGGATAACTTCGCCTATGCGACGGGCCTGGCGAACACGATCACGGTTGATCCACGAGTCTCATTGCCGGCGAAACTCGCCTCGGTCGAGCATTACCTGTCCCGCATCGAGGTTCGCCCGGATATCGAGGCCCAGAAGCAACAGCTTCAAGTGGCGGAGGAGAGCGTGAGCATCGCCCATGGCCAACATTTGCCGTCGGTCGACTTCTCCGGAAACTACTACCTCAACCGCACGGGGGTGCTCGAGCCCGTGAAATGGGACATCGGGGTCAACCTTTCGTTGCCGATTTTCGCGGGCGGAGGGGTGAGCTCCCAAGTTCGGGAAGCGAGTTTGCGGGTGCGACAGCAGGAACTCGTGTTGTCCCAGGCACGCAGGTCGGCTCTCCGCGACATCCACTCGGCTTACGAATTGATCGAAAGTTCCTTGCAACAGATCAAATACCTCGAAGTCGCAGCCGAGACGACGGAGCGCACGTTCAAGGCGCAAGACTCGGACTTCCGGCTCGGGTTGGTGCCCAACCTCGATGTCATCCAGGCGCTCAACGCTTCGGTGGATGCCAAGCGGTCCTTGGATCGCACCCGCTTTCAGGCCCAGGTTTCCTGGATCAATTTGCAGGCGGCAGTCGGTGATTTGAAGTGAAGTCCTTGCCCTCGATCTCCCGCAGGAGGCCTCTATGAGTCTTGTCGAAACTTCCATCCGCCGTCCGGTCTTCGCCTGGATGCTGATGCTGGCGCTTATCATCTTCGGGGCGATCTCGTTCCAAGGCATGGGGGTGAGTCAGCTTCCCGACGTCGATTTTCCGGTAGTCAACGTGAGCCTGACGCTCGAGGGTGCCGCTCCCGAAGTGATGGAGATGGACGTCGTGGATCCGGTCGAGAGTGCCGTGATGTCGGTGGAGGGAGTCGAGAGCGTTTCCTCGTCGGCCAAGAGCGGGAGCGCCAACGTCACTGTCGAGTTCGGACTCAACAAGAACATCGACGTGGCCGTCCAGGAGGTTCAGACCAAGATCGCCCAAGCTCAGCGCAGCCTGCCCAAGAATATCGATCCACCCGTCGTGACCAAGAGCAATCCCGAAGACCAGCCGATCATGTACATGGCGGTCTCTTCTGAAAAAATGTCCGCACCCGAGCTGATGGCCTACGTGCGGGACAATCTGCAGGACAAGTTCACGACCTTGCCGGGCGTGTCGGATGTTTTCCTCGGAGGTTACGTGGATCCCAACCTCAGGGTCTGGGTTTCGCAGAAGAAACTCGACAAGTACGACCTGACCGTCACGGACGTCATCGGCGCGATCGCGGCCGAGCACTCCGAGCCGCCGGCTGGAAGGATCGAAACCCCGAAGCAGGAGTTCAACATCCGGACGATGGGCGAGGCCGACAGCATCGAGGAATTCAGCAAGCTGGCGATCAACCGTCGCGGCGGTTCGCCTAATTACACATCGATCGCGCTCAAGCAGGTCGCGGATGTGACGCTGGGCTTGGCCGACGTACGCCGCAAAAGCCGCGCCATGGGATTCCCAGCGGTCGGTCTAGGGATCCGAAAGCAGCGGGGCTCGAACGCGGTGGATGTCGCCGATGGCGTCAAGAGAAAGGCCGAGGAGCTCAAAGCCTCTTTGCCGGCCGGGATGAAGCTGGCCTTGAACTACGATTCGACCAAGTTCATCAAGGACGCGGTTCATGAACTCAACTTCACCCTGATCCTGTCGGCTATCCTGACCGCGATCGTCTGCTGGATGTTCCTCGGCTCCTGGTCGGCCACGATCAACGTGATCCTGTCGATCCCCACCTCGATCGTGGGCACTTTCATCGTACTGAAGGCTTTCGGGTTCACGCTCAACACGTTCACGCTCCTGGGACTGTCCTTAGCCATCGGCATCGTGGTCGACGACGCGATCATGGTGCTGGAGAACATCGTGCGGCACCGGGAGATGGGCAAGGGCCGAGTGGCGGCTGCGCTCGACGGCGCCGTCGAGATCACATTCGCCGCGTTGGCCGCGACCGCGGCGGTCATCGCGATTTTTCTCCCGGTCGCCTTCATGAAGGGAGTAATCGGCAAGTACTTTTTCCAGTTCGGCGTGACCATCACGGTTGCGGTCGCCCTGTCGCTCCTCGAAGCCTTGACCTTGACCCCGATGCGCTGTTCGCAGTTCCTGGAGACTGGTGAGCGGACTTCGAAACTCGGTCGGTTCGTCGAGGGCGCTTTCCGGGGAGCTGCTCGCCTCTATGGCCGGATTCTGCCGGTGCTGCTCAATCATCGTTGGAAGGTGATCCTGGGCTCGATCCTGATTTTCGCGAGCAGTCTTGCCATCAACAACAAGCTCAAGAAGGAGTTTGTTCCCTCCCAGGATCAAGGCACCCTTCAAGTGAGGATGAAGACTCCCGACGGGTCTTCGCTCACCCTCACCGACAACAAGCTCCGGGAGCTCGAAGCGATCCTGGCGAAACGGCCGGAAGTGGAGCGCTACTTCGGAGCCGTCGGCGGATTCGGGGGCGGGGATGTCAACAGCGCCATGCTCTTCGTCACCCTCAAGCCGAAGGAGGACCGCAAACTTTCGCAGCAAGCGCTCACCGTCGAGCTTCGCAATCAGTTCAAGGAAGTCAAAGGAGCGAAGGTCTTCATCCAGGATCCTTCACTTTCGGGCTTCGGAGCAGGCCGCCAGTACCCGGTCTCCTTCACGATCCAGGGGCAGAGCTTCGAAGTTCTCAAGCGGAGCACCGACAAGATGATGGCCGCCATGGAAAAGTCCTCCTTGATGACCGATATCGACACCGATCTGAAGGCAAACACGTTTGAGTACCACATCGTCCCAGATCGGGATCGGGCCCGGGCGCGGGGGGTCAGCGTGGCTGATCTCGGTGCGACCGTGAGCGCGATGATGGGAGGGGCGATCGCGGGCCGCTATTCGAAGGACGGCAGGCGGTTCGACATCCGCGTGAAGCTTATCGAAGCGGAGAGCGCCAATCCCGAGGACTTGAATCGCCTTCAGGTCCGCAACAACCGAGGCGAACTCATCCCGTTGGGCGATGTCGTCAAGATCGAGAAGATCCCGGGTCTCCAGGCGATCTCGCGGCAGAACCGTTCGAGGGCGGTCGCTGTCTACGCCAATCTAGCGCCCAAGGCCTCGCAAGCGGTGGCTATGGCCGAGGTCGAGCGCGTTGCGAAGGAGGTCCTGCCCGAGGGATACCACATCGTTCCCGATGGCAGTTCGAAGACCTTCCGCGAATCCTTCAATAGTCTCTTCGTCGCGCTGGGTTTGGGCTTACTCGTCTCGTACATGGTCCTGGCTTCCCAGTTCAACAGCTTCATCGATCCGGTGACGGTATTGGTTGCACTTCCGTTCAGCATCTCTGGAGCCTTCTTGGCGCTCATGATCGGAGGCCAGTCGCTCAACGTCTACAGCATGATCGGCTTGATTCTCCTGATGGGCTTGGTGAAAAAGAACTCCATCCTGCTGGTCGACTTCACCAACCAGGTTAGGGATGGCGGAGTGCCGCTTCGAGAAGCCCTGGTCCAGGCTTGCCCGGTGCGACTGCGACCGATCCTGATGACTTCCTTCGCCACCGTGGTGGGTGCTTTGCCGGGAGCCTTGGCCATTGGGCCTGGCGCCGAGAGCCGTATCCCGATGTCCTTGGCCGTGATCGGGGGAGTGCTCGTCTCGACGATGCTCACTTTGTTCGTGGTGCCCTGCGTGTACAGTTTGTTCGCGCGTGAGCGACGGAAGATCGATTTGGGAGAGGACGAGCACGACCTACCGCAGGTTCAAAGCCTGAATCTCGAGTCGACCCGGACTCCGGGGTTGGCGTAAATGGTGACGGGGCCGATCTGAAATTCGTGGGCACCTTTGAGACCGAGGAGCTCCGGAGCTGGCAGGGAAGGGAAGCCAGTCGATCGGCGCTCCAGGATGTGGAAGGACTGCCTGGGCTTGTCGGTCGGCATGGGGAGGAGTCCCTGGGACAGCATCTGGGGGCGCACTGACTTCCACATAGAGTGCCGCGGAGCGGTCCATCGCAGACAGTTTGCGCAGGACTTCTTCTCGGGTGCTCAAATTCGCAAGATGCCAACCTGTGTCCCCGGTTTCGTGGATGAACGATACGACTTGACCGGAACGCCACAGTCCTCCGAGTACCAGGAGTCCTATCCAGGCGTGGAAGAAGTGTCTGGGCACTCGCCATGCGAGCAAAGGAAGAGACACAGCGACGAAAAGAGCTGGGAAGAAGATCACGAGCCAATGGCGGTAGAGAAAAGGCTTTAAAACTGCCGTCGAGATCAACATGAAAGCAAAGGGAATCAGAATCCAAAAGAGAAAGATCCGACGGACGGCGCTCAAGGATTTGAACAGCATCGATTCCCCAAAAAGTTACAAACCCACGAGGCTTCCTTCCCAGGGTACCGTCCATTCAGTCCCAGCCATCCGTAGCCATGCGAAGGCGGTGGGGGGTGAAGCTGCTGCCGAAGCAGAGCAGGTAGTTGGTCTTCGACCACATCTCAGACCAGTTCGGCATGCTGGGACCCTGGAGTCCGACCCCTGCACCCGGGGCCGCGATGGCCAAGTCCAGGATCATGAGGTAGGGGAACAATCCGAACGCAAGTGAAGTCCCCAAAAGGAGGGCTTGCTCGGGACGCCTCCAGGGATTGGATCTCCAACCCCGCTGAACCACCGGAGAAAGCAGAACCGGATAAAAGAATAGAAAGGAGCTATGGGCGCTGGTGGCCAGCCCGGCAGCCACGAAGGCGAAGATCATGTCGCTCGGGTGACTTCGTTTGACGTAACGAAGCAGGAATGTAGAGGGAAGCGGCCGCGAAGCACGGGAGAAGACTCAACTCCCAGAACCTGAGATTCAGATAGCCGGCAAAGTCGGGAGCCGTGAAAAAAGGAGCGAAGCCGCATACCCGATCCTGCGGTTGCCGAGACTCTCCCCGATCCGGAACAATTACCAGTGAGTGGGGGTTTGGAGTCCGATGGTTCCCAGTTGAATCGCAACAAAGCTCGGGTGGAGTGCGTAAAAGCCTGCCTGGATCCAGTTGCCCCAGGCATCCTCGCTGAATCCGAAACTGTTCGGCGGACCCAGGAACGGAAGTTGGCCGGTCTGAACCATCGATCGCGCGAATTCGAAATGGATGGCATCGTCGCCGGAAAGCTCCCAGAGGGGGAGGAGCGAAGCGGAAGTCGCGAAATAGGCCAGAAGTAGGATCAGTTCCACTCCATGCAACACTAGGGGCGATGGGATCTCCATGTAAGCCGCGGCATGGACTTTACGCGGATTGACGGGTTGGGCCCGGCTGTGTAGGGATTGGGTGTGCATCATTTTTCTCGAGTTGCCTTCGTCGTGTTCGTCCTGGCTTGGATGGCTTCCGATGGGACGAGCGTGGCCCAAGCGGACACGGAGTTCGATCCGTTCGAGTCGAGCCCGGCTCAAGTCGGCGAGTGCCGCCAAGAAGGTCTGCAGCGCTTTCAGGATCATCGTGCGTTGTATGGCGCCGGCGGAATGGAGCGACTGACGGCGGGGGCTGCCCGCTTCGAGGTTCTGAAAGAGGACCGGGTCTATCGGCAGATCGGAGATCAAATCCTTTCGGTCACGATCTACCGTCCTCGCGTCGCTGGCCCAGGACGTCGATTTCCCGCATTGCTCCAGTTGCACGGGGGTGGGTGGATCGGAGGCTCCCGTGATCAACTCGGCGATTTCAGCCTCCGCCTGGCAGGAATGGGGATGGTGGTCGTCACTTCGGATTACCGTTTCGCCCCCCTCAATCCGTTTCCGGCCGCACCCGAAGACGTAACGGCTGCGGCCGCATGGATTGCCGATCGATCCGACGAGCTGGGAGTCGATCGGCAGGCGGGACTCTCGGTTTTCGGGTTTTCGGCAGGCGCGAATTTGGCTGCTGGCTTGGCGATGGCCGACGGCCCGACCTCTGGAGGGGATTTCCCGGTCACACGCGCAGTTCTGCTCTCAGGACGAGCCGATTTGGTGGCTCCTCGCTCCGGCGGATTCGACTACAGTACGCCCTACCTGGGGGGAGGGCGTTTGGAGTTTCCCGATCTTTACCGTCGCGCCTCGCCCATCTATCAGATTCCGCAGGCCAACCCGCGTCTGCCTGAGGTACTTCTCGTCCACCAGCTCACCGATGATGTGATTCCCTGGGAGCAATCCTGTCGCTTTGAGAACGCGCTTCGCGCTCAGGGAGGCCAGTCTCGGCTGATGCTGTTACCCGAGCCTGGCCCGGCTCACGGGCCGACAGGTGAGAACCGGCAGCTCGTCCTGCAGGCGATGGCTTATTTCCTGAGATTGATTTAGGCTTCCGGGGCATGATGACTTCCGCACCGCGCTGGCTGAACTTCCTCGAAAAAAGGATGTCCTGGCTAGCCGTACCCCACATCGCCGTCCTCTTGATCACCTGCCAGGTCGCGGGTTTTCTTTTAGTCGCTTCAGATCCCGTCTGGATGATGAGGCTTGCCTTGATTCCCGAAGCCGCGCTGCGGAATCGGGAGTGGTACCGAGTGGTGACCTTCCTCGCGCTTCCGTTGGCTACGGGACCGTTGTGGGTGGTTTTCGCTCTCCTGTTTCTTTACTTCCTCCTCAATTCCATCGAAACCGTTTGGGGAGCTTTTCGAACCACTCTTTACGTTTTGGTCTCGCTCGGACTGACGGTCGCTTTCTCCTTCGCTTTCAATTACCCAGTCACTTCAGTAGGACATTTCGAGTCGACTCTTTTCCTGGCTGCGGCCGCGCTTTTCCCCGAGATGGAGATCCGATTGTTCATGATCTTCCCGGTGAAGATGAAGTGGATGGCTTGGGTGACGGCCGCGTTCCTCGTGCTGGAAGCTTTTCATGGAACCTGGACGGATCGACTCTACCTGGTGGTGGTCTACTCCAACTTCCTGCTCTTCTTCGGACCCGCTCTCTTGGGTTGGAGCAAGACTTTCTTGCGGCGGCGCAAGTTTCAAAAGTTGATGAGAGCCAAATGATGAAGAGAGACTGATCCGGGATGCTGAAAAGATCTTTCGTCCACTTGGAAGGAATCGGGCCGGTTCGGGAGCGCAAGCTTTGGGGACAGGGTGTTCGCCATTGGGATCAGCTCGAAGCTCAAGTTGAAACGGTCTTTCGAGCGGACAAGTGGGAGGCTACGCGAGCAGAACTCATGCACTCGCGCGCGGCCCTCGAGCGGAACGACCTTCATTATTTTTACAAGCGGCTTCCGCGGGAACAGCTCTGGAGGATCTTGCCGGGGAACTTCGAAGAGGTTTCCTACCTCGACATCGAAACGACCGGGCTCGGCATGCCGCCCACTTCGCATTCGACGACGATCACGTTCGTCCATCGGGGAGAGGTCCTGCAGGAGCATGTGCCCCGCTTGAAGGGCCTGCTCGTGCGAAAAGTGGCTTCGGAGTGCCGTATTCTCTGCACTTTTTTTGGCGAAGTCTTCGATGTTCCGTTTCTCAGGAGCGAGTTCGACGTCCCGTTCGAGGTCGCCCACATCGATCTTTGTTTCTGGCTCAAGCGCCTGGGGTTCAAGGGGGGATTGAAACGGATCCAGAAGGAGTTCAGCGACATCCCGGCCCGTCAATCCCTCGACATTGACGGCTTCGACGCTGTCCGACTCTGGGACCTTCACCTGGGCGGAATGAGCGGGGCCCTCGAGACTCTCCTGGCCTACAACGCCGAAGATACCGTGGTGCTCGAGCCACTCCTGATCAAAGCCTACAATCTCCAGATCTCCAGACATCCCGAACTAGGCCTCGAACCTAGGGCCGATCGGGCTCCACTCGAGGTTCGGGCGAGGGTCCATCCCGCGGTCTACGAGTCCCTGCGGGGCGGAGGCTCCGGGTTTCGTCATCGGGATGTCGATTTCCATGCGCGCTGAGAGCCGATTTCAACTGTCTCCATTGAACGGATCTATCGACCTGTTCACATTCGAATTAATCGGTGTGACCTAGTTCCCTTCCCGCTCCTGTTCCACTTAAACTGGTTTAGGCGCGCGCGAACCCTCGCGGTGCGGTTCCGGGAGGAAGTGGATGAGCAGGATGCCCGTCAAAAGCTGGTTCATCGGAGGAGCGTTGCTTCAACTCTCCTGCGCGAGCCATCCCGAAGTCCGCAAGGATGTGGCCGAAATGCCGGCTGCTCAAAGCGTTGGTCCTGTCCAGGTAGCTTTGCCACTCGGGATTCAACCGCTCTCTGCGGTCGTGAATCAGGAGCTCACCGGTCTCGATGCCGAGCCGGAATCAGAACGCGAGGAGTTGATCGCCCAGGCCCGAAGTTTCGTGCGCTTTCGGATGGGGCGGATGACCCTGCAGGAGAAGTCCCTTCGTAAAAGAGCTTGCAGCGAGTTCGATATCGCCCCCGAGTTCTGTGAGGACATCCTGGGAAGCTCACGTTCAGATCATGGACGTGGCCGAACGCGGGAACGAAGCCGGGCGGGTCGTCAGGCCCTGATCTTCGCGCTCACCCACGGCAGAATCCAGACACTTCGCAACGTAGGCGAAAACCAGCTCAACGGCGCTTTGAAGCGGATCGGCAATCCACGCTCCCTGGACAAGCTGCTCGCTACGATGGATGCGGCCATGAGTGAGGGGGAAGGTTGTCTCCCGAGCCCCCTTTTGAGCGCCGTGGGGCTGAGAATGGAAGAAGAGTTTCCCGAGCAGAAGTACCATGACCTGGCTCTGGCTTTTTATTCGCGGGCCGACCGCTGCGGTAACGATTTTTCCACTTTGCGAGCGCGTTACCGGCTGGCCCTCCTTCAAATACTCGATCGGAAGTTCGAGTCCGCCGAAGCGCTGTTGAAGCAGGTGAGCGATACTCCGGAGAACATGGATTTCCGGTCACGAAGCTATTATTGGCGCCATGAATGCGCAAAAATGACGGGGAAACCTGAGCTTCAGGAAGAGATGAAATCCAGACTCATGAAGGAGTTCCCCTTCAGCCTCCACGCGCTTCTCCTCAGCGGCATCGAGGGTCCGTCGCTCGCAGTGAGCGCGAGCAGCCGCGACCCCCGCATCCGGTTTCGCTCGATCCTGAAGCCCGAACTCAATCGCCTCGTGCGGACCATCGAAGCCATCCAGGCCGGCGGAGGTCTCGAAGCTTCGATGCCTTTGATCGAGGAAGTCCTGGAAGGACTGGTGCAGGCCGAGCCCGAGTTTCAGCTCTACATTGCTGTGCTGCTGAGACGCTCGGGGGATGTGATCCGGAAGTTCCAGCTTCTCACCGTGCTCCTCCGCGAGCATCCCGACCTGATCTCGAAAACCAGCTTGGAAATGCTCTACCCCTTGAAACAGTTTGAGCTAGTCAGGTCTCATACAGCGCAGACCGATCCCTATCTCGTCCTTTCGCTGATCCGCCAAGAAAGCGCGTTCAACGAGCGGGCCCGCAGTCCGGCCGGTGCGATGGGGCTCATGCAGCTCATGCCGTCGACGGCCCGGAGGATGGAGCGGATCTCCCGCAAACAGCTTTTCGACCCCCGGGTCAACGTGAGGCTCGGGGTACGGTTTTTCTCCCATCTCCTGGATCGCTATTCGGGCGATGTAGAACTGGCGCTGGCGGCCTACAATGCAGGTCCGGATCGAGTGGACGAGTGGATGCGACGCTATCCGTTCGTCGAGAATCCGATGTTGTTCGTTGATTTGATTCCCTTCAAGGAAACGCGCGAGTACGTCGCTTCGATCGCACGCAATTATTTCTGGTACCTCAAGCTGTACGAGCAACAATCCCCGAGCGCGCGCGCGCTCGAGTCCAGCAATGCCTCTTTTGCCTTGTTCAGGCTGAAGCCCTTGGTGCAATAGCTCGCTTGGGTTCTCAAAATTGGGAAAGGCCGAGACCCCGACTGGGACTCGGCCTTAATTCTTCAGTTCAGATTGATTCGGGATCAAACAGGAAAGGGTGATCCGCCGCCGTTGGATCCGTTGCCGGAGCCCCCACCGCGTCGTGAGCCGCCCTCATTTCGATTGCTGAACTCCGGAGCGCCGTTCGCGGAAACGGGACCGCTTTTTTCGGAACCGCTTTCACTTCGTCCTCGGCCCCCACGAGTGCGGCGACGTTTCGGACGATCGTTTTCGGAGCTTGGCTCGCGCGGACCGGCTCCGGTTGAGGCCACGGGAGGGTTGCCCGATCCGGATTCGTTTGCACCGTTGTGAGGAGCTCGAGGGAGGATGGGGCGGGGAGCGGGCGTTCCAGGCGAAGTCGTTACCGCCGAGGGAGCGTCGCCGCCCTCCATGGGTTGGTAAAGGTCACTTGCCGCGGGCGCCTGAGCGCGCACGGGGGCCCTCCCGGATTCATGCGCCGCCGCCATCGAATCGGCAGCTGAGATCGGGGTTGAAAGGGGGCGTGGACCGCGACCGCTCGGAGCACCCGGGGTCGGAGTGGGCGCTTTGGGGCTGCTACCGCCAGCGTTCCGTCCACCGCTTTTGGATCCCCCACGACCCCCGCGTGAAGAGGGCGCAGGTGCTTCATCCACTCCGCCTTCGGTCGGCTGGGGGTAGGAAGAAGTGTACTGGGCTGGAATTGGCTTTCCGATCAACTTCTCGATCTCACGGATCGCAGCGCGGTCGCGGTGAGTGGCGAAAGTCGTCGAAATGCCGGTCTGACCCGCGCGTCCGGTACGGCCGATCCGATGGACGTAATTCTCGGCTTCCATCGGAAGATCATAATTGATGACATGGGCCACGTCATCGATATGGATTCCCCGTCCCGCGACGTCGGTGGCGATCAGGATCCGGTACTTGCCGTCCTTGAACTCCTGGAGGGCCTGTTCACGGTGGGATTGCAGTCGATCCGAGTGGATGTAGGTCGCCTCGTAAACCCCGGCGCTGTGAAGGGAGCGCCAGACTCGAGTCGCCCCATCCTTCGAGCGCGTGAACACGATGATCGAGCCTTTTTCCTGCCGAATCAGCTTCTGGAGTTCGCGATTTTTGGACTCTTCCTTCATCCAGAGGAGATGCTGGACGACGCCGCCGATGGTGGACATCGGCCTGCCGATCGAGACTCGCTCGGGCTTGTGGAGGATCTTGTCGGCAAGGCGTTGAACCGAGGCCGAGATCGTCGCCGAAAAAAGCAGGGTTTGGCGGTCGTTCGGCACGTCGTCCATGATGCGGTTCAACTGGGTCGAGAAACCCATGTCGAGCATCCGGTCGGCCTCGTCGAGCACGATGACTTCGAGGTAGTCGAGCCAGATGTTGCCGCGATCGAGATGGTCGCAGAGCCGGCCTGGAGTCGCGACGATGATCTGGGGATAGGTTGCCAGCGCAGTTGTGTCGTGGCGCATGTCGATGCCACCGATCAGCACGATCGAGCGGATTCCCAGGGGAACGCCGAGGATCTCGATCGTCTGGTGGATCTGTTGGGCGATCTCGCGGGTCGGCGCGAGAATCAGTCCGAAGGTTCCTTGGCGTCCGCGGAACTGCTGCACCATTGGCAGCACGAAACTGGCGGTCTTGCCGGTTCCGGTTTGCGCGGAAGCGATGACGTCGATGCCTTGGATGGCGATCGGGATCGTCTGGACCTGGACGGGGGTCGGCGAAGTGTAGCCGGCTTTGGCGATCACTTCGAGGATTTCGGGAGAAAGTCCGAGATCCTTCCACCCCAACGCGGGAGCAGGGGTGGAAGATTCCGGAACGGGGTTCAAATCAGATTGGCTAGATTCCATTGAGTCCTTGAATTGGATCGGCTGCTCAAGCAGGCGATCAGGTGCGTCCGCCGCCGGCGCCACCGCGAGGGCCTCGTCCACCGCCACCGCCGCCTTCGCGGGGGACCATGGGCTTGGCTTCGGAGACAGTCATCGGGCGACCGCCGTAGTCCACTTCGTTGAGGCGGGAAATAGCATCAGCGGCCTCTTGGTCGGTCGACATTTCGACGAAACCGAAACCTTTGCTGCGGCCGCTGTCGCGGTCCATGATGACTTTCGCCGACTCGACTTTTCCGACTTGGGCGAATACGGCTCCCAAGTCTTCGTCATTCGCGGTGAAAGGAAGATTGCCTACGTAAAGTTTCTTGCCCATGAGACCTCCTCAGTCGGTTGGGGCCGCTAGAGGAACATGAGCATTGTGCTCTAGAATCTCTGACGCGGACGGGTTACCGGCTCTAGGTTAACATATCCGTTTCAGTTTTGACCGAAGAATCCCAGGGCTTCACGGAGGGCTTCGGAACGGATTTCGTCCCTTTCCATCAAAATCTCATGTTCCGAGTCAGGAAATTGGATCAATCGGCAGTTCAGGGCCCGGGCACAAAAGCGGTTTTGGCCCCCGGGTTTGACGATTTTATCCTGGCCTGCCTGGAACAGGAGAACTGGAATTTGCACTTCGGAGGCACCTTTTCCTATTTTCCGAGTTGCTTCCAGTGCTTTTTGTACCCAGCGGTAACTGACACCGCCCATCCGTGCTTCCGGATGTGCGGCTTCCGTTTCCTGGACTAGGGCCGAATAGCGGGCTTCACTCCGGGTGAGCATGTTTCGCTCAAAAGGAACCGCTGCATATCCCGTCTGACCCAGAGCCAGTTTGCGTGCATTGCCGAGCTGGCAGCTGGTCCTGGCGATGAGGTAGGCGAGGGGCTCAGGATAGTGGCCGGTATCGAGTTGAAGCATGGGGGATGAGAGGACCGCGGCCCGAAAGTCACTGGGGTAGGTCTCGACGTAGGACGAAGCGATCGCCCCACCCATCGAGTGGGCGAGCAGGAACAGTTTGGCTGGATGGTGAGGTTTGACCACGGTCTCGACGAACTGTTTGAGGTCGGCGACGTAGTACTCGAATTTTTCGACGTAGGAGATCTCCGGATTTTCGAGCATGCGACCCGAGAAGCCCTGCCCGCGATGGTCCATGATGAAAACCGAGTAACCGGCTTCGTGGAGATCGAGGAGCAGCTCGGCGTACTTGGCGCTGCTCTCGGTGCGTCCGTTCGAGATCACGATGGACCCGACCTCCCGGGGCGCCAGGAACACGCGGTAGCGCAAAGCGACTCCTTCTTGTCCGATCAAGGTGCCTGCCTCTCCCGAGTCATAGAACGGGAGCAGCGTGGAATGAAGGGCGCTACCGACCTCTTTCTCCGTCAAGGCATGTCCGGGAGAAGCCGCGAAAAGGGTCGAAATCAGGGCAAAAGCGGCCAGCAGCTTGTTCATGGTGGAGCGTCTTATCAGAACGGTCGGAATAATTCAATCAACCGTGGCAGTGGCTTCCAGAATATTTACATAGAGCCAGCTTACTTACATAAAACCAGTAGATTGAACCCTGTCATCCCCGTGTAGAAGCGCGAAGTCAGAGATTTCGCAGGGGTGGGGATGACGCAAAGTTACCCTAAAGCTGTGGATTTTAGAGATTATTTTCTGGCCCCCCTAGACGGAGTCAATAATCTGGCGTTCAATCAAACCACAATAATAACCGCCGTCCGGTTGACGGGCGACGGTTCCTCAAGGGGGGATTATGAAACTTGGACTCATGATTTCCGGTTCGCTAGGGATAGCGCTGTCGTTTGCCGCCACCCTTCCAACCGTGTTCGCAGGTGAAGTGCTCCGTTTGAAGAGCGGCAACGTCCGGATCGACGAGAGCGGCCTCAAGTCGATCACCAACGAGGGACTTCGCTACTTCGTGATTCAGTACACTTCGACCACGCAGGACGCAGACCGCTCAGCGCTGGCCGCCCATGGGGTCGAAATCCAGGATTACCTTCCGGAGGATGCCTACCTGGTTCGAGGCAGGTTCTCCGACCTGGCCTTGCTCGCAGCTTCGTCGCCGCGAGTCCGTGCAGTTTCAACCTATGCCTCCGAATGGAAGCTGAGTCCGGCCTTTCTCGAGTCGGGGTCCCTCAAGGAACGCCGCCCTTCGTTTTTGTTGAGCCTCGGCCGGACCGAGAACGTCACCGCGCTGGCTCGTGTCGTGCGCGGAGTGGTCGGAGTGCAAACTGTCCAGCGAAGCGGAGGCGAACTAGTCGTCCAAGCTCCTTACACTTCGCTCTCCCGTCTCGCTGCTGTTGAGGGAGTGCTGTGGATCGAACCGCTCCCGATGGTCGTGACCTTCGAGTTTCATCCGTTCGATGAGCCGACTCCGGGTCAACCGGTTCCAGTCCCGCCTGTCGCGCCTGCCGTCACCTACACGGGCTTCGAGTCCGGTACCAAGAACATGGGCTTTGAAGCCGCTTGGTCTCGGGGTTACAGGGGGGCGGGTCAAATCGCCTCGTTGGATGACACGGGTGTCGATCGCGGTGACCTCGCGCACATGCATTCCGACCTCACTGGCAACGTGACCGAGGGCGTCGCCCTCGGTTTCGGTGGGCACAGCTGGGAAGATCCGATGGGGCACGGCACCCACGTCTGTGGCTCTGTGGTCGGCAATGGGGCCAGCTCGGGCGGGCAGATCCAGGGTGGAGCAAACGCCGCCCACATGTTCGTCGGCGGGCTCTGGAGCCCGATCTTGGCGAACCTGGCTTTTCCCCAGGAACCCAACAAGCTTGTGGGACCGGCGTACACTGCCGGTGCGCGCGTCAACACCAATTCCTGGGGCAATCCGAACGCGATGGGCGATTACGACGCTCTCGCGGTTAAATACGACCAGTACGTGTGGGACAATCCCGACATGCTGGTCTTGTTCGCCGCCGGCAACAGCGGTGTGGACGCGAACCGTGACGGTAGGATCGATGAGGGTTCTGTGACTTCACCGGCCACTGCGAAGAACGTGCTGACCGTCGGAGCCTCGGAGAACACGATCGCCACGGGTGGCATCCAAAAGAAGCTGAGCGAGCTTCGAGAAGGAACCACCAAGTGGGGGGTCGAGCCTCTGGCGAGCGACACGATTTCAAACAACCCCAACGGAATGGCGATGTTCAGCTCGCGTGGACCCACGAAGGACGGACGTTTGAAGCCCGATATCGTCGCTCCCGGAACGAACATCGTGAGCACGCGCTCGCATCACCCTACGGCCGAGAAGCTCTGGGGCGAGTTTGACGCCGAGTATCTGTGGTCCGGCGGCACATCGATGGCGACACCCCTGGTTGCAGGCGCAGCGACAGTCACCCGCGAGTACCTGATCAAGGCCAAGGGGATCGCGAACCCTTCGGCCGCGCTGGTCAAGGCCACGTTGCTGCACACGGCATTCGACATGTACCCAGGCCAATACGGCACCGGTCCGACCCAGGAGCTTCCGACCCGCCGTCCGAACGTCCACGAAGGTTATGGCCGCGTGAACATGGATGACGCCACGAACCTCGCGACCGATTCCAATGTAGTCGACGAGCGTGTCGGGGTGAAAACCGGAGAGACGAAGTCGGTATCGGCTGAAGTGGGCGCAAGCGGCACATTGCGGGCGACTCTGACCTACACGGATGCTCCGGGAGCGGCTGCGGCTGCCACGGCGCTCGTCAATGACATCGATCTCCGGGTTACCGGACCGGGGGGGTTTGTCAAGGAGCTGCAGGATCGGAAGAACAACACCGAGATGGTGGAGCTGACCGGCTTGACTGCCGGAATCTACCAAGTCTCGGTCGTGGGGATCAACGTTCCCCGTGGTAAAGCGGATGCCCAACCTTACGCTTTGGTCGTCAGTCACTGAGCTGAACAAGTTGAGCTGAAGAAACTGACCTGAAGAAGCGATCGACTGCCATCGATCGAGTCCTCATTGAGGGGGCGCTCCGGAAACGGAGCGCCCCCGTTTCGTTGTCGCTTAAGCGTGGTAAGCTCGGTTCATGTCATCGTTCCGGGATCGATTTCAGCGTGTGATCCAGAAGTTCGACCTGCGCCAGCTTTCACGTCGGTCCAAATCCGAGCCAGTGCAAAAGGCACTCGAGACCCCTTCAGACCTCGAGGGCTGGTTGAAAGCGGCTGAATCCGACTCTCGCAATTCAGCTGGTTTTTTTCACCATCTCTTGAACAGCGAGCTTTTTTCGATCGGTCGACGCATCGAGGGCGGTGTCCAGCTCGCGGAATATGCGGATGGCGCGCAGAACCCGTTTTTCCCTGTTTTCTGGAAGCGCGACGATGTCCCGAAGGAGTTGCCTGAAGGGGTGTACCGTGTGGCGATGCCCGGTCGCCAACTCCTGGAGCTCGCCCGAGGCCGAGGTCGCGTCGTACTCAATCCAGGCAATAGGCCGTTTCGCATTTTTTCGATCCAGGAGGTCGAAACCATCCTGGATCGACTGCTCAAAGATCAAGCAACGGCGGTTCAGCCTCCGACCCCTCCTGGCGACGACCCCTCATTGGATCTTTTCCAGCTTTTGAAGTGAGACTTCGGGTCAGTCTTTGTGCGCGCCTGAGGGCCAAGAGCGGAGTTCAGTCCACGCTTCGCGGTTTTCCAGTCGATCGACACCGGGCTCTGGGAGTAAGGCCCCAATTCGGACGAATTCCGCCGACTCTTCCAGCTTTCCGAACCTCTCCTTCAGCAGCCGGGCCATGAGCAGGTAGTTCAAAGGGGCTTCTGGCGCAAAGTGGATCGCTTTCTCGTAGTAGTCCCGGGCTCGGCGGTCACTTCCGCCCAGGAGTCCCGGAAGCTTCTCCCGAATCAAGCCCAGAAGCCGAAAAGCGCCACCTTCCGCGTAAGTCGGATCGAGCGCGATCGAACGCTCCAGGCGTTGATGGATTTCGCCGAGGCTGAACAGCATCTTGAACGAGCCGACTGTGTTCCCGTAAAGCGCCATGTCGATGGCTGTCCAAAACTCGCAGGCCGCGCATTTCGGGTCCAGTTCGGCGGAGCGGCGTCCGGCGTCCCGTCCTTCAGCAAAGAGGGACTCCTTTCCAGAAGAGTCGGTTTCGAGATTGAGCCCGACGAAATAGCAGCCCATCGCAAGCCTCCAGCCTGCTTCGGTATCCTCGGGGTGGTCCCGGAGGGCGCTCCGGTAGATTGCGAGCGCTTCGCGCGCCCGTTCGGAACTGCTGCGTTGCTTGAATGCCTGGTCCCCGGCAGCGAAGCGGTTTTCCGATAGGTGAGGTGACGAGGCAAGGGCCGATACCGGAAGTGCGAGCATCAACGGAACAATCCAAGATGGAGTCATCCCCTACAGCGTGGAAGAGGAAGGGGCGAAGCGCAATCAGGATTCGGTCAGAGTTTTTCGGCGAAATGGCAGGCCACGTCTCGTCCCTGGACCGGGCGAAGCGCGGGCGTCTCGGCTTGGCAGCGGGGCTGCGCGAACGGGCAACGCTGGTGAAAACTGCAACCGGTGGGAGGATTGAGCGGCGACGGGGGTTCTCCCTGGAGGATCACCCGTTTGCGCCGAGGATCCTTGAGCGATGGGGTGCTGGCCAGCAAAGCCTGGGTATAGGGATGGCTGGGCTCCCGGAATATTTTTTCGCGGGCGCCGTGTTCGACGACTTTTCCGAGATACATGACTGCGACTTCATCCGCCAAGTGGCGGACTACGGAGAGATCGTGCGAGATGAAGATGTAGCTCAGACCTAGGCGGTCCTGCAGTTCGATCAGGAGGTTGATGACTTGGGCTTGGATCGACACGTCGAGGGCTGAAATCGGTTCGTCGCAAATCAGGACCCGCGGGTGGAGGATGAGCGCGCGGGCGATCCCGATCCGTTGCCGTTGACCGCCACTGAACATGTGTGGGTAGCGATCCGCGAATTCCGGACGAAGACCCACCTGTTTCATCGCTTCCAAGGCGCGCTCACGGCACTGCCGAACCGGAAGCTTCGTGTTGATCCGGAGCGGTTCCGCGATGATCTCCCAGGCTTTCTTGCGCGGATTCAAGGAGCTGTATGGATCCTGAAAAATCATCTGGATCGCTTTGCGGAACTCAGCCGGCGCCAAGGAGGTGGAGGACTTGCCATCGATCAAGATCTGACCTTCGGTCGAGGCTTCGATGCCCATCAGGACTTTTGCCAGAGTGCTCTTGCCACAGCCAGACTCGCCGACCACTGCAAGTGTTTTGCCTGCTGCCAGCGAGAGGGTTACGCCATCGAGAGCTTTGATCGTGCCCACCGACTTGAAGAAGCGTTTTACCGGGAAGTGTTTCTTCAAGCCCGACACCTCGAGCAGCCGAGTCGTACTCATAGGGTGACCTCAGCATGGGGGCGAATGCACTTGGCTTTGCGACCTGCCCCCAGATCCAGCAGGGGAGGCTCAGCGGAGCGGCAAGGTTCGTCGGCCAGGGGGCAACGTGGGTTGAGTTGACATCCGGAGGGTCGTCGGGTGAGGTCGGGGACCAGGCCGGGGATCGAGGGTAGCTTCGCCCGATGGGCGATCTCGGAATGGGAAGCGGGCAGGGAGTTCAAAAGGGCCCGCGTGTAAGGGTGCCGGGGGCTATCGATGACTTCGCGGGCGGTTCCGGTCTCGACCACTTGGCCCGCGTACATCACGACGACTCGGTCTGCCATCTCGGCGACGACTCCCAGATCGTGGGTGATCAGGATCAGGGACATGCCCTGGTCCTTCTGGAGCTTGCGAAGCAGGTCCAGGATCTGCGCCTGGATCGTCACATCGAGCGCGGTCGTCGGTTCGTCGGCGATGAGGAGCTTCGGCCGGCAGGCGATAGCCATCGCGATCATCACGCGTTGGCTCATGCCACCGGAGAGCTGATGGGGGTAGGCGTTCAAGCGCTCTTCCGGAGCCGGGATGCCGACTTCACGGAGGAGCTCGATCGCCCGCGCCCGGCGTTTGTCCTTGGACCCACCGTCATGGGCTTGAATCGTCTCGAGGATCTGTTCGCCCACGGTGTAGCAGGGGTTCAGGCTCGACATCGGGTCTTGGAAAATCATCGCGACTTCAGAACCGCGCAACTTGCGCCGTTCGCTTTCCGGCATTCTCAGGAGCGACTTCCCGTCGAATAGGATCTCTCCTGAGGGGATTTTGCCGTTGGAGGGAAGAAGCCCCATCAGTGCCAGGCTCGTGATGCTCTTACCGCATCCGGACTCTCCGACCAGGCACAAGGTTTCGCCTCTGCGGACATCGAAGCTCACTCGATCGATCGCCTTCAGAGGACCACGTAAGGTTTCAAATTCCACGCTCAAGTCGCGGACGTCGAGGACCGGTTTGGCGGCAGGAGTGGTCGCTGAATCAGCGCTCATTTGCGGAGTCTCGGATCAAAGGCGTCGCGGAGGCCATCGCCCAGGAGATTGAAGGCCAGGACCACGACCAAAATGCAGAGGCCCGGCAGGGTGACCAAGGTGGGATTGCTTTCGATGAATGGACGAGCATCGGCCAGCATCGTACCCCATTCGGGAGTCGGCGCCTGGGCCCCCAAGCCGAGGAATCCCAAGGCGGCGGCATTCAGAATTCCATCGCTGAATCCCAAGGTGGTCTGGACAATGAGCGGTGCCATGCAGTTCGGGAGGATGTTGATGAACATCTGGCGGAAATGGCCAGCCCCGAAACTCCGTGATGCGATGACGTACTGTTTGTTGCGCTCTGCCATGCAGGCGGCGCGCACCAGGCGGACGAAGCTCGGGAGTTGGACCAAGCTCACCGCGATCACGGTATTGGCGAGATTGGGTCCGAGCACCGAGACGACTACGATGGCGAGCAGGATGCTCGGTAACGCCATTTGGACGTCCATCACCCGCATGATGAAGGTATCGGTTTTGCCGCCGGCATAGCCCGCGATGAGGCCGAGGAAAGTGCCCAGGGTCGCCGAAATGAAAACGACCATCATCCCGATTCCCATCGAGATGCGAGCCCCGTAAAGGAGTCGGCTGAGCAAGTCGCGACCGACGTCGTCTGTTCCCAGCCAGTAGTCGGGATGGTGGCCGGCCGACCAGAAAGGCGCGAGACGAAGAGCATCGGGAAAAACCTGGGTCGGGTCGTGAGGCGCTAGCCAAGGAGCGAGGGCTGCGATGGCAGTGAAGAGGGCGATCAGAGTCAGACCGATGACCGCTCCGCGGTTCTGGCTGAAGAAATACCAGAACTCACGCAAAGGGTGGGGGGCGGAGCTTGTCGTCGACTCGAGGACCGGTTCTAGGATCGATGTCATGCCGGGAGTGAGGTCATTCATAGCAGTGGAACCTCACTTCGAACTCCTCATGCGTGGGTTCACCCAGGCGTAGGCGAGGTCCACGGCCATGTTGATCAGGACGATGATGCCCGCAATGATGAGGATTCCGCCCTGGATGACGGGGTAATCCCGGGAGGTCACGCTGTTGACCAGCCACTTGCCGATTCCGGGCCAGGAGAAGATTGTTTCAGTCAGGATCGCTCCCGTAACGATGGTCCCGAAGATGAGGCCGATCACGGTTACGACGGGAATGAGGGCGTTCCTCAATGCATGGACTACGATGACCCGCATCGGGCTCAGACCCTTGGCCTTGGCTGTCCGGATGAAGTCCTCACCGATGACCTCGAGCATCGACGAGCGGGTCATCCGTGCGATCGTGGCCAGCGGAATCGTCCCGAGCGCGATCGAGGGGAGAAGCATGTGCCGGAACGCGTCCCAGAAAGCTCGAAGCTGATCGGCCCAAGGCTCCCCGGTCAGCCAGACGTCGGCAAGCAGGAATCCGCTCCTGACCGGAATGTCATACTCGACGCTGATTCGTCCCGACACCGGGGTCCAGCCCAGATTCACCGAGAAAACCAAGATGAGGATCAATCCCCACCAAAAGATCGGCATCGAGTAGCCGATCAAGGAGCTGCCCATGACCGTATAATCGAGCCAAGTGTTGCGCTTCACGGCGGCGAGGATTCCGAGAGGCAATCCCAGGAGAGTCGACCACACCATCGCGACCATGCCCAGTTCAAGGGTGGCCGGGAAACGACTCCAGAACTCCTCGAGGACTGGACGCTTAGAGACGATCGAGTTTCCGAGCTCGCCGTGGAGGGCGTTGCCGACGAACAGAAAGTACTGCTTGTAAAGGGGCAGATTCAGTCCGAGGGACACGCGGATCTGGGCGAGGACTTCTGGGGATCCGCCCCGTTCCCCCAGCAAGAGGAGCGCCGGGTCGCCCGGGATCAAGCGGATCAGGCTGAACGCGACGAGCGAGACTCCGATCAAAGTGGGGATGAGCACGGCGAGGCGCCGGAGCAGGAAGTTCAACACTTGGCCGATTTAGCACAGGCGAATCCGAAATGCTTGGAGCATCACGGCCTCCAGGGAGTGATCGTTGCGTCTGATTAACGCCTCGGGTCATGGCAAAAGGAGCCCACGGGAGGAACCCAACTGACTGTGTCCTGGACAGTCGTCTAGGCTGGAGCGACACAGCGGGGAATCGGGCGATCTAGTGCCTTGAATTAATACATAAATACTAAAAAATAAGTGGCATGCGCTTTGTATTCTACCTAGGGAATGGAATTCAAGAGTTCAGGGATCAAGGCCTTCGCATGTTTCGTCTCGATCGGGACGATCGCCCTGGCCTTTTCGCCTCTCCCCGCGCATGCGGCAGAGTCGGGGCGCCGGTTCCGGTACTCGAGTCGTTTAGACTCGTCCGAGCTGCAGTACACTCCCTCCGTGGCGGGATCCGTGGCTTCGCCTTCGGATGACGCCGTTTTCGGCGAAAACCCGGTGGGACTGATCTACAACCGGCAGATCCGCCTCCGGGCCTCATTCGCTACGGTAAGGGGTTTCGGGGACTCGCTCGGGAGTGGCCTTTCGCTTTATACGGGTAATGGCCAAGGTGCGGCATCCATCGGTGTCCAAACCGTGCCCAATCAGCAGGACAAGAACGGTTCAATCACTCTGTTCTCGTTTGGTGTCGCGACCTATGCGGAGACTCTGGACATCGCAGTGGGCCTGGACGGCATCTACCGCTTCACCAAAAAGCCCGACTCATCGCCTGGCGCCGGCGACGTTCCGACCTGGAGCTCCGATCTCGGCCTCCTGTACAACCCTCACGGACAGGCCCATATCGGCCTGACGCTCTATGAACTGGCGAAAGGCGTCACTGCGGCAGGCGTAGGCCTCTCCACCTACCTCAATCCAAGCTCCGTCGTCGCCCTCGATGCTAGCGTCAACAACAAGGGGCGAGGCTTGACCGTCAAGCCGGGTATCGCGGTTCTCGCCGACTCCCTCAGCGTCACCTATGCCTACGGTATGAAGGTCGACAAAGGCATCGCGAGCGGCATCACCGAAGGGAACACCTTGGGTCTGGGTTACGCGTTCAATCCGCAGTTCAAGCTCCAGGGGTACTTCAACCTGGTCACCCCCTGGTACTTGGGCGGAACGATCTCGTTCTGATTCTCTAGACGGCTCGAGGCAAGCGGATGACCAAGCGGGTATGAGCACACGCGGAGTCGATCCCGAAACTCCCGCCGTGGCCCTCGATGATCCGCTTGGCGATGCTGAGCCCAAGGCCGGTCCCTTTGCCGATCTCCTTGGTCGTGAAGAAGGGCTGGAAGATCTTCTCCCGGATCGCTTCGGGAATTCCGGGGCCGCTGTCGCTCACTGAGATCTCGAGCATTCCTCCCTGTTCCTCGATTCGCACTTCGATCCAGCGATCCTGAAGCACCATGACTGCATCGAAAGAATTGCTGAGCAGGTTCAGTAAAACCTGGGAAATCTCGGTGGGACGGCAGTTGATTTGGAGCTCCCGTGGGATCTCGGCGAGCTTGAGGCGAACCCGGTGGGTTTTCAATTTCTCGGAGCATAAAGCGAGCGTGTCATCGACGATCGCCTTGAGGTCCACTGTTTCACTGGGATCATTGGTCGCATCCCGGGAGAAAGACCGCAGTCCTTTGACGATCTTGCCGATCCGGTTGACCGTGACGTCGATCATCCCGGCAATCGTTTTGATCTCCTGGAGGTTGAGCGGCTCCTCGTCGACCAGTTCGAGGAGGACTTGGGAGTTCATCTGGATCACGGCCAAGGGATTGTTCACTTCATGTGCAATTCCGCCTGCCATTTCGCCCAGTGCCGAGAGTTTTCCGGATTGGACCAGAAGGGCCTGCGCGTCGCTCAACTGCCGAGTCCGAGTCTCGACCAACTCCTCCAGGCTCTCTTTGTAAGTCTGGATCGTATCGGCCATTTTATTGAAGTACTCGCCAAGCTGACCCATTTCATCCCTGCGTTCGATCGTGACCCGCAATTGGATCGCGCTGGCGTCGGTGGCCACTTGGCCCATGGTTCGGCGCATGCGATCGAGAGGCCGCAGGATGCTTCGTTTCATCAGGTAAGTGTAGAACAGGAAAAATCCGAGAACGCAGGTCAGGGCGATCGCCAGGATCAGGATCTTTCCGCTCGTGTCGGCGTGTTTCCCGAGCTCGGCTTTGGACTTTTGGTCGAAGCCCAGCTCATCCGAGATCATCTGCAGGATGGCGTCGCTGATGAGACCACTGCCCTCGCGGATCCCTGTGATTCGAGCATTGACGTCGGCGATCGCCCCCTTGGAAGCCAGCAGTTTATCGATTTCCTCGAAGTGCTCGTGGAGGGATTGGAACATGTTCCCCACGAGTTGAAGCTGGACCCGCACGTCGGGGTGGACCGCTGACTTGTCCAAGCTGGCCAAGCGCTGTTCGATCCTCGTGAAAGTGGCTTGGATCTGGCTGTGTCCAGCGTCGCTGGGATGAAGGCTATACTCCTCGATCTCGCGGGGAAGTCCCTCGGTGGCCTTGCCGGCCAATCCCCGAAGGTCGTTGCAGACGACTGTAAAGTCGATCATGTCCGAGAGATTGCCCATGTAACCGCGGAGGATCAAGAAGGTAACGGAATTGAGCGCGCTCAGGATCAGGATGAGTCCCAGCACCCCGATGATCGATTTGGATTTCAGACTGAGATCGCGACGGCCTGGCATTTGAGGATCCTGGGGATTCAGTATTTCCGGTTCGGGAGTTCCTGGGCGGCGGACTCAGCTGGGAACACGCCTTCTTTCGACATGATCCGGCGGGGCAGGGGTTTCCCGGCAGCGAGCTCCATCGCAGCGCTCATGAGCTGGGGACCGAGGAGAGGCGAGCATTCGACTGAGCAGCTCAGTTTGCCCTCCTTCATAGCGACGAAAGCATCGCGAATCGCGTCGATCGAAACGGTGACGACGTCTTTCCCGGGATGAAGTCCGGCGGCCTCGATAGAAGCGATCGCCCCCAGCGCCATGTTGTCGTTGTGGGCGAAGATCGCATGGATTTTCCGGCCTTTGGCTTTTTCCTCCTTGAGGACGGTCTCCATGACTTCCTTGCCGAGGCTCTCCTTGAAGTCGCCGTTCTCGGAGCGAATGATTTTCAGGTTCGGGTGGGCAGTGGTGAATTCGGCGAAACCGAGTTTGCGCTCGATCGCGGGAGCCGAGCCTTCGGTGCCCCGGAGCTCCACGATGTTCACGGGACCGGTCATCCCCAGCTTTTCGAGATGATCCAGAAGGCAGGCCCCAGCTCGTCGCCCTTCTTCGCGAAAGTCCGCACCAATGAACACGGCATAAAGGTTCTTATCGCTTGCGTCGATCTCGCGATCGAGCAGGATCACGGGAATCCCGGCTTTTTTGGCCTGGGTCAAGACCTCGTGCCAGCCCGAGACAACTACCGGTGCGAGGGCGATCACATCGACTTTCTGGAGGATGAAGGATTTGATGGCCTTGATCTGGTTCTCCTGTTTCTGTTGGGCATCGGAGAACTTCAGGAATATGCCGGACTGGCTGGCCGCCTCCTTGATGGACTTCGTGTTCGCGATCCTCCAGGCGCTCTCTGCACCGATCTGGGCAAAGCCAAGGACGATTTTTCCGTCGGTCTTGGCGAAGGCTGGGTGGCTGAACGGTGCAGTGAGGAGTGCGAGAGTTAGAAGGGGTAAACGAGAGGGATTTGGATTCATGGGATTCCTTTTCAAAACCAGACTTCGCCTTGGAAGCCGTAGGCACTACCGGCGGCGAAACTCGTTGTGTAGTAGGCCCGGAGCACCGGACGCGAAATACTTTGGGTTCAAGCGAAGCTCGGGCGCCAAAGTCACGCGCTTGAGGAGGTTGCCGCCCGTTTCCGCGTCGTACTTTACCGAGGAGATGCCCCATTCGGTCGCCACGCCGAAGTGTTCGCTGAATGAATAGATCGGGCGCACACCGGCGTCCCACCAAGCGCCGCTCGTGGTTGATGAAGTGGTCCTGAACCGCTCGTAGCGGCCAGTGAGCTCAAGGCCGAGCATCGCCATCGGTTGAATCACGAGGTCTTCGACGAACCTAAGGCGATTGTTGCCACTGACGGTGTCCGCTCCTTCGATGGCGGCCACATTGGCCAAGTTCAGGCTGTCGAGGAGGCGCGTGCCGTATTGGACCGAGAGCGCGTTCGTTCCGTCCACGAGCAGCGTTTTGTGTTTGAGGCCGAGAGCGTAACCCGAAGTGCCGGCGTATCGGGTATCCCCGGCGCCGTTGCTCAGGGTTCCGCCGCGGGTATTACCGTAGATGCCCCAGAAGTCGAGCTTCTGGGATTTGGTCAAGTCGAAGTCGCTCCAACGGAAATCCAGGAAGTTCGACTTGTACTTCGTCGACGTGGCGGAACCGAGGATCGGGTTGGTTTGTTCGAGGAAGTAGGCGAGAGCTATTTTCCCTGAGGGGGTCGCGATGTCGTAGACGCCCAAGCCGCTGCCACTGATGTTGGCGAAATAGAAATCGTCGTTCATATGCACCGCAGCATCGCGGTAGAAGCGTTTGCCGACCCAGTATTTGATCCGGGAGTCGAAGAAGTTGCCACTGTCAATGTAGGCCTCCCTCAATACGGGAGTGAAGGGCTCCGTTGCAGTCTGGCCGTTAGTCGCAAAACTAAGGGTGATGTTGGACTTGAAGAAGGGGTCCGACTCGGTCTTGGCACGTAGCTGGTGCGCCACAAAGTTCAACTCGCCGTAGTCTTCGCACTCATTGCCGAGGCGAAACTCATTGATCCCCGAAGCAGGGCCCTTGTTCTTGAAGCATTGGGGGGTGTCGCTACTGTTAGCGCGGCCACCGCTTCGCATGTAGCCGTGAAGCTCGAAATCTTCGAGACTCGCGGCAGGCGAGGGAAGTGCGACCAGGAGAGCGGAAGCACTGAGAGTCAAGAGCCAAGGGTATCGCCAGCGCATGGATGAATGGATCATGGTTTCAACCAGTGTGACATGAATTGCGCTGTGAGCGTACGGGTAGAACCTGAAGTGATTGTGAAAAGGGTCCGTTGACCCAGGCTTCCGGGGTTCTCAGGATCCTGTGTAGGAGTTGCTTCCGGGCAAGGGGCCTTTCGCAGTCCGGGCTTCAGGTTGAACTGGGCAGTGTTGGCTTCGGATCACGTTCTTTGGCAGTTCAATGGCGCTCAGTGAGGGGCCGCAGTCCCGGGTCGAGTCGGGGGAGGGAGCGAGTTTGGCCGATGGGTCATCGGATGTCCGCGTACTCGGGCCCATGTCGGTGGCTTCGTGGCTGGTCCCCGTAGGTGAGGTGCCCGGATCTCGGTGATTCAAAGAGTTCGCTTGGGCAGGTGCCCCGAAAAGGGTCAAGCAAGCAAGGAGAATTGAAAACATGGTGGACTCCCGTCGCATAGCCCAACGTGCAACGGGAGTGCCGGGCAGATTACTTCAAGTCGACTTCATAGAAAACATCGCCGCCGAACGGGTCGATCTTGTAGCCGCTCACTTTGTCGGACATGGCCCGGTGAACGGTCGAGTGCGCCAAGGTCACCCAAGGAGCTTGCTCGTGAAAGAGGACTTGGGCCTGTTTATAAATCCGGGTGCGCTCCGCTTGGTTGGGATTGACGCGAGCCTTTTGCATGAGGTCATCGAAGGATTTGTCGCACCAGCGGGCCCGATTTCCCCCGGCTTCGACTGCAGGACAACCCAGCAGCACGTTCAGGAAATTGTCTGGATCGCCGTTGTCTCCAGTCCATCCCATCTGAAGCATGTCGAAGGCATCGCTGTCCTTGGACTTGGCGAGGTAGGTCGGCCAATCGTAAGTGACGAGTTTCACTTTCACGCCGACCTTGGCGAGGTCGGCCTGCATCAGCTCGCCCATCTTCTTTCCGTTCGGGTTGTAGGGGCGAGAGACCGGCATGGTCCAGAGATCGAACGTCTTTTCCAGCGGGAATCCGGCTTTTTTCAACTGAGCGGCCGCTTGGGCCGGGTTGTATTCGAAATCCACGATCGCATTGTTGTAGCCCCACAGGGTCGGCGGCATCGGATTTTTAGCGACGATTGCGTTGCCTAGGTAGATCGCGTCGATCAGGGCTTTTCGATTGATGGCGAGATTGAGCGCACGTCGAATCTCAGGCTTGTCGAAGGGAGCTTTTTTCACGTTAAAAGCGAGGTACGCGACATTCAGGCCCGCAGAGCTCATCAGTTTCAATTTCGGATCGGCCTTCATCGCGGGCAGATCCGCGGGAGCGGGCTCGGTCACGAAGTGGCATTCGCCTGCCTTGAGCTTCTGGAATCGCACGGAAGGGTCGGGGGTGATCGAAAAAATGAGCTGATCCAGCTTGGCTTTGCCTTTGAAGTACGCCGGATTCGCCTTGAACCGGATCTGGTTGTCCTTCACGTACTTGGTGAGCATGAACGGCCCGGTGCCGACCGGATCGGTGTCGACTTTCTCGGGGGTTTTCGCGGCCATCATCCGGTCGGCGTACTCGGCCGAAAAAATGGAAGCGAAGTCCATCGCCATGTTGGCGAGGAACGGAGCTTCGGGGTGGGTGAGGGTAAGGACCACCGTGGAGTCGTCCTTCTTTTGAACGTCTTTGATGACTTTGCCCATATCCATGGAGTCGAAGTATTCATAAGTCCCCCCACTCACTTTGTGGAACGGGTGGTCAGCCAGTCGCTGGCGATTGATCGAGAAGAGCACGTCATCGGCATTGAAATCACGAGTTGGCTTGAAGCCCTCGGTAGTTTGCCACTTCACACCTTTGCGGAGGTGAAACGTGTAAGTCAGCTTGTCAGACGAGATGTCCCATTTTTCGGCCAGCGAGGGCACGATCGAGGTTTCGCCGTATTTGAATTCCACCAGCCGGTTGTAAACGGTCCGGGAGCTCGCGTTGAACGAAGTGCCATCGGTCGCTAATTGAGGATTAAAGGAGCTGGGGCTGCCTTCCGAGCAATACACGAAAGTCTTGGGGGCCGCTTGGGCGACGAAGGGAGCGCAGGTCGAGGCTGCGAGAAGGATCCAGCTGATAGTGCGATTCATCATGAACTGAGACTTCTCAGGAAAGGCTGAAAAAAGAAACCCCCCCGCTCCTTAGCTTCGCTTATATCGAAGGCGCATTGACGACGTCGACTTGGACGTTCCGCAACCGCTCCCCGAGCTCCGAGGCACGAGCCTCGGTCTCCGCTGAGTCTAGAGAGTCGGAGGGGTTTTTAGCGGTCGAAAGGATGACCCGGTAGGATGCCCCCAGTGCGCCCGATGAGGGCGTCTCCGGGAGTCCTTCGAAGTAAAGGATCCAGCTGGCGATCGTGCGCGTACCGTCGGTATGAAGGACTTCAAAACGGCTGGTTAACGGATTGGAACCACTCACCATCTGTTCGACGCGATCGCCGGGGTGCAGTCGCATCTGCTCCTTAACGGCCACGGGTAGATCGATGTAGCCGCCACGTCCGGGCTGGAAGCTTGAACGCTGCGCATCGACTTGAGAATCGCTGCCTTCTTGACGAATCCATAGTTCAGAGCGCGCGTAGTTCAGGGTGAATGCATGTTGACGAAAGTGGGCCTGAGCCGTGTCTCCCCGAGCGTTCGAGTATCCCAATTCGATGTAGCGATCGCCGATCGCCACTCCTGCGTAAGTATGGCCGCCTACTGGAAGCCCATTGTAGGGATACTGCAGTCGAACTCCCTGGCTGCCGGCCAGATTGACGTTCTTTCGATAGTAGGCTCCCGTGGACTCGACCTCGAGGATACCCCCGCTCCAGGCAAATCCTGCGGAACACGCAATCAGAGCGACGACTCCACTGACGATCAAATGATTTCTCATGGCTCGGCTCCTTAAGGCTGGGTGTTGACGGTTTCGACTTCGACGGCTTCCAGCCGATGCGACAGCTCACTCGCACGAAGGGAGCGATCGGACGCAGTGAGGCACTGGGATGGATTTTTGGCCGTTGAAAGGATGACCCGGTAATGGGCTCCCCAACCCCCTGAAGCAGGAGAAGGTTCGATGGATTTGAAGCGGATGGTCCAATGGACGAGGGTTCGTGAACCGTTCGCATGGGTGATCTTGAAGGTGTTGAGCAAGGGATTGGTGCCGCTCATCGTCTGCTCGACGGAGTCGCCGGCAACGACGCGCATCCTCTCCTTGATCGAAAAAGGCACGTCCACATAGCCACTCTGCCCTGGCTCGAACTGGGCATTGCGAGAGTTGACGTCCCGGAGGCCCTCATCCCGAATGGAGATTTCAGAGCGGTCGAGTTTGAGCTGAAAACCGTGGGCGCGAATGTGTGGCTGTCCTGTGCCTCCCCGTCCTGCGGAATACCCGATCTCCATGTAGCCTCCGCCGACCTGGAATCCCATATAGGTGTGCCCGCCTTCGGGAAAACCCTCGAATCGGTACTTGAGCTGGCTCCCTTGGGTGCCGGTGAGGAGGACGTCTTTGCGGTAGTAGGCGCCCGTGTCCTCGACTAGGAGTGTTGCGCCACTCCATCCAAAACCGACCGAGAAAGAGGAGGTGACCAGAACCAAGAGGTAAGCGACATTTTTTTTCATGGCGAGAGGGTTCCAGGACTGGAAGGAAGCGTACGACCTGAGTCAAAAGCAGCTTGGTAAGGAAGGCGGAACGATTTCCGGGCTTGAGCCGCCCAAGCGGGCGCCGACCGATCCACAGGGGTTGTGCGACCCAAGACCTTCAATTCGAGGGCCTGGATTTCTTGGAGATCGGAATCGACACTCGTGTCGGTCCCCGGTTCGGCGGAATACGCAGCGGTGGCGAAGCAAATCGCTGAAATGAAGAGTACGAAGCAGATCGCCCGCCGGAAACCAAAAGTCTGTACCATGCCCCCCACAAAGCAAAGCAGGTGCCATCTCCAAGAAACTGATTTTGTGGGCAAATCAGGCGTGAAAGGACTTCGTGGAGTGTCTAAAAGTCAGACAGTCGCAACCTTCACCGGGGTTTTCGTCCACATTGACGATTCAATGATTTCTGGTGATTCCGGTTTGGCCCTGGGAGGCTGGTGATAGTCTGTCCCCATGGGCCCATTACGGCTCCCGATGCTGACTCGCTGTGTGCGGGTTTCGGCGTATGATTCCAAGTGAGTAGAGACCGCTCGACCTCTGCATTTCATGGCATCACGTTTGCTCAGAGGCTGGTTCAATGCTCAGAACCCCCACTTCCAGCGCGGGAAAGTTAACTCTTCACACCGGTTTCTTGTTTGTCCTCGCACTGGCGACCGCATTGAGCATCGGTTTTTTTTCGGGTGCGAGCCCACGTGGATTTCCGGCGTGGAATGAAATCGAACTCCTCGGTTACATGCTCCTGGGGGGGAACTCAGTTTGCCTCGGGATTCTCTTCTCCCGGGGATGGCACCGGTTTCGGAGAACGCAGCCCCAGAAGCTCGGCCCCTTCTGGATTTCTCGCGAGATGCTCTACATCCTCCCCTCGGGAGTCGCGGCCGCATTCCTGATGCCGGTTCTCTTCGTGCTTTCGCGATGGGGAGTTTCTTGGGTCGCGGCCTGGGTCGTGACCCGGTTGGGCTCGATCCTGATCGCTCGCGCTGTCGACGCGGTTCATTTCCGAACGGGTTTGCTCCGCAGGAGGGTGAGTGCGGATGAAACATTCGTCCTCATCCTAGCCAGCGCGGCGCTGTTGATCCCACTCGCACTCGAGGCGGAGGCAGGGTTGCGGGCCCTCCTAAGACCAGAATCCATCGCCCTTCTTGCGGTCTACTTCGTTGGCACTGCGTTCCGCTTGTATCGGCTGGGCACTTTTAAGAACTCGGTCCCCATCGGGGCCATGGTCGACGACGTGGTTTATCTCACCGTCGAGCAGTTGGGGACTTCGGCGACACTCGGAGTCCTCATCGCTGCAATGCTTGCTTCCGGGAGAGGGTCCGACTCCTGGGGGGTGATCTTTCTCCGTGCGCTGACGGATCCACCCCCGGGTTGGGAGCGTGCCTTGGTCGCAGGTTCCGTGTTCGGTCTCGGATCTTGGGCAAAAGTGCTGCTGCTTTTGAACCGCGGAAGAAGCACTACTTTCGCAGTGCTCTTGACCCAGAGCGTTTCAACGATCGCAATCGTGCTGGCCGCGAATTTCTCGCATCGGGCCTGGATGACGCCTTCGGTTTCCGAGGCCCAGTGGATCGGTTTCGCGATTCTTGTAGGGGCGATGCTGCTGCTCGGCCGAACGGAACGCCAGCGGGATCGCGATCGATGGGCGCGGGTTTCGCGAGCCTCCGCCATTCAGCCCCGAGTTGAGGGCCTCAGGCGTGACTTAAACAGCGACCGCGAGATGACACCGACCCTCGCCGATCCGGATCGGGATCCAGATCACCGTACGAGGTGGAGTGAGGCTGGGCGGGAGTCGACTTGAGTCCTCGCACCAGATCGGCTTTTCAAATTCGGGATCGATCCCTCTTCGAGGGAATTCAGAGCGCCAGGCACGAGCGAGGAGGGACTCCCAGACCGCGAGCGCATTGACCCCAAGTCGCTTCTCCGCGTCGGGATCCATCGCGAGCGAACCGAGCCCCTTCATCCCTGCCATCGTCACGGGAGTCAGCAGGATCCGCTCGCAAGCCTCCGCGGGGAAGGTGAGCGAGTCGAAGCGCGCCGGCATCCCGAGCTCGGGCTTGGGTTCCGGCGCGCGTTCGCAAAGCTCATCGATGAGCGAGGAGTGAAGGGCTTCAAGAAGTTTGTTCCAGGGGTTCAATGCTTCACTTCTCGATCACACCGCAAACGACCCGGTTCCCGGAGTTGCCGGCGGGTTGGCTTTTTTGATCATCGAGACCATCATGAATCACGAGGGACGTCCCACCTTCCTTGAAAAGGGAGTTTGGCTTGCCGGCCTCGAGTGTCACGTCCGCCAGAGTGAAACTCGCATGGACCTCTCCGGACTTCGAGGGGACCAAAGGTTTTTCTGTATCGCCCGCATGGTGTCCTTGAGGATTTCCGAATCCGTGTTCCTGACCACTCGGATTGAAATGTCCTCCAGCCGACTTGAAGTCCGGGCCTTCGCATTTGCCGGTTTCGTGGACATGGATAGCCAGTTCAGGGCTTTTCGCGACTGAAGAAACCCGGGCCAAGTCCACTTTGACTTCCACACCTTTGGGAGTCTGCGTCAGCGTAGCTTTGCCAAGCGGATCACCTTTGGAACTCTTGAGCTCGGCATGGCCTGTAATTGGCTTCGCTGAGGCCGCAAAAACGCTTGAACTGCTGAGAACTACGAGAGCTAGGGAAACGGAGGTGTTTTTTAGTTTCATGATCCAGACTCTAATCCAGCTTTCGGGACTTTCGTCAGATACTTGTCTGTGAGATGTCCCAGGTTCTTCACTCCAATCGAATCGAATTCGCGGAAGTGATGGCGCTATCACTCTTTAGCTACTTCAATTTCGCTGGCCTTTAAACGGCTCCCTCAAGGAAAAACGCTATGACGCACCTCAGGCACTCTTGGATTTTTTTGGCATTGAGTCTCTCCCTCCCTTCGATGGCCATGGCCGATGGCGGAGTTCCCACGTTGAAGTGGAACGGCGATGTCAGGCTGCGCCATGAGTTCATTTCCCAGCCGAACCCCAATTCGCCCACCACCCTAGCGGCGAACCTTCAACAATCCGCTTTCAGCCAGCAGCGCATTCAACTGCGCGTGGGTGCGAGTTCGGCAGTGACTCCGACTTCGGATGTGGAGTTTCGCCTAGCGTCGGGCACGGGTCGGACTACGGTCAATCAGACATTGGGCTCAAGCGCGAACAACTTTCTGAACTACTCCATTTTGTTGGACCGCGCATTTTTCAATTACCATGGAGTCGAAGGCTTGAACGTCCTCGGCGGTCGAGTCAAGAACACCTTTTACGTCGCTGGCGGCAGCGATTTGATTTGGGACACGGATTTGAATTTCGACGGGCTGTCAGCGACTTATGCCTTGCCTGGAGCGATCAGCCCATTCATCACCGGCACGTACTATTGGGCGGATAAGACGGTCACCGCAGCTCTGCCGGGTGCTTTAGCGACTGCCAATCAGAGCGACAACAAGCTTTTGGCCCTCCAGGCCGGCGTCAAAGGGAAAGTGGAAAATGGGACCTGGGCTGCAGGCGCAAGCTTCTACGACTTCACCCACATGGTCGGTCGTACCTTGCTCGGCAACGGTCTTTACCCTTCATTCGGTAACTCGAGTGCAGTCGTCGGAGGCGCGACAGGCTATGCCACTGATTTCCGTCTCCTCGATTTCGGGGGGGAGTTTGGAACCCAGTTCGCCGAGCTTCCCGTGATTTTGATGTTCGATTACGTCACCAATACCGCTGCTGTCACCGAGAAGAGCGGATTTCTCGCCGGCTTCAAAGTAGGCAAGACCAAGAAGGCCGGTGATTGGGCGATGGGTTACGACTACCGTCAGCTCAAAAAGGATGCTGCGGTCGGGGCTTTCGTCGATGGCGACTCCTTGGATGGAGCCGGCACCAATGGGCACAGCCACCGCGTGAAGGTTGCCTACCAAGCCAATGACGCACTCACTACGGGCATCAACCTCTACCTCGGGCAAAAAGGGATCGCAGAAGGCGAGACTTCGGTCGAACGGAGCAAAGCTCAGGTCGATTTCATGTTCGCGTTCTGAGCCGCAAAACCCGACCCGGCCCGCCCCGTGCGAACGAGGCGGGCCGGTCTGTTTTCATCAGGACAGAGTGGGTAGCGCGCCGTCAAAATTCTGTCTTAAATCCTCCGGCTGAACGGGAGGGAAGGGAGTCTACCCGAGCAAGTCGCTCGCTGAATATTCCTCAGGTTCAACTGGCAGGCGGTGGAGTTCTATTGTTACGATGAAAGAACTCTAACTAAAGCCCCGAGGTGATCCTCTTGTTGAACAAACTGCTCCTGAAATCCAGCCCAGCGTTCCTCCTCACACTCGCCCTGCTGCCCACTCAAGCCAGCGCCCAGAAACTCCAATGCCAACAGCTTCCGGAGCTTTTTGCGGTTTTCCTGGGGAACCATTACGCTCATCACACGGTTACTGAAGACATCAAGACTCACACGATCGAGCAATTCATCAAGGCACTCGACCCTTCCAAGGTCTCACTTTTGGAAAGCGACGTCGAAAAGCTCCGCAAGGACCTGCCACCGATGTTTCGAACGATGAACTCAGGCAATTGCTCGCAGTTGGACGATGTCTACAAGCTCCTGATCCAGCGCGCCCAAGAGAACGAAGTCTTCGTCAAGAAAACCTTGGCGGCCAAAGACTACAAGGTCGACGACACCGTCGAGTTTGTCCTAGATCCGCAGAAGCGTGGCTATCCCAAGACGCAGGCCGAGCGCGAGAAGCTTCTGCTTGCGATGGTCCACTTCAACATCGCCAACTACCTTTTGGCCAAACCCTCGATGGACGAGGCCAAGAAGCAGCTGAACCACCGGTATGAGCTGGCGACCAAACGCATCTCCGATCGCAAGGTGGATGAGCTGATTTCCAACTACGCCGAGAGCTTCGCGCTCGCGCTGGATCCGCACTCAAGCTACCTACCGAAGGACGAAATGGAGGACTTCCAGATTCAGATGGCCCTTTCGCTCGAGGGAATCGGAGTTTCGCTCACCTCGCAGGACGGCTACATCGTCGTCGAGGAGATCATCCCCGGAGGTAGCGCGGATCGTGCCAAGGCGCTGAAGCCCCAAGACAAGATCATCGCGGTATCCCAAGGAGGCAAGAGCTCCCCGGTTTCCGTCATCGACATGGACCTTCGGGATGTCGTGAAGCTGATCCGAGGCAAGAAAGGAACCGAAGTTCGCCTCACCGTCCTTCGCCAGCTCGACAAGACCGAGAACTTGGAAGTGAAGCTGTTACGGGACAAAGTCGATATTCAAGAGCAAGCGGCGAAGATCACCTACGAGACCCGCTTGGTGAATGGAAAGAAGTTGAAGATCGGTATTCTTGATCTGCCCTCTTTCTACGGCGGCCGCGAGAAAGGCTCGCGTTCGAGCTCCAAGGACGTTCGAGACCTTCTCTTGAAGGCCCGGGCCGAGAAAATCGACGGCCTGATCCTCGACCTCTCCCGGAACGGGGGCGGCCTCTTGGACGACGCCGTGAAGATCTCCGGTCTATTCTTGAAGAAAGGCGCAGTGGTCGCCACGCAGGACACCCAGAAGCGCAAGGACATCCTCTCTGACGACGATCCTGAAGTGGTTTATCCCGGCCCACTCATCCTCCTCACCAGCCGCCTGAGCGCTTCGGCCTCCGAAATCATGGCGGGCGCACTGAAAGACTACCACCGCGCCCTCATCGTCGGTTCCGATCATACTTTCGGCAAAGGCTCGGTTCAGGTCCTCTCGGGCCTGCCACTCGATCTCGGAGCGATGAAAGTCACCACCGGGATGTTTTTCTTACCCAAGGGGATGTCGACTCAGCACCAAGGGGTGGCCGCGGACGTGACTCTGCCCTCGATTTTCAGCAATGACGAGATCGGCGAAAAGACCTTGGATTACTCCTTGGCTCCGGCAAAGATCGACGCTTTCGTTTCGAACGACGCGAACACCGATGAAGCTGCTTCGCATTGGAAGGAAGTGGACGATTCCCTCATCAAGCGTCTTGCCGAGGGTTCTCGCAAGCGGGTTTCCCAGGATCCGAAGTTCATCGAGATGCTCAAAGAGATCGCTGATATGAATAGAAACCGCGGGACCGTCAAGCTCGCCGAGCTTCGCAAGAAGTCCGAAGCCGAAAAGAAGAAGTCCGACGACGATAAGAAAAAGAACAATGGCGCCCGCAAGCGCGGCGTCGACCTCGAGTCGCCGACGCTTCAGGAAACCATCCGCATCATGACCGACTGGCTTGTGCCCGGACAGCAAGAGCCGATCAAGACGGCGGCCCAAGCCCTTACGCACGGCTGATTCCCCTAGACTCGACGTTCGAAAAAGGCTGAAATCAACTAGCCGCGCCCCGGGAATCCCGGCGGCGCGGTTTATTTTTTAGGCCGCCCGTTCTACTGGGCTGCCTGCCCCACGAGCGTGTCGTACGGTTCTTGAATCTCCGGTTCCCATGTCCCTACCGATGAAAAAATGGAGTGAGGAAGACAAGGGCTCCGAGCCCCTGTTGCGGAGAGCCAGGGCGAAGGCCTTCGTGAGCTCGCTCGGATTGATCTTCGCCCTCTCGGCATGCGATCGGCCCAGCAGTCGGCCCAGCGAGCGGCGCCTGGGAGAGATGCAGGAGAATGGAAGCAGTCGAGGAGATGGCGGTCGACGAGTGACCCTGGAGCCGGCCGTGTTAGAAAACGAGCGGGCGGGTCAAGTCGAAACGGGAGTGAGTTCCCGGACTCCAAGCCCGGAAGCATCTCACTCAGTTCTGAGGTAAGCGCGAGAGTTCTGGACTGGGGCTGGCCGACGGAGAGGGAGACGGAGAAGGGCGGACGATGGTTTCAAAGCGAGCTTGCCCGTTCCGGACTTCGCCGTTGTTCTTGATGAGCTTGACTGCTCCGTAAAACGAAATTGAACCGTTGGGAAAACGTTCGTTGGGTACTCGTGAATAGCGAGCGCGAGCCAAGTTGAAGTCAAACCGGTACCCTTCGGAAGTGAGCAGGGTGAATCGCAGCCTCCCGCCATGGCACTCATAGGAGACGTCGACAATCTCTGAATTCGCGCTTGAGAAATCATGGGCTTCCGCTCCCAGTTGCCCCATCCCAAGGAGAGCGACCGAGGGGTGCTCGGCCTCGTCCTTGGCGAGTTTCAGTTTGGACGGAACGCCGAAAAAAGCGGTGTAGTTCGGGACTTCAGCGATGATGCCCATCAGCGCCGCTTTCTTGGCTTGGAGATCTGCGACCACAGGGCCCAGGGTCGGGACGAGGGGAGTGAGTTGTGCCACCACTGCGCTCAATTCAGTCTCTTTGGCGGTCTTTTCTTGATTCAAGATCACCAGTCGCGCATCGATTTCGAGTTGGCGTGGGGAAGCCGCGGTGGCTCGCTCCGTTGTGAGGGTGGCAATTTCGCCGTTTCGGGCGCGGACGTCCGCTTCCAATGCGCCCTTACGCGTGGCCAATTGGATAAACCCCGGGATGCCTGGGTTTTCCGCCATCAACTTCCCAATCGCCGCCTTGGCTTGGCCGAGTCTCAGAGTCAGCGCTCCGAAGGCGTTCTGATCCTCGACCGTCACGCCTCGTTTCCAGATGACGATGCTGTTGCTTGAAAGCTCGGCGGCTTCCAGGGGAAACTCCTGAACCGGTTCGACCGCGAAATCGTTTTGAGGAGCCCAGGCTTTTTTGGCTTCAATGAGGTTTCCGCAGGAGGTGATCCCCAACGAGAGAGCGGCGAGAGCGGCGAATGTTTTCGTCATGGTTTCGTTCCGTTTCAGAAGAAGAGGACCAATTCGCCACTGACACGGTCGGCGTCGGCGATGTTTCGTCCCGCGAGAACCTTTCCGTAACTGAGGTTGGCCTCCATCGGAACAGGAAACGCTTTTTTTCGATAAAAACTTACGGTCGAAAACCCGGCGGAGAAACTGAGGCTGTTCAAGACGGCGAGTGGATCCTTGCCCTCGAGCTGGTGGTAGCGGTCCGGGGAGTAAAGACTGCCGGAATAGTGGGTTTGTGTAAGGTACTGGAAATGATAGCCCGCCGAAAAAGCCAGGCCGGTGGTGGGCAATTCATAGTTGAATCCCGTACCGAGTGCGATTCGGTCTCCGAGATCGCGGCTCACCTCCTCCTTGTCGCGGGGCAGGAGTTGGCCCTCCTCCGGGATGCGCTTGACGATCTTGTCGGGAAGTTTCGCAGTGTAACCCCCGTAGACCCCGAAACTGATATCCCGCAGGAGCGGAGAATCGGTGTACTCGTCAAGAATCCTCTTGGCGTCGTAAGCCAAGGTGGCACCCAGGCCCCAGGCCCCATCCCCGGTGGAGACGTCGATGAGTTTGTTCGCGTTCGGGGGAGTGCCCGTGGGGATGGTCAGTTCGCCGCTTATGCCGATGGATTGATTGTTTTGGCGCCAGAGACTGTATTTTCCGACGACTCTCGCATCGCCGACTTGAGTTGTGTGCTGTGGCCGCACCGGCTCGAACTTGTAATACTCCGTCATCTGGTCGACCGCGGTGGCGAACTGATTCTTGATTTCGTTGCAGCGAACCGGCGTCGAACTGGCGCAGATTTGATCGATGACGGCTTGCCCGTCCTGGTTCTTGACGAAGCCGGTGGCGGTACTCACATCGACCGTGACAATGGGGAGCGCAAAGCCGAGGGTAAATCGCTCGGTCACCCCATACGCAAAAGCGGGAACAAACCCGATGGCGGCCACGTTCACTTCGCCGGTGCTGAAGCCCGGCGAGTCGAGCTCGCCGAAGCCCTTACTTTGGATCACGTTCCGGAGCGTGGTTTTGTCCTCTTCCGTTTTCTGCACGAGGAGGACGTCCCTCCAGCGAATGGTCTTGTTTAAGTCGTGACCCACGCCCTCCAGGTTGCCGTGGTCGTCTAAGTCCTGGGTATAGCTACCGAAAGCGGTGATGAACCGCGAACTTCTCACTCCCGCAGGAAGGACCGAGGAGGAGCTCACGCCGGTCGGCGCGCCGAGCCCGGCTATTGCCGGAGCGGAGTGGATCAACAGCGCTGCCCAACCAGTGAACCGCAGGATTTTCATGCGGCGCTATTACTATACTAATAGTATCAACGAATCGAGACTTAAATGACGCTAGTGCTCAGTTCGCTGAAAGGCCCAAGATTTTAAGAACTTGCATCAAAGAAGACTGACGCGCCCGCCGGCCAAAAACTGGAGTTCGGTGAACTGGAGGGTCACCCCGGCTCGAGAACTGCTGTTGGTGAACTCGTGAAGGTACCGGAAATCGAGGACTGCGCCGACTTCTGGCAAAACTGGCCATTCGATGCGCGCGCTTGCTTGCAGTCCGAGCTCAGTTGTCCTGAGGCCGGCTTGTTCGAAGGTCCGATCGACGGTCACGCTGGCATTCCCTATTTTTGTCCGTGTGACCTCTTTGAAGCGTCCAGTGGGGAGCGCGAGGTAAGGACCGATACCGACCGAAAAAAAGTCGGTGGGAGACAGGCGGACCAGCACGGGGAACTGAAGCGAGCTGAAGCTCTGTTCCGTATCCACCGAAATCGATTGGGCTTCATATTTCCGAGGCATGAGGAGCAAACCGGACTCGAGGTGCAAAAAGGGCGTGACAGCGAAGTCGGCGAATACGCCCCCACCGAAAGTCGCTTGGGCGTGGTAGGCGACCGGAGGCTCGGCCTGCGGATCGGTGAAGGTGATTCCACCGACGCCGATCAAATCGAGTGCGGAAGCGGGGCGGTTGAAAAGCAGCGGAAGCGTGGCGACGACGAGCAAAGTCGCCAAGATCTTGGCTGTGTTCGTGCTGCTCATGGTGGTGCACACTAACCTATACGGTGGAACGTCGTTACTCCCTTTTCTTATTGCTGCTCTGTGTATTTTTTCAGGGCAGTTCCGTCGCGGCGGTCCAGGGCGTTGCAGCAACGTCGACACTACTGTTGCCGATTCCTCCTTCGCGAACGCGAATGGGATCCGCCCCTCCTGTCGAAGCACCAGTCCCCTCTGAGGCAGGTGCTTCAGCACCGGCAGCGCGCGCCAAGCCTCTCCCGCTTCACTCACCGGCGACCAAGCCACCGATGCCGAAGCCTTCAGCGACTCCTTCACGCGCCGCTGCCGCGGCGCTTCCCCAGATTCCGCGGGTACGGCCATTGAACCCGGTTTTCCAAGCGCCTGCACGGAGCGCCGTTCCCGCGAATTCCCGACCTTCTGCGGTGAAATCCACGCGTGCCGCAGTTCCGAATGGGCCGCTCCGACTTCCGAAAAACTTCGAGCACGTGCTCCGAAAGTTGCGTCCTCGCGGTGTT
>JAYVNB010000147.1:0-5390 GCA_043759365.1 Bacteriovoracaceae bacterium | reverse complement strand
TCCACGCCGTCGTCGGGCCTTTTCGCCCGAGCGGCTGGGAGTTCAGCACTGCGCCTGGAACGGCGGCTTTAAGCTTTCGAATCAGCTCGCTCGTATCCACGAATCTTCTCCTGGAGGGTGATGAGCCCGTTCATGATGGCTTCCGGGCGGGGTGGGCATCCCGGCACGTAAACGTCCACGGGAACGACCCGGTCCACTCCGGGCACGGTTGAGTAGCTGTACTCTGGGGCGAACGGGCCACCGCAATTGGCGCAGGCTCCGATGGCGAGCACATATTTGGGCGAAAGCATAGCATCGTAGATCCCGCGGAGATGGGGCGCTGCCTTGTACGAAACCGCGCCGCTCACAATGAGGAGGTCGGCTTGCCCAGGCTCAACTTGGGGTACGCATCCGAACCGCTCGAGATCGTAACGGCAGCCCGAGGTCTCGAGCACTTCGTCCGCGCAACAGCCAGGACCGGAGCTGATGTACCAAAGCGACTGGGAGCGCGCCCAGCTCAGCATACGTCCGATCGTGGAGACGTAGAATCCGCCGGCCTTCATGTGTCGTCCTCATCCTGAAAAGTGTTGAGCCAGTTCAAATCGCCCTTTCTCGCGGCGTAAAGCAGGCCAAGCGTCGCAAAGCCCGCGAGTGAGAGGATCAGTGCGAGTGCCAGGATCACTTCCGATCTTTCGCTTTCCGGCCGGATCAGGCCCGCGCAAGGAATCAAAATGAGTCCAGTCGTGATGAGGACTAAAGCGGCATTGGAGCCCACGAAGAATCGCGTGTTCACCCGAATGCCCAGTCGAGTCTCGTTATGGGCGGTAAGCCTCGGGAACTCACGCGGACTCAAGGCTTCGCTGGACCCCGGCTCTTCCACATCGCTTTGCTTTTGCCTAAGGAGTTTGGAGACCAACGCCAAGACTCCCGGAATCCCGAGTGCCAGCGCGGCCGACAAAAACACTACGTAGTAGACGTCCCAGCCGCTTGGCATGGCCCCCCGAGGCTTCCGTTTGTGGATTGAGTAAGTTGCGGAACTTGCGAAGTAAACCGTACTGAAGTAGAAAATCCGTGTCAAGAAAGAGAACCATGCGTTCGAGCCGGATCGATTCGATTCTTCAGTCCATGAAAGAGCTCGGCGAACCGATCCGTGCTCATGGCGCCTCTGCGTCGGCTCGCGCACTGCTCTTGGCCCGCTGGCAGGTGGACTCCCAACGCGCCTTGGTCGTTCTTTGCGCCGATGATGACGCGGTGAACTCATTGGCCGCGGATCTCGAGACTTTGAGTCAGGTCGTTTTGCGAAAGTCCGTTCGCGTTTTGACTTTCCCCACTTGGGAGCAGTCTCCTTACAGCCCGATCGCTCCGTCTCTGAAGACACGGCTGGAGCGGCTCGCAACGCTTGCGGCAATTCGGGTACCTGGCGAGCCTTGTATTTTGGTCACCAGCCTAGCCGCATCTTGTCAGGCTACTTTACCCGTCGAGAAGCTGGTTGAGAACTCACTACTGCTTGCCGTCTCGCAGAGCGTAGGAACTCGTGAAGCGATGATGGTGCGGCTCCTAGAAGCGGGCTACCTGCGGGTTGATCCGGTCGAAGACCCGGGGACATTCGCGGTCCGGGGCGAAATCATCGATATTTTCTCGCCCGGATGCGAGCAGCCTTATCGGATCGAGCTGTTCGGGGACGAAATCGAACGGATCCGGATCTTTGACCCGGGTACCCAACGAACGGCTGCCGAAGACGCGAGTCCAATCGAGAGGGTTTGCATCCCTCCTGCCCGCGAAGCGCTCATCAATCGGAGCAATGCGGGCGAGGTTCGCGAAAAACTCAAGACCCGGGCCGACGACCTTGGGATTCCTCGTGCAACCCGGGATCCAATTCTAGCTTCGATCCAGGATGGCATGTACCCGGATCACAGCGACGCATGGGCACCGTTCGCCTATGATTCGACCGCCACCCTCTGGGATTATGTCCCTTCGGATTGGGCCGTGGTTTGGAACGATGAACTCGCCTGTCTTCAGGAGTGGGATGAGTTTCTGGCTGACCAAAAAAGCGATTCCGAAGACGCTCCGAAGTCGGGTCTCATCCTTCCCGCTGTGGGAGACTTGTTTCCTTGGACCCCTGCACTTGAAAGCAGAGTCCGACAACAGACGCGCCTCTATCTGGATCGGCTGGAAATGGCCAACCTCGACCAGGCCCTGGACGAGCCGGAGGACTCTTCGGGTGACGAACTCCTGATCTCGACGCGACACCGGGTTTTCGTGCGAGGCAATGGTGATCTGACCGGCGCTCGGCACTCACTCGGAGAGCTCGAACCGAAGTTCCAACTCTGGCTGAAGCAGGGCTTCCGAATTCTCGCTTTGGCCGCGACCCAGAGCCAGCTTGAACGCATCCGGTTTCTGCTTGAGGAACGGAATCTCCCTTGCCGTCCGAACGGCGAGCCGGCCCCGCACGTGATCGCTCTGGGAATAGGAACCGTGACGGAAGGGTTCCGTTGGCCGAGCGAAGGACTGGTTGTCCTGAATGAGAGCGAAATCCTGGGCGCTCGCCATGTCCGAAAACAACGTCGAAAAACGACAGGGGAAAGCGGCTCCGCCGCCAAGGACTGGTCGGGCCTCCAAGCGCTCTCGGATCTCGCGATCAATGACGCCGTTGTCCACGTCGACCACGGCATCGGAAAATACCAAGGACTCGTTCGTCTCGCCCTCTCCGGGGCGCCGAGCGACTTTCTGCTCCTAGAGTATGCGGGCAAGGACAAGCTCTACATTCCGGTCTACCGCCTCAACGTCATCCAGAAATACGTGGGCTCGGGCGATCATGTCCAACTCGATAAACTGGGCGGTGCCCAGTTCGCGAAGGCCAAGGAGAAGGTTCGCGAAGCGGTCAAGCACCTCGCCATCGACTTGGTCAAGCTGTACGCGGAACGGAAGGTCAGAGCCGGCATCCAGTTCTCTCCTCGCGACGCATCCTATCGGGAGTTCGAGGCGCGCTTCCCCTTCGACGAGACCCAGGATCAGTTGAGGGCGATCGACGACACGCTGTCGGATATGGAGTCGGGACGCGTGATGGATCGCCTTGTCTGCGGGGATGTCGGTTACGGCAAAACCGAGGTCGCGATCCGTGCTGCGTTTCGTGCGGTTTCGGATGGGAAACAGGTGGCGGTCTTGGTGCCGACCACCGTCCTAGCCCATCAACACGAGCAGAACTTCAAGGCCAGAATGAAGGACTATCCCATCCAGATCGATTCCGTTTCGCGCTTTAAATCCGCCAAGGAGCAAAAGCGCGTGCTCGAAGAGCTCGGCGCCGGAAAAGTCGATATCGTCGTGGGTACCCATCGCCTCCTCTCCCGCGACGTCCGATTCAAGGATCTAGGGCTGGTCATCGTCGATGAGGAGCATCGATTTGGGGTCGAACACAAAGAACGCCTCAAGGCACTCCGGACCGATACCCACGTCCTCACTTTGACCGCAACTCCGATCCCGCGGACACTCAATATGGCGCTGTCCGGGCTCCGGGATATCAGCTTGATCAACACTCCGCCTGTCGACCGCCTTCCCATCCGCACCTATGTCTCCCGATTCGACGAGGCGTTGATCAAGCAGGCCATTGACGTCGAGCTGAATCGCGGGGGACAGGCCTTTTTCGTGCACAACCGGGTCAGCGACATCTTTCAGATCGCCAACCGGATCCGCGAGCTGGTACCAAACGGGCTGGTCACAGTCGGTCATGGACAGATGAGTGAAGGGGAACTGGAAAAAGTCATGATGGCCTTCTATGAAAAAAAGGCCAATATCCTCGTCTGCACTTCAATCATCGAGTCGGGCATTGATGTGCCTACGGCAAACACGATCCTCATCAATCGCGCGGATACCTTCGGGCTGGCGCAGCTCTATCAGATCCGGGGCCGGGTGGGTCGCGCACAGAACCGCGCCTATGCCTATCTTCTCCTGCCTTCCGAGGGCGCCGTCACGGAGGATGCCAAGAAACGACTGGAAGTGATCCAGCGCTTCGTCGAACTGGGAAGTGGTTTCAGCATCGCCTCCCACGATCTCGAGATCCGGGGAGGAGGGGACCTCCTAGGTCCCCAGCAGTCCGGGCACATCGCGGCGGTCGGCTTTGACCTTTATACCGAGCTCCTTGAAGAGGCGATCGCCGAACTGAGGGGTAAGCCAATGGAACCGGAGGAGTCCTCGCGCGAGCCAGAAATCAAAACACCTTTTCCGGCCTACCTCCCGGAGACCTATGTACCCGACGTCCATCAACGACTGTCTCTTTACAGAAGGTTCTCGGCGGCAACCCAAGAGTCCGAGGTCGATCGGATGGAAGAGGAGCTCAACGACCGGTTCGGAACGCTTCCTGAGGAAGCCCAGAACCTGCTTTGGCTCATCCGGATCAAGCAAGTCCTCAAGCGCGCCGGAATCGATGCCCTCACGGTCGGGCCCGAAAAAATCTCCCTTATCCCGGGTCCCGCAAGTCGGTTGGATCCGGTGCGTGCGATCGCCTTGGTCGCGGGAAACCCCCGCGTCTATCAGCTCCTACCAGACTCGAAGTTCGTGGCCAAAATCCCGAACGCCTCCCTCCGAGACCTTTTTTTCGGGCTGGAAAAGCTCGTCAAGGACCTCTTGCCCAGAGTCGCCTGAAGTCGCCTGGATTCAAGTGGCCCGGATCTCGAGCCCGTCCAGGTTGAACAGCTTTCCCAAGGCGCGGATCGAATCTTGATCGAGCGAATTTGAATACAGCATTCTCATCCGGTTCAGGGCTTCGCGGGGAGACAGGGATGGCGATGCGGGGCCGGCCAAGACCAGTTCGCAAAATTCGTCGGCGACAGCCACAATCCGAGCCAAGGGAAAAATCTTGTTCTTCGTGAGCGAGAAAGGGTATCCCGAGCCCGAGTCCCGTTCCTGGTGTTGTAGGACGATCTGAAGGACCTCGCCAGGAACGCTGCGAAGCGAAGAGAGGATTTCCGCGCCCTTTTGGGGATGTCCCTCATAAATACGCTCTTCTTCTGCCGTCAAAGAAACGCGGGGCTTCTCGAGGATCTTTCGGTCGATTTGCTTAAGACCGATATCGTGAAGTAAGCCGGCCATTGCCAGCTTGTGAAGGGTCGAAGGAGCCTTCATGTCGAGATTCCGTGCGATCAAGGTGGCGTACAAGCTCACACCGATGCTGTGGGCATAGAGAAAGTCCGAGTGAGAGTTCAGCGCCGAAAGCAGATCGCAAGTGTCGCCTCCATCACAGAGGAAGGAAACTGAAGTTTCCACCGTTGACTTTGCGTACTCGACCGAGTCGGCATCCATTTCCCGGGTGAAGAAGCTCTCGAGAAGCACTTCTTGGGTATGCTTCAGGAAGTTCATTTTCTTAGGCGCTGCGATCTTGCTGGATGCCGCCACCAGCTGAGAAAGCCCCAGGTTTG
>JAYVNB010000146.1:0-1646 GCA_043759365.1 Bacteriovoracaceae bacterium | reverse complement strand
CGAGAGGAACTTCGACCGTTTCAATCATCTCGCCCGGGTCGAGGTCCTGCGCTTGCGTGCGGCGGACCGGACCGACTGCGAAGAGGTGGGTCTTGTTGTCGAGGATGGCGGGATTAGGGTGAACCCATCCGAGTTTCACGAGCCTCGCACCCGGGAGGGGGGAGTAGCCCGTTTCCTCTTCCATTTCCCGAAGCGCGGCCGCCTGAAAGTCCTCCCCATCCCCGGCATCCACGGTCCCGCCGGGAACTTCCAGGGTATGGGCGTTGATCCCAATTCGGAACTGCCTGACCAGCACGACGTTCCCTTCTTCCGTCACCGGGATGATGTTGCACCAGTCCGGTGAGCGAAGGAGATAAAAGCGATGTTCCCGGCCCGAGTCGCTTGATCGACAGTCCTGTTGAACGAGGTTCATCACCGAGGTCTCGAAAATCGGAGTCTCTTTCAAGCAGATCCAACGGCTTTCCGAAGGGGTCATGGAGTGGTCTTGTCAAAGAAGCCGCTTGCGTGGCAAGCTTCTTTGCCATGAAGAGTTGTCACTTGAAACAAGCGCGTTGGGCGGCGTTCGCTTCCTTGGCGGTGATCGGTATCGCGGTTTCACAGGGAAGCTTGGCATTCGGCTCCAAAAAGTCGGTGCCCGCGCCCGAAGGCGCCACTTCTGCCGCGAAATCCGCCTCTGAAGAGCCGAGCGTCTGGGTCAAGCGCCCCGACGGCGGAAAACAATGCGCACCTGACTCGGCCCAAGATCTCGAATTGGGGTCGAAAGAGTTGGCGAAGCTCGGGATCCCGGTCCTTGAATCCAGCAAAAAAAGCGACGGCAAGATGCGGATTCAGGTCTGCGGTCAGCCGACGGGCAACGAGAACTCCTACCGCATTCCCAAGTCTTCGCTCCTGAAAGCGAGCGCGCTCGGTTTCAAGGAATTGCCATAACCCAGGATCAGGGCGTCGGGGTTCAGTTCAGCGGGTTCAAAGTCGAAGAGTCGATCCCGTACTTCTTCATCTTGGAAAGCAGGGCAGTCGGGTCCATGCGTGTCACCTTGCATGCTTTTTCGATTTTGCCGTCAAAGGTCTTGAGAAGCTCGAGGATGTAGATTTTCTCGAACTCTTCGCGTGTAGAGCGGAAGTCGAGGCGATCGTGGCCGAAGTCGGGAAGGTCTAGGTCCTCGACATCGTCGCCTTTGGCGTTGAGGACTGCGAGTCTCATCACGTTTCGCAACTCACGCAGGTTGCCTGGCCAGTCGTAGCCCTTGAGGCTGGACCACGCTTCGCTGGTCAAGGTGCGGAGGTGCTCTTTGTGCACTTCGCGAGTGATCTCGCCGAGCAGCCCGAGGACGATGTCTTCGAATTCTTGTTCACGCTTGGCGAGCGACGGCATTTCCAACCGGAACGCGCTGAATTTCTCCAGGAGTTCTGCGTTGAAGAGGCCTCCTTGGGCGCGGCCGTCGAGAGCCTGGCTGGTGGTGGCCATGATCCGGACGTTGGCCAGCATGCGCATCGAAGGGTTTTCAGGGTGAGCCAGAGTCCGAGTCTGGAGGAAGTCCAGGAGCACCCGCTGTTCACCCAAGGGCCATTCTCCGATCTCGTCGATCAGGAGTGTTCCGCTTTGGGCTTTGGGGATCTGTTCAAGCAGGGGACGATTGCGGTGAGCG